>NZ_JBEZYG010000006.1:0-385921 GCF_040638385.1 Streptomyces sp. NPDC026589
CCCTTCTTGACGAATCCGGTGTCATCAATGATCAGGATGCCCTCGTCGGTGCCGAGGTGTTCGGCGACGTATCCCTGCAGGTCGTCGCGTATCCCAGCGGCTCTTCCCCAGGAGGTGCTGCAGCCCGTCAGGGGTGGGGTGCCCGGCGAACTCGGCCAGTTGCCAGGAGTTCTTGCGCCCCACGGGCCCGAGCAGGTCTCGCACGTAGTCCCGCATCCGGCGTCTGGGCTCGACGCGGGGGAAGCGGTGTCCGATCCGCAAGAAGAGTTCTTCCAGCTCTTGTTCCCACGCGGAGGCGGGTACATCATCGATCACATGCGATGGCTGTCCCCGCCGCTGACACACACACGGCGCGGTCACTCCTTCGCGGGACAGGCCGGGCGAACCCGCCCCACACCCGGCACCACCCCGCTAAAATCCCCACGCTCAAGCCGTTGACCAGGACATACACCGAAGTCCGGCTGGAGTACTAGTATCCTGCGCCGGAAATCCTGGCGTTAAGTTGCTACGGTTTCAGGATGTCGTTTTCGGGGCGCTCTTCCGCCGAGTTCGTGTTGACCGCTGACGAGCGTGACCAACTGGTGCGCTGGTCACAGGGGGCGTCAAGGTTGGCTGTCCGGGCGCGCATTGTGTTGCGGTGTGCCGAGCCGGACGTCGTGTACGCGCGGCTTGCCGAGGACTTGGGTGTGTCGGCCATGACGGTCGGCAAGTGGCGCAAGCGGTTCACGGAGTCACGGCTTGAGGGCCTGGCGGACGCAGACCGGCCGGGGCGACCGAAGGCGGGCCTGTCTCTGAGTGATCTTGAACGGGAACAGCTGGCGGGACGGGGCGGTCCGCGGGGTTGCACCGGACGTGGAAGGACAGCCTGGCCTGAGCCGAGGATGCTCCCTCGCCTGCGCCGACCGTCAGGACGAGCTCGACGACTACATCGAGGCGCAGGTGCACGCGTCGGTCCACCTGCGATGTGATGTGGAGGCGCTGGTGCTGGACCCCTGCTACCGAGGCACGGCGGTCGAGGGCGCGGCTCTGCGTCTCGGCTGCCCGGTGGAGTGGCACCCCGGCTTCCGACTCGGGGTGGAAGAACTCCGACGTCACCCCGACTACCGCGGCCAGGAATACGTCGACCTGGGCACGCGGATCGCGGTCGACGGCATGCTCGATCCCCGGATCATCGGAAACTCGGCACGCGCCGGCCTCTATGACCCCCAGGCGGTCAAGAAGGTGTGGCACTACCTGGCGCGATTCGGGACGCCGTGGAGGGGGTCACAGACAACAGCACCCCCCACAGCGCCACGTGCCGTCAACGCCTTTCGGCAGTAGCGCCTTTCGGTAGCGAGGCGAGGGAGCATCCTCGGCTCAGGCCAGGCTGTCCTTCCACGTCCGGTGCAACCCCGCGAACCGCCCCGTCCCGCCGATCAGTTCGGCGGGTGCGCCGTCCTCCACGATCCGGCCGTGCTCCATCACCAGCACCCGGTCCGCGATCTCCACCGTGGAGAGCCGGTGAGCGATCACCACCGCCGTGCGGCCGTGCAGCACCGTGTCCATGGCCCGCTGCACGGCCCGCTCGCCGGGGACGTCCAGAGAGCTGGTCGCCTCGTCCAGGATCAGCACCGCCGGGTTCGCCAGCAGGGCCCGGGCGAACGCCACCAACTGCCGCTGGCCCGCCGAGATGCGCCCGCCCCGCTTGCGCACGTCCGTGTCGTAGCCGTCCGGCAGAGCGGCGATGAAGTCGTGCGCCCCGATCGCCCTCGCGGCGTGCTCGATCTCCTCGCGGGTGGCGTCCGGGCGGCCGATCGCGATGTTCTCCGCGACCGTCCCGGAGAACAGGAACGCCTCCTGCGTCACCATCACCACGCCCCGGCGCAGCTCGGCGGTGTCCAGGTCGCGCAGGTCGGTGCCGTCCAGCAGGACCCGGCCCTCGGTCGGGTCGTAGAACCGGGCCAGCAGCTTGGCCAGCGTCGACTTGCCCGCGCCCGTCGACCCGACGACCGCCACCGTCCGGCCCGCCGGGATGCGCAGGTCGAACGTGGGCAGCACCTCGCCGCCCGTACGGTAGGCGAACCGCACCCCCTCGAACGTGATCTCCCGGCCGGGGAGCCCGCCCTGGCGCGGCGGCAGTTCCTTCGGCCGGTCGGTCTCCGGGACGTTCGGCGTCTGGGCCAGCAACCCGGCGATCTTCGCCAGCGAAGCGGCCGCCGACTCGTAGGAGTTGAGGAACATGCCCAGCCGGTCGATCGGGTCGTACAGCCGGCGCATGTACAGCACCGCCGCCGCCAGCACCCCGAGCGCCAGCGTTCCGTCCGCGACCCGGTAGGCGCCCCACAGAACCATGCCGGCCACCGCCGTGTTCGCGATCAGCCGCGAACCGATGACATAGCGGGCCATCTCCAGTATCGCGTCGCCGTTCGCCCGCTCGTGGTGGGTGTTCAGCGCCGTGAACACGGTGTCGTTGCTCCGCTCGCGGCGGAACGCCTGGACCGGACGGATGCCGTTCATCGTCTCGGCGAACTTCACGATCACCGCGGCGATCGCCGTCGACCGCGCCGCGAACGCGACGGACGCCCGCCGCCGGTACAGGCGCACCATCAGATACAGCGGTACGAAGGAGAGCGTGGCGATCGCGCCGATCCCCAGGTCCAGCCAGAGCAGTACCAACGCGATCGACACGAACGACAGGACCACGCCGATCAGTTCCTGGAGTCCCTCGCTCAGCAGCTCCCGCAGCGACTCCACATCCGTCGTGGAGCGCGAGATCAGCCGGCCCGAGGTGTAGCGCTCGTGGAAGTCGACGCTGAGCGCCTGCGCGTGCCGGAAGATCCGGCCGCGCAGATCGAGCAGCACGTCCTGGTTGATCCGTGCGGCGGCCCGGACGAAGGTGTACTGGAGGACGCCCGCGGCGGTGGAACAGAGCGTGTAGGCGATCGCGACCGCGATCAGCGGCCCGTAGTCATGGTCCCGGAACGCCGGAACCCCCCTGTCGATGGCGTACGCCACCAGCAGCGGGCCCGCCTGCATCGCGACCTGCTGGACGAGCAGGAGCAGGGCCGAGACCGCGACCCGGCCCCGCATCGGGGCCAGCAGCGAGAACAGCAGCGCCCTGGTCGCCCCGGGCGGCGCGGGCAGGTCGTCCCGGTCGAACGGGTCGTCCACGCGGCCGGGCGCGGGCGCGACCCGGCTCTTCGGCGGCCCGTCGTCGTCGGCGGCCGGGAGCGAGGCGTTGTCGGTGGTCGTGGTCATCGGGCACTGCCCTCCTCGGCGGGGACCTGCTGTACGGGGGCGCTCACCGCGGTGGCGGGGTGCGGCGCGGCAGGCTCGTCCTCCGGTGCTGCGGACGTGTCGGCCGGTGCGGTTGACGTGTTCACGGGTGCTGCGGACGTGTCGGCCGGTGCGGTCGACGTGTTCACGGGTGCTGCGGACGTGTCGGCCGATGTGGCCGACGTGTTCACGGGTGCTGCGGACGTGTCGGCCGGTGCGGCCGACGTGTCCACCGGCGCTGTGGACGTGTCCACCGGGCCGGCGGGAGGCCGTGCGGTGGGCTCGCTGCCCGCGCCCGACATCAGCCAGGCGTACTCCGCGTTGTCGCGCAACAGCTCCTGATGCGTACCGACCGCAGCGATCCGGCCCCCGGACAGCAGCGCCACCCGGTCGGCCAGCATCACGGTGGAGGGCCGGTGCGCCACGACCACCGCGGTCGTCCGCTCCAGGACCTGCCGCAGCGCCGCCTCCACCAGCGTCTCCGTGTGCACGTCCAGCGCGGAGAGCGGGTCGTCCAGCACCAGGAAGCGCGGCGCCCCGACCACCGCGCGGGCCAGCGCGAGGCGTTGCCGCTGGCCGCCGGACAGGCTCAGGCCCTGCTCGCCGACCTCGGTGTCCAGCCCCTGGGGCAGCTCGTGCACGAAGTCGGCCTGGGCGACCGACAGCGCCCGGCGCACCTGCTTCTCGTCCGCTTCGGCCGCGCCCATCGTCACGTTCTCGCCGACCGTCGCGGAGAACAGCGTCGGCTCCTCGAACGCCACCGAGACCAGCTCCCGCAGCCGCGAACGCTCCATCGTGGCGATGTCCTCGCCGTCCAGCGTGATCCGCCCGCCGGTCACCTCGTGCAGCCGGGGCACCAGGGCGGTCAGCGTCGTCTTGCCCGACCCCGTGCCCCCGACCAGCGCCAGCGTCTCACCGGGCCGGACGTGCAGATCGATCCCGGCGAGGACCGGCGGCGAGCCCGGATCCGCGTCCGGGTAGTGGAACTCGACGCCCTCGAACACCATCCCCGGGGCGGTGGCCGGCGCGCCCTCCCGTACGGCGACGGCCCCGGGCTCCTCCGCCACGTCCAGCACCTCGAAATACCGGTCGGTCGCGGTCGCCGACTCCTGGCTCATCGCCAGCAGGAAGCCGATCGACTCCACCGGCCAGCGCAGGGCGAGCGCCGTGGACAGGAACGCCACCAGCGTGCCCGCCGACAGCGTCCCGTCCGCCACCTGGATCGTGCCCAGCACCAGCGCCGCGCCGATCGCCAGCTCCGGGAGGGCGGTGATCAGCGCCCACACCCCGGCGAGCAGCCGGGCCTTGCCCAGCTCCGTGGTGCGCAGCCGGTGCGAGAGCGCCCGGAAGGCCTGCGCCTGGCTGCGGTGCCGGCCGAAGCCCTTGACGATCCGGATGCCCAGCACGCTCTCCTCGACGACCGTGGTGAGATCGCCGACCTGGTCCTGGGCCCGGCGCGCGACCACCGAGAACTTCGTCTCGAACAGCGAGCACAGGATCACCAGTGGCACCGCGGGCGCCAGCAGCACCAGACCGAGCGCCCAGTCCTGGGCGAACAGGATGACGAACCCGACCAGGATCGTGGCCGTGTTGACGACCAGGAAGGTCAGCGGGAACGCCAGGAACATCCGGAGCAGCATCAGGTCCGTCGTCCCGCGCGACAGCAGCTGACCCGAGGCCCAGCGGTCGTGGAACGCGATCGGCAGCCGTTGCAGATGGCGGAACAGATCCGCCCGCATCGACGCCTCGACCCCGGCCAGCGGGCGCGCCACCAGCCACCGCCGGAGCCCGAACAGCAGCGCCTCCGCGATACCCAGCAGCAGCAGGTACAGCGCTCCCAGCCACACCCCGCCCGGATCGCGTTCGGCGACGGGACCGTCCACCATCCACTTCAGGACCAGCGGGATCACCAGCCCCAGGCAGGACGCCAGGATCGCCACGAAGGCGGCCGTGAACAGGCGCACCCGCACGGGTCGGACATAGGGCCACAGGCGCAGGAGGGAGCGCACGGCGGACCGGTCCGTGCGCTCTGCAGGCTTTTTGGGCATCAGGGGCGACCTTACGTTTCACCACTGACATCGGTCCTGCCAATTTCCGCCGGGCCGGAACCTCTGCCGACGGCGGCGGTCGTACCCCGGGTCAACCGGTCGTACCCCGGGTCAACCGATCGGCTGATGCGCCGTCGAGCGTGACGGCGGATACCGCCCGCGCCCGCCCGCCGGAACCCTGGGGGACATGGCAATCATCGAAGTCAACGGGGTACGCAAGACCTACGCCGGCCGTGCCGTGGTCGACGACGTCTCCTTCTCCGTCGACGAGGGGGAGATCTTCGGCATCCTCGGCCCCAACGGGGCGGGCAAGACCACCACCGTCGAATGCGTGGAGGGTCTGCGCATCCCCGACGCGGGCACCATCAGGGTCGCCGGGCTCGACCCCGTCGCCGACCACGACCGGGTGACGCGGCTGCTCGGCGCCCAGCTCCAGGAGAGCGAGCTCCAGGCCAAACTGACCGTACGGGAGGCGCTGGAGCTGTACAGCGCGTTCTACCCGACCCCGGTCGACTGGCGTCCGCTCGCCGCCCGGCTCGGCCTCGACGAGAAGCTCACCACCCGCTTCGCCAAGCTCTCCGGCGGCCAGAAGCAGCGCCTGTTCATCGCCCTCGCCCTGATCGGCAACCCGAAGGTCGTCGTACTCGACGAGCTGACCACCGGCCTCGACCCGCGAGCCCGCCGCGACACCTGGAAGCTCATCGAGGAGATCCGCGACGGCGGGGTGACCGTCCTGCTCGTCACCCACTTCATGGAGGAGGCCCAGCGCCTCTGCGACCGGATCGCCGTCATCGACCGGGGCAAGGTCGTCGCCCTGGACACCCCGGCGGGGCTGATCCGGCGGGCCACGGGCTCCACCGTCGTCTCCTTCGTGCCCTCCCGGGCACTCACCGGCCCCGACCTCACCCGGCTCACCGCGCTTCCCGGCGTCGCGACCGTGACCCCGCCCGACCGCGAGGGGGCGCTCGCGCTGCACGGCACCGACGAGACGGTCACCCCGTTCGTCGCCCTGCTCGCCGAACTCGGCGTCACCGCCCGGCGGCTGCGGATCACCGAGACCAGCCTCGACGAAGCCTTCCTCGACCTCACCGGACAGGACGTCTGACATGCCGACCGAGACCACCACCGCACCGGCCACCGCCCCCGGGTCCCGCGTCGCCCGGCGACGCGGTCCCGCGGCCGCCGTCCTGATCGCCGAGACCCGGCTCTTCCTCCGCGAACCGGGCAACCTGTTCTGGATCTTCGCCTTCCCCTCCGTTCTTCTGGTGATCCTCGGCTTCGTCCCCGCCTTCCAGGAGGCGCAGGACGATCTCGGCGGACGGCGCGTCATCGACCTGTACGTCCCCATCTCGATCCTGCTCGCCATGATCACGGCGGCGGTCCAGGCGATGCCGCCGGTCCTCACCGCCTACCGCGAGCGCGGAATCCTGCGCCGGATGTCCGCCACCCCGGTGCGGCCCTCCGCCCTGCTCTGTGCCCAGATCCTGCTGCACGGCGCGGCCTGCCTCGCCTCCGCGCTCCTCGTCACCGTCGTCGGCCGGATCGCCTACGGGGTCGCACTGCCCGAACAGCTCCCCGGCTACCTGCTGGCGCTGCTGCTCGCCGTCGCCGCCGCGCTGACCCTGGGCTCCATGATCTGCGCCCTGTCCCGTACGACGAAGGCGGCCACCGCGTTCGGCACGGGCGCCTACCTCGTGATGATGTTCAGCGCCGGGGTGTGGCTGCCCGTCCAGACGATGCCCGATGCCCTGCGCCGCATCGTGGAGATCACCCCGCTGGGGGCCGCCTCCCAGGCGCTGGAGCAGGCCGCGTCCGGGAGCTGGCCGGGCTGGATCCACCTCCTGGTCCTCGCCCTGTGGACTGCGGCACTGGGCATCGCGGCCGCTCGACTCTTCCGGTGGCAGTGACGGAGACTGCCCGCATGACGCAGCCGCCCTGCTCCCCGTACCCGTCCGGTCTGACGGGGCCCCGCACGGTCGAGGAGCGCTGGGAGCAGTTCTACCGGTACGGGCCCTACGCCGTCCTCACCCTGTCCGTCATCGTCGGGGCCGTCGCCGCCGACCTGATCATGACCCGCACCGAGATGTACGCGGCCGGGGTCCTCGTCGTGGCGGCGTACGGGCTCCAGGGCTGGTGGGGCCGGACCCGCCAGCGTACCGCTCCGGGCGCCCCGGCCGGGGTGGCCTACTACGCCATGAGGACCCTCCTCGCCTTCGCCCTGTCCTGGCTCAACCCGTTCTTCGCGATCTACGCGGCGCTCAGCTACTTCGACGTCGAACCCCTGCTGCCCAGGCGCGCCGTCCGGATCGGGCTGCTCACCACCGCCGTCACCCTGGCCGGTTCGCAGAGCGGCGGCCTGCCGCCCGCATCCCTGATGAACTGGGTCGCCTTCTGTGCGCTGTACCTCGTCAACACCTCCCTCGCCCTCTTCTTCTGGCACCTCGGGATGAGGGAGGAGGAGAAGGCCCGCGTCCAGGTCGAGACCATCGCCGAGCTGGAGCGCACCAACCTCCGGCTGGAGGAGGCGATGGCGGAGAACGCCGCCCTGCACGCCCAACTCCTCGTCCAGGCCCGCGAGGCGGGGGTCGACGACGAGCGGCGTCGGCTCGCCGCCGAGATCCACGACACCCTCGCCCAGGGACTCACCGGGATCATCGCCCAGCTCCAGGTCGTCACCTCCCTGACGGACCGCGATCCGGAGACCGCCCGCGTCCACCTGGAGCGGGCCGCCGCGCTCGCCCGCCACAGCCTCGGCGAGGCCCGCCGCTCCGTGCACAACCTCGCCCCCGTCGCCCTGGAGCACGACGAGCTGGCCGGAGCGCTGAAGAAGACCGTCGCCGACTGGTCCGAACAGCACCGCGTACGGGCCGACTTCACCGTCACCGGCACCGTGGAGCCGGTCCACGACGAGATCGCCGCCACCCTGCTGCGCATCGCGGGTGAGGCCCTCGCCAACGCCGGGCGGCACTCCGGGGCCTCCCGGGTCGGGGTGACGCTGTCCTTCATGGACGACGAACTGACCCTGGACGTACGGGACGACGGGCGCGGCTTCGACCTCGCCACCGCCACCGCCACCCCGGCCGACCGCACCGGCGGCTTCGGCCTCGGCGGGATGCGGGCCCGCGCCGAGCGCATCGCGGGCGCGGTCGAGGTGGAGTCGGAACCGGGCGGCGGCACGGCGGTGTCGGCCAGGGTCCCCCTGGTCAGGCACCCCGTGAACAGCACCGCGGCGGCCCCTGGCCAGACACCTCCGGCTCGCCGTACGGTGCCGTCATGACCGAGACCGCCGCCCGCACCATCAGCCTCGTCGTCGTCGACGACCACCCGGTCGTCCGGGACGGGCTGCGGGGCATGTTCGCCGCCGCACCCGGATTCGAGGTCCTCGGCGAGGCGGCGAACGGCGTGGACGCCCTCGCGGTCGTCGAGGCACTCGACCCCGACGTCGTCCTGATGGACCTGCGGATGCCGGGCGGCGGGGGAGTGGCGGCCATCGCGGAGCTGACCCGGCGCGGCGCCCGCTCGAAGGTCCTGGTGCTGACCACGTACGACACCGACTCCGACACCCTGCCCGCGATCGAGGCGGGCGCGACCGGCTACCTCCTCAAGGACGCCCCGCGCGAGGAGCTGTTCGCGGCCGTCCGGGCCGCCGCCGACGGGCGCAGCGTGCTGTCGCCCGCGGTCGCCTCCCGGCTGATGACCCGGGTCCGCACCCCCGCCACCGATCCCGCCGGGGCCGCCCTGTCGGCCCGCGAGCGCGAGGTACTGCTCCTGGTGGCGCGGGGCACCACCAACCGGGAGATCGCCACCGAACTGTTCATCAGCGAGGCGACCGTGAAGACCCACCTCACCCATGTCTTCGCCAAGCTGGGCGCCAAGGACCGGGCCGCGGCCGTCGCCGTCGGCTATGACCGGGGCATCCTCGGCTGATCCGGGCCCCTCCCTCCTACGCCGTCACCCGCAGCAGCAGCACCGAACGGGCCGGCACCGCCATCTCCGTACCGCCGTCCAGGACCGTGCCGGGAGCCTCGGCCTGTTCCTCCCGCGAGGTGTCCAGAACCAGTTCGTAGCGGGCCGCCCACGGCGCTCCAGGCAGGGCGAAGACCGCCGGCTCCGCGCCCGCGTGCAGGACCGCCAGGAAGCTGTCGTCGGTGACCGGTTCGCCCCGCGCGTCCCGCCCCGGGATGTCCCGGCCCGAGAGGTACAGCCCGAGCGTGGCCGCCGGCGCGTACCAGTCGCCCTCCGTCATCTCCCGGCCGTCCCGGGCGAACCACGCCAGGTCCCGCAGTCCGTCCGGGGCCTGCGCCCGGCCGGAGAAGAACGCGCGGCGCCGCAGCACCGGATGGGTCCGGCGCAGCGTCAGCACCCGGGCCGTCAGCTCGGTCAGCTCCCGCCACGCGGGCTCCTCCAGGAGCGACCAGTCCAGCCAGCCGGTCTCGTTGTCCTGGCAGTAGGCGTTGTTGTTGCCGCCCTGCGTCCGGCCCATCTCGTCGCCCGCCACCAGCATCGGCACCCCGGTGGAGAGCAGCAGGGTGGTCAGCAGGTTACGGAGCTGACGGCGGCGCAGCGCGTTGATCCCCGGATCGTCGCTTTCCCCCTCCGCCCCGCAGTTCCACGCCCGGTTGTCGTTCGTCCCGTCCCGGTTGCCCTCCCCGTTGGCCTCGTTGTGCTTCTGCTCGTAACTGACCAGGTCGCGCAGGGTGAAGCCGTCGTGCGCGGTGACGAAGTTGACCGAGGCGTACGGGCGGCGGCCGCCCCAGGCGTACAGATCGCTGGAGCCGGTCAGCCGGTAGCCGAGATCCCGTACGTCGGGGAGCGCGCCGCGCCAGAAGTCGCGCACCGCGTCGCGGTAGCGGTCGTTCCACTCGGTCCACAGGGGAGGGAAGGCCCCCACCTGATAGCCGCCGTTGCCGACGTCCCACGGCTCGGCGATGAGCTTGACCCGCCGCAGCACCGGGTCCTGGGCGATCACCGCGAGGAACGGCGAGAGCATGTCGACGTCGTGCATCGAGCGGGCCAGCGCCGCCGCCAGGTCGAAGCGGAAGCCGTCGACGCCCATCTCGGTGACCCAGTAGCGCAGCGAGTCGGTGATGAGCCGCAGCACCTGCGGCTGCACCACGTGCAGGGTGTTGCCGCAGCCGGTGTAGTCGGCGTAGCGGCGCGGGTCGTCCCGCAGCCGGTAGTAGCCCCGGTTGTCGATGCCGCGCAGCGACAGCATCGGGCCCAGCTCGCCCGCCTCCGCCGTGTGGTTGTAGACGACGTCGAGGATCACCTCGATCCCGGCCTCGTGCAGCGCGTGCACCATCCGCTTGAACTCGCCGACCTGCTGGCCCGCCGTCCCGGAGGCGGAGTAGCCGGCGTGCGGGGCGAAGTAGCCGATGGAGTTGTAGCCCCAGTGGTTGCGCAGCCCGCGCCGCAGCAGATGGTCCTCGTGGGCGAACTGGTGGACCGGGAGCAGTTCGACGGCGCTCACCCCGAGCCGCGTCAGGTGCTCGACCGCGGCCGGGTGCGCGAGCCCCGCGTACGTGCCGCGCAGCTCGGGCGGGATGTCCGGGTGCAGCTTGGTGAAGCCGCGCACATGCAGCTCGTAGATGACGGAGTCCGCCCACGGGGTCTTGGGGCGGCGGTCCTCCACCCAGTCGTCGTCGTCGCGGACGACCACGCCCTTGGGCACGAAGGGTGCCGAGTCCCGGTCGTCCCGCACGGTGTCGGCCACATGCTGGTCCGGCCAGTCCCGTACGTGCCCATAGACCTCGGGCGGCAGGGCGAAGGTGCCGTCGACCGCACGGGCGTACGGGTCCAGGAGCAGCTTCGCCGCGTTCCAGCGGGCGCCCGTCCACGGGTCCCAGCGGCCGTGCACCCGGTAGCCGTAACGCTGACCCGGCCGCACCCCGGGGACGAAGCCGTGCCAGATCTCATGGGTCAGCTCGGTCAGCGGACAGCGGGTCTCCGCGCCCCGCTCGTCGAAGAGGCACAGCTCGACCGCCTCCGCCCCGCCCGCCCACAGCGCGAAATTGGTCCCCGCCACCCCGTCCGGGCCGACCCGGAAGCGGGCGCCCAGCGGCATCGGGGCCCCGGGCCAGACGGCGGGGGGCGGTGCGCCGTCCCGGGCGGCGTCGGCGCGGTGGGCCTCCGCCATCCCCGCCCCGGTGCCGGCCACCGCTGCCGGATCCCGTACTGCCTCCTGCTCGGCTGCGCTGGACACCGTGTCGCCTCCCGCGGCTCGTGGGACGGGCACCTACGAGTGGCGCGCGGCGTCCCGGCCACGGCCTCTTCGGGTAGTCCTCCCCTCTGTTCTGCCCACCGGACGGCCCGCACTCACGTTTCCCCCGACCGGCCCTTGTCGTTGGGGGGAGCGTGAACCACACAGCGAAGAGCGCACGGGCCGGCTCGGCCGCCGTGCTGACATGGGCAGGACTGCTGACCGTGCTGGCCCTTCTGGCCGGCTGCACCGAGGCCCGGGAGGCCGTGTTCAACGGCAAGGGGCGATCCTCCGGCGACGTGATCAGCGTCTTCCCCGAGGACGGCGCCGAGGACGTCGACGAGGAGACCCGCATCGCGGTGCAGGTCCCCGACGGGCGGCTGGAGAGCGTGCAGGTCAGACGGATCGAGGACGTGCAGCAGCAGACGGTGGCCGGGCGCGTCGCCGACGACGGGAGGTCCTGGAAGCCGGAGCCCGCCGCGGGGCGGCTCGCCCTCGCCGCGAAGTACAGCATCGACGCGGTGGCCGTGGACGGGGCGGGCCGCCGCTCCGCCCGGCACTCCACGTTCACCACGCTCGTCCCCGACCACCGCTTCATCGGGTACTTCAAACCGGAGAACCGTTCCACCGTCGGCACCGGCATGATCGTCTCCTTCTCCTTCAACCGCCCGATCGCCGACCGGGCCGCGGTGGAGAAGGCCATCCGGGTGACGTCCGATCCGGTGGTGGAGGTCTCCGGCCACTGGTTCGGCAAGGACCGGCTCGACTTCCGCCCCAAGGCGTACTGGAAGCCCGGCACCGAGGTCACCGTCGACATCGGGCTGCGCGACGTCGAGGGAGCCCCGGGGGTCTACGGCAGCCAGGACAAGACCGTCGTCTTCACGGTCGGCCGCTCCCAGGTCTCCCGGGTCGACGCCGAGGAGAAGACCATGGAGGTGCGCCGGGACGGAGAGCTCGTGGACACGATCCCGATCACCGCGGGGGCGCCGAAGACGACCACGTACAACGGGAAGATGGTGGTCACCGAGATGCATGAGGTGACCCGGATGAACGGGGCCACGGTCGGCTTCACGGACAAGAAGGGCAGGGGCGAGTACGACATCAAGGACGTGCCGCACGCGATCCGGCTCACCGAGTCCGGCACCTTCCTGCACGGCAACTACTGGGCCGACGACTCCGTCTTCGGTGCGGAGAACGTCAGCCACGGCTGCGTCGGGCTGCGCGACGCCAAGGGCGGCAGCGGCTCCACGCCCGGCGGCTGGTTCTTCGACCGGACCCTGATCGGCGACGTGGTCGAGGTGGTCAACTCGAAGGACAAGAAGGTCGCCCCGGACAACGGGCTCAGCGGCTGGAACCTCGGCTGGAAGAAGTGGAAGGCCGGCTCCGCCCTGCGCTGAGCCCCGGGCACCGCCGCGCTCCGCCTTGCGCTGAGACCCCGGCCCCCGTCACGGTCGCCCGCACCCCGCCGCTCCGCCCCGGCACCCCGCGCCACCTGCGCAGCTCCCCGGGCCACTGGTACGGAACGGTGACATTCCGGAGGGAGTTCACCCCGCTCGCGATGTGATTATCTTGCGGCGGCGCGCATGTTCGGCGCGCGGGGGTGCGGGCCATGGCGGGAGCCGGGCCCTGCGAGGGGAGACGACCACAGTGAACGGGCAGCCGATATCGGGGGCATCGGCCGGGGCGAGCGGGAAGCGGCGCGGCGGGCCGGGGCTTCTGGCCCTGGTTCTGGGAGCGCTGCTGTTGCTGGTGACGGCGTGCGGCGGCGGTGACACCGGCGCGGGGGACAAGAAGGGGCCGGCGGGCAGCGCGAAGAAGGAGGACACGACCGCCTCGCAGGCGGTGGTGACCATCGCACCCGAGGACGGCGCGGAGTCCGTGGCGACCAGCGGCGCGCTGAAGATCGGCGCCACGCAGGGCAAGCTGACCACGGTGAAGGTCTCGGACCCCAAGGGCAACGAGATCGAGGGCGAGATCGCGGCCGACGGCGCGAGCTGGACGCCGGAACGGCACCTCGCCGCCGCCACGAAGTACGCGGTGCACGCGGTGGCGAAGGACGCGGAGGGACGTGAGTCGGCGAAGGACACCACCTTCACCACGCTCGTCCCGGCGAACACCTTCATCGGCCACTACACGCCGGAGGACGGCTCGACCGTCGGGGTCGGCATGCCGGTCTCCATCAACTTCACCCGGGGCATCACCGACCCCGACGCGGTGGAGCGGGCGATCAAGGTGACGGCCGAGCCGGCCGTCGAGATCGAGGGCCACTGGTTCGGCAACGACCGTCTCGACTTCCGCCCGGAGAAGTACTGGGCGGCGGGCACCAAGGTGACCGTCGACCTCAACCTCGACGGCGTCGAGGGCCGCCCGGGCGTCTACGGCAAGCAGGCCAAGAAGGTGTCGTTCACCATCGGCCGCAGTCAGGTCTCCACCGTCGACGCGAGCGCGAAGCGGATGAAGGTGGTCCGCGACGGCAAGCAGATCAAGGACATCCCGATCTCCGCGGGCGCCCCGGCGACGACCACGTACAACGGTCAGATGGTCATCAGCGAGAAGCTCAAGGTGACCCGGATGAACGGCGACACCGTCGGCTTCGGCGGCGAGTACGACATCAAGGACGTGCCGCACGCCATGCGGCTGTCCACGTCGGGCACCTTCCTGCACGGCAACTACTGGGGCGCGTCCTCCATCTTCGGCAACAGCAACACCAGCCACGGCTGCGTCGGGCTGCGGGATGTGCGCGGCGGCTACGACAACCAGACGCCCGCGGCCTGGTTCTACGACAAGTCGCTGATCGGCGACGTGGTCATCGTGAAGAACTCCCACGACAAGACCATCCAGCCCGACAACGGCCTCAACGGCTGGAACATGGACTGGGAGGAGTGGAAGAAGTAGGACTTCCCTCCGCTTCCCGATCGACCCGGCGGGCCCGGTGCTGTGACCAACGGCACCGGGCCCGCGCTGTGACCAACAGCACCGGGCCCGCCGGCGTTAGCAATGGTTAACCTGCCTCCATGACTGTGACCCTCGAAGTACGCGACGGAGTCGGCACGATCCTCCTGGACCGGCCGCCCATGAACGCCCTGGACGTGGCCATCCAGGACCGGCTGCGGGAGCTGGCCGAGGAGGCGACCCGGCGCGAGGACGTGCGGTCGGTGATCCTCTACGGCGGCGAGAAGGTGTTCGCGGCGGGCGCGGACATCAAGGAGATGCAGGCGATGGACCACACGGCGATGGTCCTGAGGTCCAAGGGCCTCCAGGACGCCTTCACCGCCGTCGCCCGCATCCCCAAGCCGGTCGTCGCCGCCGTCACCGGCTACGCGCTCGGCGGCGGCTGCGAGCTGGCGCTCTGCGCCGACTTCCGGATCGCCGCGGACAACGCCAAGCTCGGCCAGCCGGAGATCCTCCTCGGCCTGATCCCGGGCGCGGGCGGCACCCAGCGGCTGGCCCGGCTGATCGGCCCCTCCCGGGCCAAGGACCTCATCTTCACCGGCCGTATGGTCAAGGCCGAGGAGGCCCTGACGCTGGGTCTGGTCGACCGGGTGGTCCCGGCCGCCGAGGTCTATGAGCAGGCGCACACCTGGGCCGCCAAGCTGGCCAAGGGGCCCGCGCTGGCGCTGCGCGCGGCCAAGGAGTCGATCGACGCCGGGCTGGAGACGGACATCGACACCGGGCTCACGATCGAGCGGAACTGGTTCTCCGGTCTGTTCGCCACCGAGGACCGCGAGCGGGGCATGCGCAGCTTCGTCGAGGAGGGTCCGGGCAAGGCCACCTTCGGCTGACCGGTAGTCAGAACGGGTGGCCCGGTAGTCGGGTCGGACGGTCCCGCCGGGGGAGTTCATCCGTCAGAGCGGATTATCCGGGCCTTAAGGCAACCTTAAGGCCCGGTGCCGCCTTCGGCCCGACCGTCCTCGTCAGGAAAGGCATCACCGCAGCTCAGCGGGGCCGTTCGGGGAACTGTTCTGCCAGAGGCATATGCCAAAAGCCTTCTGTGGCATGGGCTGTTCCGGGGTGCGGATTCCTCCGGAACGGCCCCGGGGGGCGATGCGTGCGGCCATGATGGTGGGCATGGCGGGCCTGGAGGGTGTGGATCAGCCGCGACCGCGCAGCAGCGCGACCGCGGCACGCTGGACGTCGACCATGGATGACGAACAGGCGTTCAAGGCGCTGGAGTTGTTCGGAAATCCGACCGAGGGGGAGGTTCGGCTGCCGTCCCGCCCGGAGTCGGCGGCGACGGCCCGGCGCATCACTTCCTGCGTCGTGCTCCGCCAGTGGGGCCTCTCGCCCCAGACCGCCGAGTACGCGGTGCTCCTCGTCTCCGAGCTCGTGGGGAACGCGGTACGCCACACCGGGGCCCGGATCTTCGGGCTACGGATGGTCCGCCGCCGGGGCTGGATCCGCATCGAGGTGCGCGACCCCTCGCGCGGGCTGCCGTGTCTGATGCCGGTGCGCGAGATGGACATCAGCGGCCGGGGCCTCTTCCTCGTCGACAAGCTCTCCGACCGCTGGGGTGTGGATCTGCTGCCGCGCGGCAAGACCACCTGGTTCGAGATGCGCATCTCCGACCGCTGACCGCGCGGTCCCCTGTCGCTCCGGATACGCAGAAGCCCCCGATCGGCCGTGGTGCGGCGCTGCGGGGGCTTCTGGCGGGGGCCGTGGCATGGGGGGTGTGTCCACGGCCGCTCATGACGACCTGGGCCCGGGTCGATGGGGGTCGTGGCTCCGACTATGGCAGACGGGCGACCTCGGCGCCAAAGCGACTTGTCGAGATATTTATGGAACAAACGGGCATTCGCCGGTTGAATCGCAGGTGTGCTCGATCACTCGCCTGGCATTCCATGCATCTTTATGGCGAGGTCTGAATGATTCATTGATCATCTGATGAATCGCTCAATCAGCTCATTTCGCCCATCGCGCCTCTACTGTGTCCCGGTAACCGAGGGAACCCGTGGAACGCGAGGTGGTCGGGCATGGATGGACACAGGGCCCCCGTGGGCCGCCGGAACGCCCTGGGAGCGGGGGCCGGGGCGTTGGCCGCCGTCCTCACCGCGGGATGCGCCCGGAGCGACGGGGCGGGCGGAGCCGCCGGACCCGCGGCCGTCACCCGTCCTCCCGGCGAAGTCCCCGCCCCCGGCGCCACCGTGACTCCGCGCCCCGCCGCCTCCCGGGCCGCCGCCCCCACCCCGCACCGCTTCCCCGGCATGCCCTTCCGGATCGCGCACGGTCCCCGCGACCGGCCCCGTGTCGCCCTCACCTTCGACGGGCGCGGCGACCCGGACCTCGCCCACGCCGCACTCGCCCGGTGCGAACAGGCCGGCGCACGCGTCACGGTGCTCGCGGTCGGCACCTGGCTCGCCGAACACCCCGGCCTGGCCCGCCGGATCCTCGACGGGGGCCACGAGATCGGCAACCACACCGAGCACCACCTCGACCTCGCGTCCCTGGACGAGCGCGCCGCGTACGAGGAGATCACCGCGTGCGCCCGGCGGCTGCGCCGGCTCACCGGGTCCATCGGCACCTGGTTCCGCCCCTCGCCCACCGCGTACGCCTCCCCGCTCCTCCAGCGCCTCGCGCAGCGGGCCGGCTACCCCCATGTCCTCGGCTGCGACGTGGAGTCGCAGGACCACGCGGCCACCCGCGTCGCCGCCGTCACCCGGAAGGTCGCGGGGGAGCTGCGCAACGGATCGGTGGTGGAGCTGAGTCTCGGCCGGCCGGTCACCGTCGACGCGTTGCCGCTGCTTCTCGCCGAGATCGGCCGCCGCGGGCTGCGCGCGGTGACGGCCACGGAGCTGCTGGGCCGACCGGCCGCCGAGGTCACCCGGACGGCCCGATAATCTGACCCCTGACATTCGGCATCACGAAGGGGCGGAACTGTGGCGGACATCGAGTCGGCGCGGACGGCATTCGAGCGGTTCGACAAAAACGGCGACGGGCTCATCACGGCCAACGAGTACAAGAGCGCGATGGCCCAGCTGGGCGACCCCTTCGTCACCGAGACGGTGGCGCAGGCGATCATCAACGCCCACGACGCCAACGGCGACGGCCTGCTCACCTTCGACGAGTTCTGGGCCTCGCAGAACAAGGCCTGATCCGCCGCGGCGGCCGGTCCCGCGTCCATCGGGGCCCGGCCGCCGCCGGACACGTCCGAAGAGCCCCCCTTCCAGCCCTTTCCGGGCGCCTTCCGGCGGTCCCGCCCCCCGTGCGCGGCTTGCTGTGTCTTTGTCCACCGGCGAGGATCGGGCCGTGATGTTCTCCGGACCCCCCGCCGACCCGGCCGCGCCGACCGGGCCCGGCCTCCCGCCCGCGGCGGCGGCCGTACCGGCGCCGACGGACGACGCGCCCTTCGCCGACGGGATACCCGGCCGCCCGCCCGCCCGGCCGGCCGGACGCTCCTGGACCACCCCTCTCCTGCTGTGCGCCGTCGGCAGCCTCGCGCTCCTCCTGGCCCTGCTCGGCCCCGGACTCGTGGCCCGCGGCACCGGGGAGCTCCGGATACCCGGCGCGGGGCTCACCACCGTGCTCCGCACCGTCCTGTTCGCCGCGCTCGCCCTCCACCTCGGCGAACTCCTCGCCCCGCAGCTCATCCGGCCCGTCCGGGGCCGCCCCCGTACCGCCGTACGGAGCTGGGCGGTGTACGCCTCGCTCGCCGGGGCGGCCGCCGCGGCCGGGCAGATCGTCCGCCTCGCCGCCGTCAGCGATCTCGGGATCACCGAGACCTACGGCACCCGCGAGGGCGGACTGCTCCTCCTCATCGCCAACGGCCTGCTCCTCGCCGCCTTCTGCGCCGCGAGCCGGCGCCCGGCCCTCGCACTCGCCCCGCTCGCCCTCGTCATCGGCGCGGAGGCCCTGCGCGCCCACCCGGAGGCGTACAGCCCCGAGTTCGGCGCCGCCCTCACCGTCGTCCACCTGACCGCCGCGTCGCTGTGGACCGGCGGCCTGCTGTACGTCCTGCGCACCATGTGGCTCTGGCGCGGCTCACCCGTCGCGGCCCGCGCCCTGCTCGGCCGGTACGCGCGCCTGGCGATCTGGCTGTACGTCGCCCTCGCCGCCACCGGCACGGCGTCGACCCTGCGCCGGCTGCCGCTGGACGTGGTGTTCACCTCCGCCTACGGGCGCACCCTGCTGGTCAAGCTGGCGCTGATGGCCGTGGTCAGCGTGCTGGCGGTGGCGGCCCGGCGGCGGATGCTCCGGGACACCGACCCGTCGGTCGCCCACCTGCTGGCCCGCCGGGAACAGGCCGTGCTGGGCCTGGTCGTGGTGGTCTCGGCGATCCTCACCGTGGTCCCCGACCCGCACTGGATCTCCCTGCGGCCCTGAAAAGGACGGATGCCTGACATCCGGCCGCGTACCGGGAGCGTGTCGCTGTGCCCCCGGGTAGCGTCGGACACGACCGAGGGAGGCGTCACGGCGATGCAGGAGCACGGGGAGAGCGGAGACCGCGGCGAACAGGTGGTCCGGCGGCTCGTCGAGGCCGCCGGGGTCGTGATCGACCGGGCCGGGTACGCCGGAGCGTCGACCCCGGAGATCCTGCGCCGGGCCGGAGTCTCCCGCGGCGCCTTCTGCCACCATTTCGAGGGCAAGGAACAGCTCGGCAACGCGATCCTGGACCGCCAGCACGCGTTCTTCCGGCAGATCTCCGAGCAGGCGGATGCGGGCCCGGCGCCCAAGGTCTGGCTCCAGGCGCTGATCGACATCAGCCACCTCTACACCGCCGGCATCCTGGAGGACCCCGTCCTGCGGGCCGCCGTGCGCCTGTCGATCGAACCGGGCCCCTACCTGACCGCCGAGAGCTACGCGGGCCCGCTCGGGGCCGTCACCGCCGTCCTCGAATCCGCCCGCGCCGCCGACGAGCTCCAGGACCACGTCACCCCGGAGGAGGCGTCCCGGACCATCGTCGGCTGCTACAGCGGAGTGCAGCTCCTGGCTCTCGCCCTCGACGAGCGCGACGCCCTGCACCAGCAGGTCAGCGCCATGTGGGCCCTGATCATGCCCGGCCTCGCCCGCCCCGCCGTCCTCACCCGGCTGCGCCTGAGCGCACCACCCGCGGGCACGGCGCGGCAGCGCTGACCCCCGGCCCGATCCGTACGGGACCTCCGTGCGGCCTCAGCGCCTGTACGGCCGCCAGCCGCGCAACTCGTCGTCGCGCGGGGCCAGGACCAGCTCCGGTGCGCCCGGGCCGAAGACCGTCACGGGCCGCCGCGCGTCCCAGGGCGGCCACCCCGGATCCCCATCCGTCGCGAAGTCCACCCATGCCCGGTGCATCGAGTCCGCCAGCTCCTGCGGGGCGTCCGGGCCGGTCAGGGCCATCGTGTCGGGGTGGGCGAGCGTGTCGAAGACGAAGCCCAGCTCCAGCGCGTGGCAGGCGCCGAGGCGCTGTACGGGGGTGGGCCAGCCGAACTCGTACACGTACGTGGCGCCCGGCGCGTCCGTCCGGGCGTCGGCCAGCCGGTTGAGCGGGACCCGCAGCAGCCTGTCCGTCGCGAGCGCGCCGAGGATCTCACCGGGGGTGGCGTCCGGGCGGTTGGCGCGGTAGACGCGGGCGGTGGCGCCCGGCACCTTGAACTTCAGCAGGGCGAGGCGGAGCCGCAGCGCGCTGACCCTCTCGGTGAGCCCGCCGGGCACGAACCAGAGCCGGTACTCCTCGGTGTTCGCCCCCAGCAGCAGGTCGATCCCGGCGGACGCGCCCGCGTGCAGTGCCTCCACGGGGTCGTGCGGCAGCAGCTCGCCGTCCACGACCAGCTGGAAGGAGTCGCGGCCGGTCAGCGGGTTCCCGCCGCCGGTGACCTCGGTCTGCGCGGTGAGCAGCGCCTCCGGGTCCACGGCGGCCAGCGCCGCGGCCGTCGCGGGGACCCCGAGCCGCTTCGCGATCAGCTCGGTCGTCCCGCGCGCGGCGGCGGGCGGCAGCGCGGCGGGCGCCCCGCTCTGGAGCACCGCCCTCCGCAGCAGCCCCGCGGACCGGGGCGAGGCGAGCAGAGCGGCGACGCAGACCGCCCCCGCCGACTCCCCGGCCACCGTCACCCGGTCCGGGTCGCCGCCGAACGCCGCGATGTTGTCGCGCACCCACTCCAGGGCGGCCAGCTGGTCCAGGAGCCCCCGGTTGGCGGGCGCGTCCGGGAAGACGCCGAAGCCCTCGACGCCCAGGCGGTAGTTGACCGAGACGAGGACCACCCCGTCCCGGGCGAACGCGGATCCGTCGTACACCGGCACCGCCGAGGAACCGTGCAGCAGCGAGCCCCCGTGGATCCACACGAGCACCGGCAGCCCGGCCGTGCCCCGCTCCGGCGACGGCGTCCACACGTTCAGGTTCAGACAGTCGTCGCCCGGCACCGCCGGATCCGGCAGCAGCCGGTCCAGCGGCGGGGCGTAGGGCCGCTTCGGGGCCGTCGGACCGTACGCCACGGTCTCGCGCACCCCCGTCCACGGCTCGGGAGGACCGGGCGCGCGGAACCTGCGCGCACCCACCGGCCCAGCCGCGTACGGGATGCCGCGGAAGACCGCGACGCCCCGCTCCACCGCACCGCGCACGGTGCCGTACACGGTCCTCACCTGCGGGGGAGTCCCCGTCACGCTGTCGGACATGATGCGTGCCCACCCCTCTCGCGGTGCGGTGGTCCGGGCGGCTACTTCAGGTAGACCAACCCGTCCGTGGTCAGCGTCGGGCGGCCCTTCGTGCCGACGACCACGATCTTGACCGTGTGCTTGGCACTGGAGGACCAGGACTTCGTCCAGATCGCCTGCCGGTACTTGGTGGCCGAGGACTTCAGGTCCACCGTGGCGGCCTTCTTCCCGTCGACGTAGACGTATGCCTGCCCCGAAGTGGCGGCCCGCGACACCACCCAGGCGGCTGACCGGCCGGTGAACGTCCAGGTCAGACTCGCGCCCTTGGCGCTGCTGGAGTACGACTTGCCGCCCAGGTAGCTGCCGGAGGACTTCGTGGTCCACTTGCCGCCCTTCTTGGCGGCGGACTCCTGGAGGATCACCGGGGTGCCGGAGACCGAGGCGGCGGCCGTGTTGCCCGCCCGGTCGTACGCCGTCATCTTCCAGGCGGTGGCCCTGGCGGGCTTCGCGGTGTGCGAGGCGCTGCTCGTGGTCGGGCCGTACGTCTTCGCGACGGGGGCGGTCAGCCGGACCTCCTTGAGGGAGGCGGCGTCGGTGGCCTTCCACTTCAGGGTCAGCGGGACCGAGGTGGCGTCCACCGTGCCGGTGCGCAAAGTGAGGGCCGGCTTGGTGGAGAAGACCGGCGGTGCGGTGTCGGCGACCACGGTCGCGACCGGCGACAGGGAGGTCTTCCCCGACTGGTGGACGGCCCGGACCTGCACGGAGTGCTTGCCGGCGGCGAGGGTGGCCGTCGCAGAGGTGACGTTGCCCTTGACCGAGGCCACCGGCTTTCCGTCGACGAGCAGCTCGTATCCCTTGACGAAGGAGGAGGGCGTGGCCGCCTTCCAGCCGACGGTGATCTTCGACCGGGTGTAGTACGTGGAGCCGGAGGCGCTCGCCCCGGTCACCGAGGAGATGGTGAGACCGGTGACGGGTCCGGCGGCCAGGGAGCGGATGGCCGGGAGCTGTTGGTAGAGGGAGAGTCCGGGGCACTCGGTGGCGAACCCGTCCCGGTGCCCGGAGATCCGGGGGAAGGCGTACTGCTGGCCGGCGACGAAGTTCTCGTGGGCCATGTTCTTGCCGTTCGCCCCCGCGGTGAGCTGGACGGAACCGGCCGGGTCGCCCTGGTACTGGCCGAGCTTCCACGCGGCGACGCGGGCGACGGAGGTGGTCGCGGCGGTGGCGGCCTTGGTGTCGGTGTACATGCCGATCACGGCGATACCGGTGGTGTCCCGGTTGAACCCGTAGGTGTGGGCTCCCATGACGGGCCGGTCCACACCGCCCTTGCGGCCCTCGAAGACGGTGCCGCACTTGTCGACGATGAAGTTGTAGCCGAGGTCCTTCCAGCCGTTCGACTTCACGTGGTACGTGTGCAGACCGCGCACGATGGCCGCCGAGTCGGCGCAGGAGTACGCGTTCGTCTGCGCCGTGTGGTGGACGAAGACGGCCTTGACCCGGTCCAGGTAGTCGGGCGCCTCGGTGCTGAGCGACTCGTCGGCCTTCCAGGCCGCCCGGGAGACGATCGGCGGCTGGGGAACGGTGGACGGCGGGGCGGGCGGGACGGGCGGGAGCGTCGGGGACGGGGAGCCGGTGGGCGTCGTCGGCGAAGCGGACGGCGTCGGGGAGTCGGTGCTCGGGCTCGGCGTGGGGCTCGGCGGCGCCGGGGTCTCCGTAGTCGGGGTGGGCGAAGGCCTGTCCGTGGGCTCCTCGACCGGCTCCTCCGTGGGCGGGGTGACCGGGGGCTCCTCGCCGGGCGTGGGCTCCTCGGAGGGGGTCTCCTCGACGCTGAACGCGGCCGGTTCGGCGGCGAGCGAGGTGGTGTCGGAGCCCGGGTCGACCGTGTCGAGCCGCAGCCCGTCGGGCAGTCCGGCCCGGGCGCCGTCACCGGCGCGGACGCGGACCTCGACGCCGTTGGAGGGGCCGACCCAGCGGGGTTCGGTGGTGCCGCGGACACCGGACCGGCCGGTCTCGGTGCGGCCGTCGATCTCGGTGTCCAGGGGCAGCCAGCCGGTCCACTCGCCGGTGGCGGCGGAGCGGGTACGGGCCTCGACGCTCCCGGTCACCCGGGCGGCGGGATCGGTCCAGGTGACGCCGAGCAGACTGAACGGTTCGGCGTCGCGCCGCGCGAGCGACGCGGAGCCGCCGTCGGGCGAGGTCTTCAGCGCGGTCCTGTGCACATCGGACTTCACCGGGGCGGACTTGGCGTCCGCCGCCCGCCCGTCGCGGTCGGCGTCGGAGGTGCCGGTCACGCCCTGGAAGACCAGGACACCCGCCACGGCCGCCGTCGTGACGGCGGCCGTGGTCCAGACTCTTCGCTGTGCTCTCACGTGTGATTCCCCGGGACGATGCTGGCTGGAAGGCAGGGCATTCCGGCCGGTCAGTCGCTGACCGGGGGCACGGCGTCTCCGCCGGCCCGGCCGGTGGGGCGACCCGGGACATGCGTGCGGGCCTCAGTCTTCCATGCGGTCGAACCGCGCCCCGCCCCACCCCGCCGCCGTCCGGCGGGACATGTCCGGGCCGTCCGGCGGGGCGGAGGCGGTCGTCGCGGGGCGGGGCGCTCAGGCGGCGAAGTGCTGGGACAGCGAGTCCCGTTCGTCCCGTTCCACCAGATCCGGGCGGGTGTAGCGCTCGGCGCGCGCGTGGTAGTCGAAGTCGCCCCGTACGAGTCCCCGGTAGTCCTGGACACAGCGCTCCAGGGCCGCCCGGGTCGGGCCGCCGATGCCCGCCGCCTCGATTTCCTCGATCAGCTCCCTTTCCGCCCGCTGCACCCGCTCGGCGATCCGGGCCAGTTGGACACCGGCCTCGTCGACCGCTTCCTGGAGGGTGCAGCCCCGGTCGCGCTGAATCAGCCGTACGGCGTTGTGCTCGTACCCGAGAGCGGCTTCCTTCTCGAAGGAGCAGATGTCGTTGCAGAGACCGGAATGATCGGTGACCGCGTTCCGCAGGGCGATATACGCGGGCAGACTCCGGGCGGAATCCGGGAGGTCGATTCCGGCGGTGATCTCATGCAGGCAGAGAAAGGGCTGCATGGCGACCGAATCCCGCCGGTGCTTGGCGAATTCTGCCCGGCTCGGCACCTGCCCGGCGGCGCGCTCGACGGCCTCGGCGTAGTACGTCCACAGCCAGGCGGCCGTATCCCGCCGGAACTGCCGGTTCCACTGCGGCGACCGGCCGCGGCAGGTGCGGTCCCGCAGCCCGGCGAGCGCCCGCTCCATCGGCCCGTTCGGCGCGGCCCCGTCGAGGACGTCCACCAGGCGGGTGATCGCCGTCTCGCACATCAGTGGATCGCGTCCGGCCGGGCCGTCGTCGAACTCGTCGTCCACGAGGAAGGCCCAGAAGAGCCATTGACAGAAGAGGTCGAGATGCGCCTGTTCAGCCTGGGGGAAGATGAGCGAAATCCATAGTTCCGGGCGCGTCCGGATCATTTTCTTCCGAGCCGGCAGGGACAGGTGGAGCCCTTCTGATTCGGCCCATTCCCAGGCTGCCTCGCGGGTTTCCGTCAGGCCTGGATGACATCCAGCACTCTGGAACGGCATGTGAAACGCCGGTAACGTGATATGGCTCATTGCAGCCCCTCGACTGATGAATGCGGGCGGACGATGTGGACGACGCATTCCGGGTGATCGGGCAGGGGACGCACCTGCCCGGAGGCGGCTGCCGCGAGCCCGGCGGCCGGGCGGCGGGGCGACATGCGAGGTCGGAGTGCCATTGCCGGCTTCCTTCCTCCGCCGGGAGCCCGGGGCGTCGGGGCAGGGGGCGGCGAGCCGATGGGCAGGCGCGTCACCATGGGTGATGCCCAGTCAACCCCGGGTGGGGGTGCGGAGGGAAGCCATTTGTGACCGAAAATGTTTGATCGTCAATAACTCTCTGATCGCTACTGGGTAGTTGGTGACCTCGCGGGGCCCTCGGTGCGGTCGTGTCAGGAGTGGGGCCGGGAGTGTCGTGCGATGGGCGGAGTGACGGATTCCGGCTCGGGGTGCGCCTGCTTCCGGCCCGGGCGCGCCTGCTCAGGTGCGCTTGAAGAACTCGACCTCGCCGACCGCGATCGGCCGTCCCTCGCCCTGGCCGGCGGCCTCCCGCAGCACCAGCTCCACGGAGACGACGTCGCTGATGCCCATCCGCGTCTCCTGCTTGCCGGGCTTGTCGTTGAGGGTCACCGTCTTCTTGTGCACCTTGTCGTCCTTCGTGGTGATGATCAGCTCCGCCCGGGTCGGCCGCGCGCCTCGCCGGAACTCCTGCGGCTCCTTCGACACACCGGTGTACACCACGACGCCGACCAGCCGGAACGGCGTCCGGAACGAGGCGGTCAGCGACGCGCCGAGCGCGGGGGCGCCCCAGTACTTGTTCGTCAGGGTGTCGATCGCCGCGCTCGCCGGGTGACCGGGAGCCGAGGCGCTGGCGGTCACCCCGGTGGGGCTGATCTCCCGCGTGCCGCCGAGCTTGTCCCGGACGTCCTCGTAGACGTAGCGCCCGAGCGGGAAGAACAGGAAGCCCGCCACCAGCAGCCCGGCCACGACCAGGACCAGCAGCGTCCGCCGCAGCGCCCGGCCCGAACCGCCGCGTACCCGGCGGCGGAACGGCCACACGGTGCGCCACCACGGCAGGGCGGCGGGCTGCTCCCGGGTCCGGAGCGGAGCGGCGCACCGCCGGCAGAACTGCCGCCCCGGCAGGTTCGGCGTGCCGCAGGCCGGGCAGGGCGGCCCGTCCGGCGTCTCGTCCGCCTCCACCGGCCGCACGACGGGCCGCCGGGCCACGGGCTTGGCCGGCCGCACCGCCCCGATGGGTTCGTCTCCCCCGCCCCCATCGGACGCGCTCCTGGAAGCCGGTGCGACGACCGGTGCGGATGCCGGGATTCCGGGACGTACGGGAGCGGGGGCGGGCCGGACCGGAGGCACGCGCGGAGTCGCCGGAACGGGGTTCGCCGGGGGCGCGGTGGGCTGCGGCGGTACGGGGGTGGGCGCGGGAGCGGGAGGCGTCGCGGAAGGCCCGGGCGCGGGAGCGGACCGGGGCGGCGCCGGCGGTTGTTCAGGGCGCGCGGGGGCAGGGCGCGGGGGCGGCCCGGGGCGTTCCGAGGGCGCCGGTTCGGGGCGCGCGGGGGGCTCGGGGCGTTCCGAGGGCGCCGGTTCGGGCCGCTCCGGCGCGTCGGGGGCGGGCGCGGGGGAGGGCGGACCCGGGTCCGTTGCGTGCGGCGGCGGCGGGGGCGTCGGCGGCCCGGCCGGGGTAGGGGCCGGGGCCGGGATCGGCGCGGGCCCGGGGCGGGCCTCCGCCACTTCCGCTTCCGCAGCCGCCGCAGCCGCCGCAGCACCAGCCGACTCTGGCTCTGGCTCCGACTCTGGCTCTGGTTCCGGTTCCGGTTCCGGTTCCGGTTCCGGTTCCGGCTCAGGGTCCGGTTCCGGAGCCGCCGCTCGCTTCGGCCGCGTCGGCTGGGAGGACCAGCCCAGGTATCCGCCGCAGTTGCCGCAGAAGTCGTCACTCTCGCCGTTGGCCGTACCGCACGCCGGGCACGAACGCATCACGTCAGCTTCCTGTCTGTTCGGGCTCTCCGGGCGGGCCCGGCAGGACCTCCACCCGGCAGGTGAGGTGGACGGGGCACGAGGCGGTGGCGACGTCCAGGACGCGGCGGGCGTCCACGGCGACGCCCTCGCGCACCGGCCAGACCCGGACGAGCAGTTCACCGGTCGGCGGCGGCGGAAGAGCCGCGCCCGGCTCGGCCGACCAGGTGGCGCCCCCGCCGTCCCGGACATCCGCGTGCACACCGCAGCAGAGCCGCAGCCGCTCGACGAGACCCCGCCGCGTGCCGCGCCACCGGTGCAGCTCCACGGCGCGGGCGACGACCGCCCGGCGCAGCTCGACCGGCCACGCCGGATCGGCCTCGACGCCCACCCAGGAAGCCAGCCAGGGCAGGAAGTCGGCCGGGGCCAGCGACGGGTCGAAGTAGGCGGGCAGGTTGTCCAGGGTGGACAGGACCGGGGCCAGCACCGTGTCCAGGCCCGCCGTGAACCGCTGGGCCAGGTCGTCGTCCGCGTACAGGGCGGGCAGCAGTTCGCCGATCGGGTACCGGCTGGGCAGCCCGGGTATCGCGGCCCGCGTCATACGCCCTCACCGGCCCCGTTCGCGGTGACCACCACCTGGTGCTGGTGCGAGAAGACCAACGCCCCCGGCGCCACGTCGACATGGTCCACCGCCGCCCCGCGCCGCCCGGTGATCGGGTCCGCAGGGAACAGCCGGACGTCCTCCACCAGACCGGCCCCCTCCACGCGCTGGAGCACGGCGAAGACCTCCCCGTACTGCACGGGCCTGCCGAACGGCCACCCCTGGCCGTCCGCCCCGCCCCGCAACGGGTCGATGTGCCGGAACAGCGCCTCCAGCGCCTCCACCCGGACCCGGTCCACATCGCCGGGCGCGGCCACCAGCCGGGCGACGACCGTGACGCCCTGGTAGGCGGGGGGCTCCACGAGCAGCCGGGTGCCGACAAGACGCCGCTCGTCGAGCCGCTCGGTGACCGCCGCGAGCACCGGGTCCGAGGGGATCAGCTGCTCGAACCGCAGCCGGCCGTCCTCGTCGGGGGTCGCGTCGGGCACCACCAGCACCCGTACCGCACCGGCCTCGCCCGCCACGGCCGGCAGACACCGCACCCGGCGCAGCGACGGCGCGGCCTCCCGGGCGATGACCTCGTAGTCCTCGGCCGTCACCGCCCGCTCCTGCACCCGCAGGATGTTGGGCGCGCGGACCTTCGCGTTCTCCACGGTCTCCCCGTCGACGCCGCCGGTCGCCGCCTCACGGTTGTTCACGCCCGCGACGTACGGCACCGAACTGCGCAGCACGGAGATCGCACCCCGGGCGACGTTCCCCGCCGCGCCGCCGCCCGTCCGGTAGCACGGGACGCGGAGCTGGGCGCCCTTCTCCGGCACCGCGCCGTACGCGCGCATCGTGCCGTCCGGCTCCCGCACCTCCGGCGGGAACGCGAACTCCCCGGCGACGGCGTCGATCCGCACGTGCCGGTCACCGGGGCCGGACGCGCCGAAGTGCTCGACCGGGGTCCACACCTGCCAGCCCTCGTCCGTCGACACCTGGACGACCGGCGGCTCCCCGTCCAGCAGCAGCGGCGCCCGGTTCACCGAGAACCGCTGCCCGGCGACGCCCTCGGACACCCCGAGGGGCACGTCGAGGACGGTCTCCGCGTGCTCGGCCGCCGCCGTGCCGCCGACCGTGAACACCTCGGCCTCCCGGATCGTCGGCGACTCCGAGTAGAACGGCTGGCCCGGCTCCGGGGCGGTGACCCGGCAGCGGAGCCACCCCGCCCGGGTCCCCGCCACGACGGAGGGGGTGTGCCCGGCCGGGACGAACACGATGACCTCGCCGGGCCTGTTCAGCCCGCCGGTGCTGTCGGTGCCGGTCGCGCACGTCACCCAGCGGGCCCCGTCCCACGCCTCCCACACCAGCGGCGGCTGACGCGGGTCCACGCCCACGCCCTCCACCCGGCTGTCGAGGCGGACGGCGACGATGCACCGGGGCACGGCCGTCGGCAGCCCGAACAGCAGGGCGTCGCCGGGTTCGGGCCGGGCCTGGAAGCACGGGATGTCCTTGCCCGCGCCGAGCGGTCCCGTCCGGTCCGTCTGCTCGCCGGACACCGGTGCGGTGACCAGCCGGACCAGCGAACTCGGCACGATCGGCAGGTCGTCGGAGGTGGAGAACACCACCGGCTCCTCGGCCTCCCCGCGCGCGGTGGCGACCTCGGTGCCCGCGAGGAGGTGCACGGTCTCCGGCTGCGGCGCGGACAGCCAGAAGTCGATCTCGGCCCGCGCCACGGCCGGCGGGAACAGGGTCACGCCCAGCAGGTCGAGGAAGGCCGCGTAGTTCTTGTCCGGCACCCGGTTCAGCCGGTACAGCAACTGGTCGACCAGGTAGGCGAACGTCTCGATCAGCGTGACCCCGGGGTCCGACACGTTGTGGTCGGTCCACTCGGGGGAGCGCTGCTGGACGTACCGCTTGGCCTCGTCGACGAGCTGCTGGAAGCGCCGGTCGTCCAGATTGGGCGAAGGCAGGGGCATCAGCGCACTCCCGCTTCCCGAGCGGCCCCGGACGAGCTCTCGGAAGAGCCCTCCGACGACGGGATCGTGTAGAAGGGAAAGACGAGGTTGCGCAGGTCGTTGGTGGCCCGCACGGTGTAGTGCACGTCGATGTAGAGCGTGCCGTCCTCGATGGCGTCGAACGCGATCACCACGTCCGTCACCTCGATGCGCGGCTCCCACCGCTCCAGCGAGGTGCGGACCTCCTGCGCGATCCGCCCGGCCGTCGCCCCGTCGCCGGGCGCGAAGACGTAGTCGTGGATGCCGCAGCCGAACTCCGGGCGCATCGGCCGCTCGCCCGGCGCGGTGCCGAGGATCAGGCGGATCGCCTCCTCGATCTCCCGGTCCCGCTCGACCAGCGCGATCCCGCCCGTCGGCCCGACCCGCAGCGGGAAGCCCCAGCCGCGCCCGATGAATCCGCCGCCGCTCACATCGGGCCCCCGATCAGGACGTTCGGCGCACCGCTGATGATGGGCGCGCCGCAGCTGGTCTTATCCATCATCCGGGCGGCGGGCAGCCCGCCGATGAGTACCTGACCGGTGAGCGCGCCGGCAGGGTTGGGCATGATCACGTTGCCGGGCCCGAGCAGGGCGTGCGGGGGGATGACGCACACATGGAGGCTCCCGGTGACGGCCGCCGGCCGGCCGCCGATGAACACGGTGGCCACGGCCACCGCACCCGGGGGCGGGGTGCCGATGAGACCGCCGTGGGCGGTGCTGTCGCCCGTGCGGGCTGCGGGGGGCATGGCCGGGGTTCTCCTAGCGGTGAAAGGGACTGCGGGGAAATCGGACTTCGGGACGGTCGGGGTTCGTGGCGGACGGGCGGGCGGCGGGCGGCCGGGCGGGTGCGCGGCAGAGGGGCGGACGGGCGGTCAGTTGATCCTGATGAGCTTGGCCTTGAGGACCGCGAGCAGCCCGCCGTCGACCGTGACCCCCGTCCTGCCGTTGACGGTCACCGAGCGGCCCGTGATGTTCACGTCACCCGTGGCCCCCGCGTCGAGCGTGATGCCCGAGGCGGACAGCGTCACCGAGCTGAGGTCCCGGGTGCCGCCGCGCGCCTTCACCGTCAGCGTGATCTCGCCCTTCTTCTCGTCGAGCATCACGTCGAGCCGCTTGTCACCGCTGGCGATGCGCACCCCGGACGGGCCGCGCGGAGCGTCGAGCAGCTCCAGCCGGTTGCCCGAACGCGACACCAGGGAACGGCGGTTGACCTTCCCACTCGTCGGGTCGACCAGCGGGACGTCGTGCGGCGATGGTTTGTCGACCCCGTTGTACAGACCGCCGAGCACATACGGGCTGTCCAGCAGCCCCTGCTCGAACCCGACCAGCACCTCGTCGTTGACCTCGGGGCTGAACACCCCGCCGCCGCCCTGGCCGCCCCACTGCACCGTACGGACCCAGTCGGTGACGTACGTGTCGTCGAGCCACGGGAACTTCAGCCGCACCCAGCCGCGTTGGCCCCTGCCCTCCTCGCGGATGTCGGTGACCACCCCGATCGCCAGGCCCGGCATGCGGGGGCCGCGCGAGGGGGCGTTGCCGCCGGAGGCCAGGCCGGAGAGCGACCGGTCCGGCGAGGCGCTGACGATCACCGTCGTGCGGTAGCCGGTGTCCGGTTCGAGGACGTGGTGCGCGGCGGTCGCGGTGTAGCGGCCGGAGAAGGCGGGCCCCACGTTGCCGAGGGCCACCGGCATGCCCGCCCGCAGCTGCGGGTTCCCGTTGGCGACCGCCTCGATCTCCCCGAATCCGGCGCTGACCGAGGCGGCGAGCGCACCGGCCACGGCCCGGGTCTCCGCCTGGGTGCGGTACGGGGTGTCGGCGATCGTCGTCCGGGATCCCGAGCCGAACATCTTGGCCGCCGTCGACGGGCTCATCCCCGGGGTGACGGTGTTGCTGCGGACGGACTGCTGCCGGGCCACCAGCCGGGTCTTGGTCTCCACGTTCCAGCCGCGCACCTCGACGCTGTCCGACCCGTCCGCACCCGTCAGCACCGCACGCAGGGCCAGCAGGTTGTTCCCGTACTCCAGGACCATCGGGTCGCGCGTGGCGGAGGTCGAGGGGGAGGGGGCCGAGGAGGCGGGGTCCGGCTTGGTGAACTGCAGCCGGCCCTTCTCGTCCACCCGTACGGTGGCCCCGCTCTCGGCCGCGAGGTGCTGGAGGAACTCCCAGTCCGACACGTTCGGCTGGGTCACCTGCTTGTACGTGACGGGCGCGGCCTCGACCCGCCCGCAGACCAGACCGGCGCCGGCGGCGACCTTGCGGACGATGTCCGCCGTCTTCATGTTCCGGTACGCCACGACCTTCCGGCCGCGCTGGAGCCGGTGCGCCTTGGAGAACGCCCGCACGACGGTGAACGAGCCGGTGGTGTCGGTGTCCAGCTCGACCGCCGTGACCTCCCCGGTGAACAGCCGTTCGGGCGCCCGGTCCCGCGCGGTGACGACCGAGACCTTCAGCGGGGTGCCCATGCCGATGCCGGTCGCGGTGAGGAAGGTGTGGTCGGGGTCCCGGTACATCAGGACGGCGGTGTCCGGCAGGCCCACGTTCTCGTCGACCACACAGCTCACCAGCTGGGTGGCCCAGGCGGCGGGCAGCTCGGCGGGCGCCTCGACGATCGGGTCGGCGGCGAAGGAGCGGCCGGGGGCTTCCTTTCCGCTCACCGGCTCTCCTCCGCCAGGTGGTCTTCCCGTCCGGGCACGAGGAGTTCGCTGCCCGGGGTCAACTGCATGGGGTCGTCGATGTCGTTGGCGTGCGCGATGGTCCGCCAGGCGGTGGCGTCGCCGTACTCCCGCCAGGCCAGCAGCGGCAGGCTGTCCCCGGCCACGACCCGGTGCGTGCGCCGTGCCTCCTTCGAACCCGAGGTGGGGTTCTGGCCGGCCGGGCCGATGCTCGCCTCCTCGATCGACAGGGAACAGGTGGCGCGCAGCGGCTTCCCGTCGACGTCGAACAGGGTGTAGGAGACCGAGAGGTTGGAGAGCACCCCGTCGAACGAGGTCGTCTTGGACGTCCCCCAGTCGAAGCGCACCCAGGGGCTGGCGGGCGTCTTGCGGGCCAGGCTCTTGGGGGTGGGGACACACGCGGTCATCAACTTCTCCACCGCCTTCTCCACGGAGTTGTCGTGCGTGGCGGTGGCGTCCAGGAAGACCTCCAGCGACAGGGCCCGTGGCCCGCTGCCGACGAACTCGGGCAGCGCGGACTGCCCGGCCATCCGGGACGGAGTGCGCCGCCACTCGGTGGTCTTGCTCAGCGACAGCTTCGACGGGTTGAACTGCAACGTGAGACGGGCGAGCGCCCCGCCGGGCTTGGCGCCGACCGTCGACGGCGGCTCCATGATGGTCAGCTGGGCGCGAGCGCGGCTCGCGCGGAGAGCGGGTGACATTGCGGTCCTCCTTCCTTCGTCCGGTTCCTGGCGGGTGTGTCGGTGCCGTCGGTGCCGGTCAGGAGGGCTCCAGGCCCTCGTGCGCGATCTCCAGCGTCTCGATCGCCGCCTCGGAGTTGGCCGGATCGAAGGAGGGCCCCTGCCAGCGCACCGGCACGATGCCGTGCACCTGCCAGCTGATGATCCGGCTGAGGTCGGGCCGCAGCGCCACGATCTCGCCGTCCTTGGGCTCGACCCGCTGGATCGTCTCGTTCAGCCAGCGCGCGATCTTGAGGGTGTCGGCGGTCACCGGGCGGGTCAGCGTGATGTTCGTCCAGTTGATCCGCCCCGGCAGCTGCCAGGTGAATCCGTTGTTCCCGCCCTCGGCGTACGTCTCCATCTCCACCTCGGCGCCCAGACCGGAGCAGGTGTGGAACGCGCCCAGGTCGCTGCCGCCGATCGCGAGCTTGAAGAACACGCTCGTCGCGAAGATGTTGTCCGTCATGCGTCTCTCGTCTTCTCTGCTGTCTCTCGTACGGGTCGTGCGGGGTGGTGCGGTTCTTCCCGGTGCGCCGGGCGGGCGCCGGGGCGGTCGGGCGGTCAGCGTCGGCCGTCGTGCAGCCGTCCGCTGCGTTCCCTGCCCCGGCGCAGATCGGCGCGGATGAGCCGGCTCACCGGGTCGAGGAGCCGGCGGGCCAGCTCCTCGATCTCCCCTCCGCTCAGCCGGTTCGCTGACGGAGCGTCGGAAGCGTCGTCGGAGCCGGTGGCCGCGCCCGTCGCCCCGGCTGCGGGCTGCGGCGGGGCGGCCTGCACCGGAACCCCGGTGATCCCGGCCTTCGCCGCCGCACGCTGGACCGCCTGCGCCCTGCTCTCCGGGCGGCCCGCTCCGGCGGCCTGTGCGGGCGCGCGGGGCGGGACCCGTACGGAGAGTCCGGGCGACGCGCCGGGAGCGGCGCCGCCCGCGGGGGCAGGCCCGGTGAGCGGTGGACCGGCGACGTCGGGCGTCACCGGCATGGCCAGCCGCTGTACGGGTACGGCGGCTTCCGGACGCGCCGCTTCGGGCGGATGCGGCCGGACGACGGGAACGGGACGCGTGGCGGCGGTCACGGACACCGGAGGCATCGGGGTGGCACCCCGCAGTTCCGGCCGGGAGGGCAGGGTGCCCGGGAGCGGTGCGGCGCGTTGAACAACAGGGGTGGGGGCAGGGGGAGTGACCGCCGGGACGGCGGCCCGGTCCGAGGCCGGGGCGGCGTGCCGTGCGGAAATCCGCTGCGGACTTCGGGGGGACGCCGGCTCGGAAACCCGCTGTGGAGCCTGGCGGGGCGTCGGCCCGGAAGCCTGCGGCGGTGTGGCGGTGCCGGGCGGCGCGGGCGAGGGCGTTGAGGTCCGCCCGGACCGTCGTACGAGTCGCTGGAGTACGCCACGGGCGGACGGACCGCGCCCGGCGGGGGCGGCCGTGGCCCCCGGTGCGTGACCCGGCGCGCTCCCGTCGTGGCGGTCGGCGGGTACGGCGCTCCGGTTCGCGGTGCCCCCGGCCCGGTCGGTGGAGGTGTCACCACCCCGGCGCGGGGGGTTCGTGGTCGCCGAACGCTGGACCGGGGGCCCCGAAGCCGTACCGGAGGACGTCGGTCGCGCGAGGCCGGCGCTCGGCCCGCCACCGGTCCGCCCGTCGGCGGGGCTCGGTGAGGGAGCGCCGGCGCCCGGCTGCCGCACGTCGCGCCGCCAGGTGGCCGCCACGACCGGGCGCGCGGTGCCGCCGCCCGCCGTCGACGTGGTCGGAGGCGCCGAAAACCCCTCGGCGGAACCGGTGTTCACCGTCAGGGCGCGGCCGGAGAGCAGCGTTCGTGACCGCTGGGCAACGGGCGACGGCGTCGCGTCGGCGGAGCCCTGTGCCGTACGGCCCCGGGCGATCGGCCGGACGCGTACGGGCGGCGGGGGAGCCGTGGAGGCCGGACCGGTCCGGGCCCGGGCGGGCTCCGCCGCGCGCTGGACGGCCGCGTTTCCGGACGAAGACCCGGCGGGTGCTGAGGGTACGGCGGGCGGGACGGAAGCCGTCCGCACCGGCATCGCGGAGGGCGTGCCCGGGAGCCCCGGAGCGGGGGCGGGAACAGCGGGCCCGGTGTTCGGGGGCCGACCCGGATCCGGCCGCGCCCCGGCGGGCGCGCGGTCACCGAGCAGCGGCGCGTCGCCGCCGAGCCGGGCCGTGGGCGGCAGCGCGGGAAGCGGCGTGCCGATCCCACCCCGCGCACGGGCCCGTGCGCTGCCGGAAGCGTCGGCCCGCGGTGCCGGCTGCACCGAAGGGGAGGGCCCCGAGGCTGTCGACGAACCGGACGGCCGGGTGCTCTGGGACGACTGAGGTGACGGGGACGACCGGGGTGACTGGGGCGTACGGGAACGGTTCTCCGGTGACGACGGCTGCTGCTGCGGTGCCGACGACGACGACGGCGATGGCGATGGCGATGGCGATGGCGACGGCGCAGGTGCCTTGGTCGATCCGGTCGATCCGGTCGAACGGCGCGTGGGTGTCGCGGCTGTCGCGGCTGTCGGGGCCGTCGGGGCCGGAAGGCCCGGCGAGTTCGGCGGGTCCGAAGCCTGGCGCTGGAGCACCGGCATCTCCGCCGGGTGGGCTGTCGCCGGGGCGGACGGCACGACGCCCGCCGGTCCGTCGGCACCGGCCGGCCTGGCTCCGGCGGGCATCTCGCGCAGAGGCCGGCCCAGGGCCGGGCGCACCACATCGGCGGCGGGCCGACCTGAGCCACGGTCGGGAGACGGGGCGTCGCCTTCCGGAACCGCACGGTCAGGACCGCTGCGCCGCTCGGTTCCGGCCCGCTGGACGGCGGGGACGGCGGCTTCGGCTGACGGCGCGGCTGCCGAGGACGAAGGGGAGGACGCGGGGGGTGCGGAGGAAGCGGATGAGGAGGAAGGGGCGGCGGGCGTGGCGGGCACGAGCCCGGCGATCTGCCGCAGCGGCATCGCCGGACGCCGGGCGACGATCAGCGGCGGGGCGATCCGCTGCGGACGTACGGCGGCGGGAGGGCGCGCACCGGAGGACACGGACGACCTGGAGGGAGCCGTAGAGTCGGACGGGGCCGTGGAGGAGGACGGGTCGGATGATCCCGACACAGCCGACGTACTGGACGTACCTGCCGCAGCCGACGTACCGGACGTACCCGACGTGCGGGAGATCCCCGACCCGCCCGACGCACTCGACCCGCCCGATGTACGCGACTTGGCCGCCGGCGACCGGTTGGCGGCGGACAGGGACGGGGCCGGGGCGCGTGCCGCGCTCGCCCGCTGGACCGTCGGCGAGCCGGTGGTCGGCTTCCCCGTCCCCGTACCGCCGTTCGTCCTGCTGTCCCTGGCCGCCGCCCGGGTCACCGAGGCGGGCGGCAGGCCCGTCGTGGGAGCGGCGGGGTCATCGGCGCCCGGGGGCCGGACCGCGCGCAGCAGCAGCGGCCCCCCGGGGGACGTGGTCCTCGCGCCGCCCGGGCGGGCCACGCCGTGGATGAGGCCGACCGGCGCCGACGGCAGGACGGAGTGGCCGAGTTCCCCGCCGAGCGCCGGGTTCTGCCAGGAGGCCAGCCGCGAACGGAACCGCAGCCCGTCGCTCACGCCGATCGAGGACCGGGCGACGGTCACTGTCGGCGGGGCCACCCGCCGCCAGCCGCCGTCCCAGCCCCCGCCCTCGCCGCCGGAAGCCGCCGAGGAACCGGTAGCCGAACCGGATGCGGAAGCGGGGCCGGACTCCTGGCCGGATGTGGGTACGGCGGACACGCCGGCGTGCCCGCCGTCCTCCCGCGAGGGCGCGCCGGAGCCCTGCCGGTCCGCCCGGCGCAGCCAGTCCCCGAGCCCCACACGATCACCCGCCTTCGTTGACGCGGGTGTTGATCCGCGCTATCTCCCGCACCCACTGCTGACGTTCGCCGTGGGTGAGGTCGAGAATGTCCTCACGCTGCCAATGGAAGTGGTAGGCGACGTACGCGATCTCCTCCCGCAGCCGGGGAAGCGCGTACGTCACGATTCCCCCAGGCGCCCACCCGAGAGGTCCACCTCGAACGACCCGTGGCACAGCGGGCAGGTCACCGCGGCATGCGTGTGGCCCTCGCTGTTGATCCGGCGGTAGAAGTCCTGGAGGAACGCCACATCGGTCGCGTACATCCGCTCGACGATCCCGGCGTGCACATCGGTGACCGTGCCGAGCTGGGTGATCACCTGGCTCAACAGCACCACGGACAGATACGCAGGGTTCTCCTTCACCCGCAGGTCGATCTGCGGGCGCAGCTCGTCCCGGGCCGTCGCGAGCCGCATGGTGCCGCTGCGGTGCACACGGCCCTCGTCGTCGACGTACCCGCGCGGCAGCTCGAAGGCGAACTCCGTCTGAAGCGTGTCCCGTTCCCGTTCCCGGGGGCGGGCGGGCGCGGGAACGGCGGCCTCCTCGCGTGCGGCGGGCGCCGTGGCGAGGTTGTCCAGGACCTCTTCGAGGCCGCCGCCCGGCGTAACGGTCCGGCGCCTCATTCGACCACGATCTCCTCGAAGGTGATGGTCACCGTCTCGGTCGCCGCGCTGGACTCGCCGGCCTTGAGGGAGGGGCCCTCCCACTTGGAGGCCCAGCCCTGCATCAGCTGGATGCGGCGGACGGTCTCACCGGTCGAGTCCTTGATCTCGATCGTGAGGTTCTGCCGCGCGGTGTCGACGGCCCCGTTGTTGAGGGTCTCCTTGATCCAGGTGGTGAACTCGCTGCTCTGGTCGAGCCCTCGGGTGATCGTCACCTCGCCCGCCTGCCGGGCGCCCGGCTGCTTGCGGATGATCTGCTTGCCCTCGGCCGTCACCTGACGGACCTCGACGACTTCTTCCTCGACGGTCATGCCGCTGATCTCCTGGATGGACTCCACGAGATAGCCGCCGAGCTGTACGCCGAAGATATGGGTGGAAAGAGCGTCGCCCTCTGCCATGACTCTGTGTCACCTGTTCTGATCGATGGTGAAAGTGAAGGGGTGGGGGAGGACCGCGAGGGTCACTCGTCGACGAGGCTGGTGCTGTCGGAGAACTGCGAGAGACGGAAGATCACGAACTCCGCGGGCTTCACCGGGGCCACCCCGATCTCGCAGACGACCTGACCGAGGTCGATCGACTCCTGCGGGTTGTTGCTCCGGTCGCACCGGACGTAGAACGCCTCCTCGGCCGTGCGGCCGAACAGCGCCCCGCGGCGCCACTCCTCGGTGAGGAACGAGGTGACGTTGCGCCGGATGCTCGACCAGAGGCGGTCGTCGTTCGGCTCGAACACCACCCACTGGGTGCCCAGGAGGATGGACTCCTCCAGGTAGTTGAAGAGGCGGCGCACGTTGAGGTAGCGCCAGGCCGGGTCGGACGAGAGGGTGCGCGCGCCCCAGATGCGGATGCCGCGGCCGGGGAAGGCGCGTACGCAGTTCACGCCGATCGGGTTGAGGAGGTCCTGCTCGCCCTTGCTGAGGCGGATCTCCAGGTCCACCGCGCCCCGGATGACCTCGTTGGCGGGGGCCTTGTGGACACCGCGCTCGTTGTCGCTGCGCGCCCAGACGCCGGCCACGTGACCGCTCGGCGGGACCAGGGAGTTGCGGCCGCTCGCCGGGTCGAAGACCTTGACCCACGGGTAGTAGAGAGTCGCGTAGCGCGAGTCGTAACCGGCGTCCTCGTTGCGCCAGGTGCGCACCCGCTGGGCGTTCATGCCCGGCGGGGTGTCGAGGACGGCGACCCGGTCGCCCATCTGCTCGCAGTGCGAGATGACCGCCAGCTGCACGGTCTTGACGCCCTCGGCGTCGATGTCGCCGCGCTGGAAGGCGCTCATCAGGTCCGGGACGGCGACCATCGTGATCTCGTCGATCGCTTCGAGGCCGGAGAAACCGGTACGCGCGGAGGCGTCGCCCACGTACTCCGAGGCGTCTAGCCGTGCCACACCGGAGCCGGGGGCGCCCGCCGCGGCGGGGGCGAGGGCGACGGTCTGCTTCTCGGGGCGGCTCTGCGCCGTGCCGGGCTGCTCGGTGACCTGGACGAGCCTGGAGTCGCGGGCCTGGGTGACCAGGTAGCCCTTGACGTTCTTGCGGGTGGAGACGTCGTACGTCTCCACGGCCTTGCCGCCCTGGCGCACCAGCAGCCGGAAGCGGTCCTCCGGGGGGTTCTCGCCCTCGGCGTCGGCGATCTCCACGGAGAGGTCGGCGCCCGTGCCGGGCTTCGCGGAGACCAGGAACCCGCCGAGCGCGACCGGGGCGGGGGCCTGGGCGACCGAGCCCTGAGCGGTGGCCTCGGCGCCCTGCGCGGGGCCGCCGATGCGGACGATGTAGGCCGCGCCGCCGCCGTTGGCGAAGAAGCCGTAGACGGCGTGGGCCAGATAGGTGTCGGCGGTGAAGGCGCCGAACGTCTGCACGTACTGGTCCCAGTTGGTCACCAGCGTCGGCTGGTGGAAGGGGCCCGTCCCGGCGAAGCCGACGAAGGCTGCGACCGCGGTGCCGACACCTTCGATGGGCCGCGCTCCGGACTGCACCTCCTCCACGTAAACACCGGGGGTGAGGTACGACGGCATGCTCGCTCCTTCTGGACGGTCACTCGATCACTGGCCAGTCTTGACCGTCCGGCCGGGCGGGGAGTAGGCCCCAGAGTCCTGGACCCGGGGCAATGCGGCTGCCTTTCCGGGCCCCCGTACGCCGGGTAACACTGCCCTTGGCGGGCCGGGCGGGCCGGTAGCCGTATTCGCGGAGCCGGCCCGCATTCCCCGGGCGACGTGAAGAGAAAGAGAACAATGTGTTACGGAACGGCCCGAATCCGCCGCCTCCGCCGGGGGGTTGAGTGAAAGGCGGACGCCGCGCCAGGGACCTGATGTGTTTGGTATCTCTTTTTCCCGGTAAACCACGGAAGGCCGAGCGCCGTCCGGGGCCGCCGGGCCGGCGGACCGAGGTGACGCGATTCGGCCAGAATGCGCCGAGAAGGTGGGGGGATTCGGTCGTATACGGGAGCGGAAATCGGGCACGGGGACGCTCCGAACGGGCACCCGTCGTCTGTCACCGGGCCGTCAGGACCGTTCCTGAGCAGGGATGTTCGTGCCCGCGGCCAGCGGATGCGGATATTCTTCCGATGCTGTCTTCGCCGCGGGCGACCGAACTGGTCGAGACCTCTGGTGTACCGGGGAGGGCTAATCCGCCACCCCCCGGCACGCCGGGTTTCCTCTCGACCGGGTTTCTGCTGTTGTCTCGTCGACAGACGAAGCAGAACGCCCGGCGTCGCTGTTTCTATCGTGCGAGATCGCTCAGTTCGCCGCTGACATTCAGAACCTGATGGCACCCGGAAGCCTGCGTACCGGTGGCCGGAGTGCCGGGCTTGGCACAGGTGACGGAGGCGGTGACGGTGGCGTTCTCCGGAACCTGAATGGGGGTGACCCAGTGATAGTCCTGGTTGCGGAAGGTTTCCAGCGCGATCGTCGTGATCTTGTTCTCTCCGAAGGAGATCGTCACGATGCCCTCGTCCCCCTGGAAGTTCGCCACCACGATGTCGGTGACGCCGAACACCTTCCCGGCAGGAACCTTGTAGACGCCCTCTGCCGAGCGTCCCGCCGGGGTCTTCACGTCGATGGTCTTGGAGTGCTGCGCACCGCCACCGCCACCGCTCCCGCCGGTGCCCCCGCCTCCGCCGGAGCCACCCGGGCCCGAGCCGCCCGGGCCGGAACCGCCCGTACCGGGGCCCGTTCCGTCCGGACCGGCGCCCTCGCCCTGACCGCCTGCCGGGTTCTCCGCGCCGCCGGGCGGCGCCGACCCCTGCTCCTTGCCCCGCTCGGCCTCCTTCTGCGCGGCCTTCGTCCCCGCCTGCTCGGCCGTGCTCTTCACCGCGGGACGCACCAGCGCGAACCACGCGAGCAGCAGGGCCAGCAGTGCCGCCAGCACGATCAGCAGCCACTTGGGCAGCACCGGTATCTGGGCGAACTCCCCGGGCAGCGGCTCGGGTCCACCGGGCTGCTCGTCCCCGGCCTCCCCCTCGGCGCCCTCGGTCGCCCGGACCTCGAACGGCCAGGTGACGGGCTCCCCGAACCAGATCAGCGTCCGGGCCCGGACCTTCAGCCGGACCTCCGCCGACTCTCCCGGCTCCAGTCGCTTCGTGTCCGGCGTGAAGGTGAGCCGCAGATCCTCTCCGGCCTGCTTGCCCGCGAGGACCACATCGACCGGGGTGTTCCCCTTGTTCTGCACCGCGGCACCGAAGCGGGCGCCCAGCCAGCCCCGGCGGCGGCGCGGTTCCAGCTCCGTGCGCAGCTCGTGGAAGGGCTCCACGGTCACCGTGCCCTCGGGGACCACCACCGACTCGGGCCGCTCCGCGGGCAGGACCCGTACGGCCAGGGGGGTTTCACCCGCCCGGACCTCGTGGGAGCGCGGCGGGGCGAAGGTCAGGGTCACCGTCTCGGAGGTGCCCGGGTACAGCGACACACGCGCCGGCTCGACGGTACTCCAGGCGGCGCAGTCGCCGACCACCTCAAGTGTGTAGGCCTCGACGATGTCGCCGTCGTTGCGCACGGTCAGGGTGGTCGTCGCGGTACCGCCAGGCGACACCGTCACCGTGGGGCTTTCGAGTTCGGCAGATGTGGTCACTCTGCGACGTTAGGCCGCCCGTACCCCTCGGCAGCAGAGACGCGAGGGCAACAAGCGGGCAGGGGTGGTGCCCCGCGGGCCCCTCGGCACAGTGTCCCCGCGCCCCCTCCGCGCGCCCGCGGGCCGTGCCCCCGGCCGGCGGGGGTGACATGAGGACGAGCAGGCATATCGGGCTGAAGTACCTGAGGAAGACGGGCACGGAACGATGACGACGATCACGGACACGACGAACAGCACAACGAACAGCACGGCGAACGCGACCGCGAACGGCGCGGCGGCGCGCGGGCACTACCGCAGGCCCGACGCGGCGCACCGCCGCACGGCCGGCCCCGGGGGAGCGCCCGGGGGCAGGGTCTCCGTGGCGGTGTACGCGGAGGATCTGATCCTGCAGACCGGCATGATCCACCAACTGCGTGTGCGGCCCGAGATAGAACTGCTGCCGGAGGCCGAGGCGGACCGGGCCCAGGTCTCGCTGGTCGTGGTGGACATGGTCGACGACCCCACCGTCCAGCTCCTCCACCGCCTCCAGCGCAACACCTCCACCCGCACCGGACTGGTCGTGGGGTTCTTCGAGTCGGGCGCCCTCCAGACCATGATCGAGTGCGGGGTCGCCGCCGTGCTCCGGCGCGGCGAGGCCGACCAGGACCGGCTCGTCCACCTGGTCCGGGCGATGGCCAACGGCGAAGGCGTCCTGCCCGGCGATCTGCTCGGCAAGCTCCTCGACCACGTCAGCTCCCTCCAGCGGACGGTCCTCGACCCCCGGGGGCTCACGCTCTCCACCCTCACCGCGCGCGAGGCGGAGATGATCCGGCTGGTCTCGGAGGGCTGCGACACCGCGGAGATCGCGCAGAAGACCTCGTACTCCGAACGCACCGTCAAGAACGTGCTGCACGAGGTCGCGACCCGGCTCGAACTGCGCAACCGGGCCCACGCGGTCGGATACGCGATGCGGCACGGGCTGATCTGAGGGCCCGCCGCCCCAGTCCGGCCAGGTGTCCCGGCCGGACGCGGCCCGCCCCAGCCCCCCGCCCCAGCCCCGCCTCAGCCCCGCCCCGGTCCGGCCCCAGCCCGGCCGGGCGCCGGGAGGGGCGACTCTGCTCGCGGAGACGGGAAACCCGGGCCCGGCGTCGGCTCGGCCCCGGTCCGGCCGCTCCCGTCCCCGGCCCGCCCCGTCCGCCCCCGGCCCCGCTCGCGGAGACGGGAGCGAGCCCTGGCCCCCAGTCAGCGCTCCGCCGCCCGCGTGCCGTCGGGACCGGCGAACACCAGTTGCGTCAGTGGCGAGGGCAGCCGGTCGGCCTCCACCGTGATCCGGTACAGCCCGGCCTCGGGGAGCTCCACGTCGGCCGTCAGCACGTCGCCGTCCTCCGCGTACGGACGGACCCGGCGGCGGACGGGGCCGTCGACCGAGGCCACCGTGCAGTCGATCCCGGAGGGGTCGTCGGTCCCGGTGATCCGGAGCGACCACGGCGCCTCCGGCGTCACGTAGTCCGGGACGGTCAGCCCGAGGCCCTCGTCCGCCTGGTCCGGACCGAGGTCTTCCTCCTCCAGGAGGAAGTCGACGACCGCGTGCCGCGCTGCACCGCCGCTCGCCAGCGCACCGTGCTGGAGCGCGATCGGAACAGCCCCGCCCCCGGGCGACGCCGAATCCCGGTGGACCGTACCGTCCCCCCGGGTCCCGAAGCGGAGCGCCACCCCGTTCTCGTCGCGCCTCAACTCGCCGTCGCGGTGGGTGCGGAAGCAGTACTCGGACGCCAGGACCTCCCCGTTCTCCAGCCGCAGCGACTGCACCGTGTCCTGGTGGACTCCGGCGACCGGGCGGTGGTGGGGCAGCTCGTGCCGGGCGAAGAACTCCCCGGACACCTTCGCGAGTTCCTCGTCCCCGCCCAGCGCGCCCACGTCCGACGGGGTGAGCCGGCGCGCCCCGGCGCCCTCCTCCAGGCAGACGAACCGGGGCAGCAGGTCGTGGACGCCCGGCATCGCGGCGGCCAGCGCGGCCAGCCTGCGGTGCGGCAGCGGCAGTGGCGCGCCCTGCGCGGCGTTGAGGATGTTCGCCGCGACGACGGAGCCCCGGAACGGTGTCCCCAGCGTCATCACTCCCCGGGTGTCGGCCGCCAGATCGTCGTCGAATCCCAGAGTGAGCGCCGCATGGGTGACGAGCCCGCCCATGGAGTGGGCGACGAAGACGAGACGCCCCTCGCGCTCGTCGAGCGCCCGGCGGCGGGCCGCTGTGTGGGCGGGGTGCCCCCGCCACCGCTCCAGATGCCTGCGCGCCTCCGCCGCGAGGAGCCGGGCGTTGACCTCCACCGGCAGCCGCCAGTCATAGGGGAAGGGCAGCACCGCGTCGGGGTGGGCGACGGTCTCCTCGATGGCCCGGGTCAGCTTGTGGTACGGCTCGATGCCCCGCACGAACGGGATCCACACCGGGGTCCGCAGGAGCCTGCGCGGCTGGATCCGCCCGTACTCCCCGGCCTGTTCCTCCGGCGTCAGACGCAGCGGGGCGAGACCGTCCCGGGTCAGCCAGGCCTTGGCGAGCCACTGGGGGTGCGCCAGCCCCCAGAGCACCTCGCCGGTGACGGTGTCGTACAGCTCGCTCCCCATGATGCCGGGGACGATCACGACCGCGTCGTGCGTGACGGCCGGAGTCACCTCCGGAGACAGGCGGGGGGCACTGCCGGGGCTGCGGCCCGGATTCGTCTGCGGCGGCTTCGTCATGCCTGGAAGACTAGAGAGATGCGTAACACGGTGGGGGAGTTAGGGCGGAATCGGGCCGCCGAGCAGAACGGGTCGCAGCGGACCCTGCTCACGCTGGCCGTACGCGACTACGGCGACGGCGACGAGAGCTTCACCGCGGGCATCGACGAGCAACTGGACGTCGTCGCCGAGTGGTGGTCATCACCGGTCGCGTCCGACGGATTCCGCCATGTGCCCGCCCCGGCCGTCACCCGGCGCGAGCACGTCGAGGACTTCCTCCGGGAGAACCGGGTACGGGAGATGGAGGGCGAGGCGCTGGTCCTGTTCATCACGGGCCACGGCCACGCGGGCACCAGGACGCACTTCCTGCAACTGCCCGACTCCGTCAAGGGCCGCCACCTCAACACCTCGGTCCGCACCACCGACCTCATCACCGCCGCGCTCGACTCCCACGCCCGGAACGTCCTCGTCATCGTCAACACCTGTTACGCCGGGAAGATCAGCGGCGAGATCGACGATCTGGTCGAGGACATCCGCGCCGAACGCCGCAACACCTGCCGGCTCGACGTCCTCGTCACCGCCGGCCACGACCGGCCGGTCCAGGTCCGCCGGTTCTCCACCCTGCTGCGCGGCGCGCTCGAACGGCTCCGCACCACCGCGGGCATCACCACCCCCCACCTCAGCGTCGTCGAGCTGATGGCGGAGTTCGAACGCGGACTGGCCCCGGCGGAGCGCAAGAAGCACCGGCTCCACCGGGTGGTCGACGGCAGCGGCGTCCTCACCCCCACCCCCTGCATCCCCAACCCCGGATACCGCCGGGTGCGCGAACTGACCGGCGCGGACGGCCGGCACCCGGGCACGCCGGCCGGCGACCACTGGCTCGACCGGGCCACGGGGCGCACCCAGGACCAGGACCCCGGCTGGTACTTCCGGGGCCGCGAGGACATCAACCGCAGCATCGCGGCCTTCCTCAGCCCGGCCCGCACCCGCGGGGTCCTCCTCGTCACCGGCAGCGCGGGCAGCGGCAAGTCCGCCGTGCTCGCCCGCGCCGTCGTCCTCAGCGACCCCGCGTTCCGCGACGACCCCCTGTGCAAGACGGCACTCGACCTGTCCGAGCCCGACACCGTCCCCGCGCCCGGATCCATCACCGGGGCGGTCCTGGCCCGGCACCGGGGCGCGGCGGAGCTGGCCCACGACCTCCTCGAAGCCCTGGGGGAGACGCCCCGGCGGATCCGGACGACCGAGGACCCGGTCGTCGAGGCCGCTCAGCAGATCCTCGCCGCGCTCCGGGACCGTGAGGAGGCGGTCACCCTCGTCATCGACGGCCTCGACGAGGCGGACGAACGGCAGCGCATCATCGAGGACGTGCTGGCGCCGCTCGACGCGTTCTGCGCGCCGCGACTGGACCAGGTACCCGTACCGAGGCTCGACGGCGAACCGTTCGCCGACCGGGGACGCGGTCTGCGGCTGCTGATCGGCGTGCGCTCCAGCCGGCCGCTCAGCGAACCGTCCGGGGAACTGCCCGAGGAGGAACAGGGACACAACGAGGCGCTGAAGGCCGTCTTCCCGACCGCCGAGGAGCAGCGTACGGACGACGAGGGCAGCGAGAAGGACATCGCCGCGTATCTGCACGCCCTCATCTGCGAGGGCGGCGGCGGGCACCGCGATTCGGCCGAGGAGGCGGCCGCACTGGTCGCACCCGTCGTCTGGCCCTCCTTCATCGACGCGCGCATAGCGGGGGAACAGCTCCGGTCCGTCAAGGACCCCGCCGCGGTCGCCCGGCAGCCGGAGTGGCAGAGGATGCTGAACAACGGCACGGAAGGGCTCCTCAAGCGCGACCTCGTGCTGGTCGAGGCCGACGGGCTCCCCTCCGAGGTGGCCCTCGCCCTCCTGCGCGCGTCCGCCTTCGCCGGGGGAGCGGGCATCCCCTGGTCCACCATCTGGCCGCAGATGGCCCGGGTGCTGCTCGGCCGGGCCCTGCCGGACTGGGACGAGATGATCGCGAAGCTGCTCAAGAGCCGGCTCAACGGCTATCTGGCCCACGACCACGAGGACGACCGGCGGGTCTACCGGCCCGCCCACGAAACGCTGGCCGAGGCCCTGCGCGACGTCGACACGGACTGGCTGGACCGGGGAGGGGCGGCATGAGCGGACCGGCCGGTGAGAACCGGCACGCGGAGATCCACCGCCAACTGGCCGCCGCGCTCGCCGAACTCGTCCCCGACGACCCCAGCATCCCGCCCCACCCCTATCTGCGGCGGCACCTGGCCCAGCACGCCGCCCAGGGGTGCGTCCTGGACGACACCCACGTACCGCCGGCCCTGCTGCCCTGGGAGTCGAGTTCCGGGCTCGGCCGCCTGCTGGCGGGAGAGGGGGACCGGCCCGTCCAGCAGCAGTGGCTGCAGACCTGGGCCACCCTGGAGCCCTACGCCCGCGATCTCAGCCCCCTGTCCCGGCTGACCAGCCTGCACCTGGCGCACCACGCCGCGATGTCACGGCACACGTCGTCCCCCCGGCCCGGCGCCCCGGACGCGCCGTTCGACCGCTCGCCCGTCACACCGCTGTGGAGCGACTGCGCGAGCCCGGACAACGTGTGGGCCCTCAACGACGCCGACGTCGTCTCCCTGACGTCGACCGTCCCCCGCCCACGGGCACCCCACCAGGCCCTGCTGGTCACCGGGGACGACCACGGCGTCGTACGCGTCCTGAGACGCGACGGCTCCGCGTCCGCACCGCCGATCCCCCTGCACGAAGGGGCCGTCGCCCACCTGCTGACCCTGCCCGAGGGGATCGTCGCCACCGGAAGCACCGACGGCGCCGTCGCGATGCTCGACGCCACCCGCGGCCGCCCGATCCGGCCGGTCGTGCGCCGCACCGGAGCCTGGGTCACCGCGCTCACGCTCCACCGGCCCCGGGACGACCGGCCCCCGGTGCTCCTCGCCGCCTGGAGCGACGGCCACCTCGCCGCCTACGACACGACGACACTGAAGCAGGCCCGCGTCCCGCTGCCCTCGATCAGCCCCGCGCCGTCCCTCCTGCGCGGCACGACCGGGCCGGACGGCTCCGCCCTGCTGCTCGTCGCCCAGCACGACACCGTCACCGGCTTCGACGGCCGCACCACGCGGATCCTCTCCCGGCACCCCGCACCCGTCCGCACCCTGGTCGCGCCGACGGAACCCGGGCTGTACGCCGTGGGCGACGCCGACGGCACCCTCTCCGTGCACGGCGTCGACGCCGCGTCCCGTACACGATCGACCCGGGCGACGACGAGCGGCGCCGTCACCTCCCTGGCCGTCGTCACCGTCGAGGGCCGCGAAACCCTCGCCTCCGGGGGCGCCGACGGCACCGTCCGCCTCTGGCGGGCCGAGGACCTGGAACCCGTCGGCGCATCCCTCCAAGCACACTCCGAAGCGGTGACCGCCCTCACCGCCCTGCCCGAACGATCGGGAACCCGCCTCATCACCGCCGGATCCGATCACACGATCCGCAACTGGCCGCTGGCCGGAGCCGAGTTCCGGCACGGGCGGACCGGGTGGCGCCGCGTCACCGCCAGTGCGCTGTCATCGGGACCCGCGCATCTCCTCGCGGTGACCGAGGGAACCACCACGCTCGTCCGGTCCATCGGCACCGGCGAGAAGCGGTCCGTCATCGACGACGAGCCGGTCACCGCCCTCGCCTGGGCCGGCCCGCACCACCGCCCGGTGCTGGCCGCCGCCCTCAGCGACAACAGCATCGCGCTCCACACCCCAGGACCCGGCGATGGGACGCCACCGCCGCGTCTGCGCGGCCACTTCTCGCCCGCGCTCGCCCTCCTCGCACTGCCCGGCGACGGCTCCGGCCTGCTGGCCAGCGGGAGCGCCGACGGAACCGTGCGGTTGTGGGACCTCGACCGGCACCGCGCCGTGGCCGTCTTCGACGACCACCGGTTCAGCGTCCGCTGCCTGGCCGCCACCCGTACCGACGACGGCGTCCTCCTCGCGTCCGGCGGCAGCGACGGAAACCTCCGCGTCTGGGACGTCACCGCCCTCGCCCAGCGCGGTCCCACGATCCGGTGCGGTCAGAACATCGTCAACGACGTGGCCTTCGTCCGTCCGCGGGGTGGGGCCGGACTCCGGCTGGTCACCGCCGGGCAGAACGGCACGCTCAGGCTCTGGGACCCCGACGCGCCCTCCGGCCACCTCGCCGCATTCGACCCCGGGGACGGCGAACTGCACGCCGTGACCGCCTTCCGGACCCACGGCCGACGCGTGGTCCTCGCCGCTGCCGGGGCCACCGGGATCCACCTGTGGGACGCGGCCGCCGAAAGGCTGCTCCTGCAGATCGTCACGGGCCGCCCCGTCAGCACCCTCCGCACGGCTCCTCGGCCGGAAGGAGAGCCGTCCACCGTGCTCCTCGCGACCGGAGAGGCGGGAACCATGATCTTCCGTGTCCACCACGACCGTCTCCGCCCCGACCGTCCCTGGCCCGACGGGCCCCCGCCGACCTGACCGTCCCGGTGGCGACCGCGTCCGGCGCGACCGCCCCTGACACGCATGTGCGCCGTCCGCGCGCCCGAAGTGCTCCCCCGATGCGCCCGCCGACGGGGCATGACGGGCCGACATGCGCGGGGCGCGTACGCCACAATGATCAGCCGCGAGCCGGGACCCACGGGCACGCCATCGCAGATATCGCTATCGAGGACTCATGACCGCTGTCTTGGACCCAGACGCCGTTCCTCCGGTCGAGCTCGCGCTCCCCCCGGACCGGGGCGTCTGGCGGCTCGGCAAATCGGGCGATCCGCTGAAGTTCAACCGGATCGAACCCGAGACCATCGAGGGATCGTCGGCGGGCCGCTTCAGCCTCTTCACCCACGGCATGCTCTACTGCGCGTCCGAACAGGCCGGCTGTTACGCCGAGGCCCTGGCCCACTTCCGGGTACAGCCGAAGATGCGCGAACTCCTCGCCGGCGAGCCCGTCGCGGCCGGCCGGATGAAGCTCGGCCATCTCGCGTCCAGCTGGCGCGACACCCACATCCTGGTCCGGCTGAAGCTGGCGTCCGACGCCCGGTTCCTGGACGTCGACGCGGACGCCACCCGCGAGGTGCTCCGCCGGGAACTGCGGCACGAGTTCGAGGCGTGGGGCATCGAAGGACCGCTGGGCGAAGAACACATCCACGGCCGGGACCGCCGGGTCGCACGGCAGATCGCCGCCTGGACCGTGGCCCAGCGCGACGCCGCAGGACACCGGCTGGCCCAGGGCATCGCCTACCGGTCGGGATACGGCGGACGCCGCTGCTGGGCCGTCCTCAGCGGCACCGACTACGTCGAGGCCGAACGCCGCCCGATCCTCGCCGAATCCGTCGAACTGAAGGAAGTGGCCCGCGAGTACGGCCTCACCGTCCGGTGATCCGCACCCCGGTGGGGCCGACTGGCGGTGCGTCATGTCCCCCTATCCGGTGCCCCGCGCCGCGGCACGCGTCCGGACCCGTGCTCCCTCACCATGAGGTCCCGCCGGAAACCTGCAGCTCAGCGGCGTGCATGGCAACAAGGGGTGGGATTTAGCACTCTTTCAAGGTGGGGAAAGTGTGGAGTAAGTGGCAGGTGGACGGGTACCCTTTCCTCAATAGCAGAGGGGGGACGTCGTGTTGACCCGGAGTGTCGGTCACTTACGCCTGCCGAAAGCCGTGCCCGAGCGCGGAGGCGGAGCGAGCCGCGTGTCCCGGCGCCCCGGCCCCCTCCTCCGGCCCGAAGACGCGCCCGAAGCGGCCAGGGGATCCACGCGCACAGGGCGGACCCCACGCCCGAGCCCGACGAACGGCAGCGCCACGAGCCCCCTTCCCGTCATCGCGCTTCCGGCGCCCGCATCCTCGGCCGTCGCCCCACGGCGAGCGAGAGGAAACGAGGAGACCATGCAGACCATGCGAGAGACCGCCGCCGAGGCCCGCGCGCACCGGGACACGACGGAGCAGACCATCGCGGACATCGCGCGCTTCCTGCAGGACAACTTCAGCCAGCGCGTGACCGCGCACGTCGCCGGCATCGAGGACGCCAAGCAGGTCGGCAAATGGTGCAGGGCGCTCAACGCCCCGCGCTACGAAGCGGAGGTGCGTCTGCGCACCGCCTACCAGATCTTCAAGCTCATCGAGGAGGGCGAGAACCCTCACACCGCCCGCGCCTGGATGATCGGGATGAACCCCCAGTTGGAGGATGAGTCGCCCCTCCAGGTCATCGCCGACGGGCACTTCAAGGACGCGATGGCCGCGGCCCGTTCCTACCTCCAGGGCGACCTCTGACGCCCCCGCCCACCTGAGCGGCGCCGCCGCCGCCGGCCCGACGGACCTCCGTCGCCGGCGGCGCCGTCGTATGCCCCGCCCGCCCTGCACCACCGTCCGACACCCGGCCGGCACGGCCCACCCACGGGCCGACCCCGTCCACCCACGGGCCGGCTCGGCCCCCACGGGCCGGCTCGGCCCCCACCGGCCGACTGCGGCCGCGACCGGCCGGATCCGTCACTCCGTCGGCCGGATCCGGCCCCTCACCGGCCCCGGTGCCCCGGGCGCGGTGCCCCCACCGCCGCAAAGGGCAGCGATCCCTTCCCCCGTCCCGGGTACTCGCGGCCTGTCCTTCGCCCCCGCGCGCAGGCGAAGCTGGCCGGTGGAGAGTCATCGACAGACTGTGAGGTGGGCCGTGACCGGCACTGCTGGCCCGGCAAAGCATTCCCGGCTGGGCCGACTGACCGGTGCGGTGGTGCTGTTGGCACCGCTGCTGCTGGTCGGCTCGGCCGCCGCCCCGCACGCGGCCGCCGAGGCCGTCGCCGCCGTGGCGGACGCGGAACCGCTCCAGGCGGGGCGCGTCGCCTTCGCCGGCACCGAACACCGCAGCCTTGGGGTGGCCAACGACAAGGACACCACCGACCCGCTGTTCGGCGACGGCCCCACCCACTACGACCAGGACCCCTCCGCCCGGGGAGACGTCCTGGTCTTCACCAGCCTGCGTGACAGCGCCCGGCCCCAGGTGTACCTGCGCGGCGCGGACGGATCGGTGCGCAGGCTCACCACCGACCGGGACGCGGCCCACCCCGAGCTCTCCCCGGACGGCCGGACCGTCGTCTTCGACTCGGCGGAGCGCGGACCGGGCGGCACGGTCCAGCGCGACCTGTGGTCGATCGGCGTCGACGGCAAGGGCCTGCGCCGGCTCAGCAACACCCCGGAGAACGAGGAGTCCCCGACCTGGTCCCCGGACGGCAAGAAGATCGCGTACGCCTGCGACGCCCTGGACAGGTGGCACATATTCGTGCGGGACGTCGCCGGCGGCCCGCCCACCCGGATCAGCGACGCGCCGGCAGGCGACGCCACCGAGCCGTCCTGGAACCCGGTGGAGGACGACGCCCGCCGGGGCCTCGTCGCGTACACCCTCACCACGAACCCCGACCCGACCGTCGACGACGGCAGGAAACTGTGGGCCACCCGGGGCATCGGGACCGACCGGCAGCTGTTGGCCGGGGCGCAGGCCGAGTGGGGCACCCGCTCGGCCTCCTGGCTGCCCGACGGCAAGGACATCGTCTTCCTCAGCCCGTACCACACCTGCGGCTGCGACGACTTCGACCACGCCTACCGGGTGACCGCGTTCCAGGGCGACGTGCCGCCGGACCAACTGGTCAACGAGCACCGCGAGTTGGGGCCGCCCACCTGGTACGCCCCGGCCGGGACCGTCATCGTGCCCCGGATCACCCCGGAACCGGAGACCGTCAAGAATCCGGACGAGCCGAACGAGCCGGACAAGCTGCTGGCCGCCGCGCAGGTCGTGACGCTCCAGGACGTCCGCCAGGACGGCTCCGACCCCCGCGACCTGGGCCTCACCATCCTGAAGGAGGACCCGGAGGCCCGCACCAGCACGGACCACACCCCCGCGGAGGACCCTCTCTTCAAACCGGACCCCGGCTACGACCCGTGGACCGAGCGGCAGACCTACACACCTGACGGCCGGCGCATCGCCGTCACCCGTTTCGAGGACGGCGAGGCCGGGCGGATCGAACGGATCTGGATGGCCGACGCCGACGGCAGGAACGCGAAGGCGCTGGAGCTCGACGGGCGCGCCCCCACGGACTGGGACACCGACCCCACCTTCTCGCCCGACGGCACCAAGCTCGCGTTCACCCGCACCTCGCCCGGCGGTGTCGAGGGCGCGCCGGGCCGGAGCCGCATCCTCATCGCCGACGCCGCCACCGGCGCGATCCTCGACCGGATCCAGCCGCCCGAGGGCCGGCAGACGGACGACGACGCCCAGCCGACCTGGTCCTCCGACGGCGTCAACCTCGCCTTCACCCGCAGCCAGTTCATCAACGGCAACGGCGGCAACAAGCACATCTGGGTCGTGCCGGTGGCGGACCTCGACCGCCAGCGGGATCTGAGCGCCACCATCTGCCCCGGCGACTGCGAGGTCATCGACGACAGCCCCGCGTTCTCCCCGGACGGCAAGAAGGTGGCGTTCAACCGCAAGGACGGCGGCGGCCGGAACAACCAGCAGGCCGGGGTCCTCATCAAGCCGCTGCGCGGCGGCGGCTGCCGGGTCGTGCTGCCCTCCGTCCAGAAGGACAACCCCGACGGCTGCGACCTGCCGATCCCCGACACCTCCGTGACCGGCCCCCACCAGCCCCGTGACGCGGCCTGGTCCCCCGACGGCAGCAAGCTTCTGTTCACCTCGCGCCGGGATCTCCCGCTGAACTCCATGGAGCAGCTCGCCGTACTCGACATCGCCTCCGGCGACGTGGCCCCCCTCGACAACACGCACGACGGACGGCAGAAGGAGCCCGCCTTCCAGCAGTCGGTCGACCTGTCGCTGACCGCACCGCCCACCGGAGACCCGGTGGAGGTCGGCTCGTCCACCGAAGTGGCGATCACCGTCACCAACCGGGGTCCTTCGCCCTCGCCCGGCACCCTCCTCACCGTCGACGCCCCGCCCGGCGTACGGCTGGAGGAGCTGACCACCGACGCCGGGGCCTGTGCCGCCGGTACGCCCCAGTGCGACCTCGGCATCGTCCCGCCCGGGACCACCGTGACGATCACGGCCCGGCTGACCGGCGTGACCACCGGCGACCAGCGGATCGACTGGTCCGTCACCGGGGCGGTCCTCGACCCCAACCCCACGGACAACGCCGGCGGAACGATCGTCCCGGTCGAGGACGTCCCGCCGCCGACCCCGACCCCGACTCCGACCCCGACGCCCTCTCCCACTCCCACGCCCTCTCCCACGACGCCGTCCCCGACCCCGACGACGCCCACCCCCGCCCCGCCGCCGACGACCACGCCGCCCCCGCCGCCGGCCCCCGCGCCGCCGCCGCCCGCGCCCGAGGCCGGGCCCGGCGTCACCGTGCGGGCCCAGCCCAGCCCCGGCTACGTCGGCGGCAAGGTCGTGGTGACCTACACCGTGCGCAACGGCAGGAACGCGCTCGCCACCGGACTCCGGCTGAAGTTGGGACTGCCCGGACGCATCCCCGCCGGGCCGCTCCCCGCGGGCTGCACCGGCGGCACCTGCACGCTCCCCGACCTCGCGCCCGGAGCGTCCACGGTCCTCAGCGTCGTCCTGTCACCCGACAAGGCCCTCCGTACGACGATCACGGCATCGCTCACCACCACGGGCACCGACTCCAGCCTCCGCGACAACGTCTCCCGGATCCCGCTGCGCATCCTCCAGCCCCGCATCGTCTCGGTGCCCGCCGTCGGCAAGCCCGGCTTCGTCACCTCCGTACGGGGCAAGGACTTCCCGCCCGGGGCGCCCGTCACCCTCAGCTGGAAGCCCGGGATCACCGCCGCCGCGGTGCCGACCCGGCCGCTGGGCGACGGCACGTTCATCGCCCAGCTCCTCATCGTGGCCAAGGACCGGACCGGGCCGCGCACGATCACCGCGAAGGGCCCCGGCTTCAGCCCCGTGAAGACCGACTTCCTCGTGGTGCTCGGCACCATCACCCCGCCGGACGAGGTGATCCGCCGATGATCCACGAGGTCGACGAGGGGCTGCGGCTGCTGCTGGCCGAGGCCGGGCTGGAGGACAGCGGCGTCGACCTGGTCTTCGACGCCCCGACCAAGGACTGGTCCGCCCGCCGCAACGCCCCGACCATCAGCGTCTTCCTGCACGGCATCCGCGAGGACGCGGGCAGGCGGCGCAGCGGCACGGCCGAGACGCACGACGAGGAGGGCATGGTCACCGGCTGGCGGACCCCGCCCCGCTGGTTCGAGCTGACCTATCTGGTCACCGCCTGGACCAACCGCCCGCAGGACGAACACCGGCTGCTCTCCGAGGTGTTGCGCGTCCTCGTCCGCTCCGAGGTGCTGCCCGCCCGGATGCACACGGGAAGCCTCGCCGAACTCGGCCTGACCGTGGAGCTGGAGGCGGCGGGGCCGGGAGCCGGCGGACCCTCCGCCTCGGACGTCTGGTCCGCGCTCGGCGGCGAGCTGAAGGCCGCGATCGATCTCCGGGTCGTCGCACCGCTGGCCGGCGAACGCACCCCCGCCGGCCCGCCCGTCACCGAAGGACTCGTGATGAAGACCGCACCCCACCTGGACGGCGGCGACGACGGCCCCGGCCGGCGCCTGCGCTACGAGGGGGCGTCCGACCCCGGCGGGCAGGGCTTCGCCACGCCTCGCGAGCGGCGGCTGCCGCCCGGCCGGCGCAAGCGGGGGAACGCCGCGCGATGACCCTGGCACCACAACAGCTCCACGGCCACGCCCCCCTGACCGGCGTCGAGGAACTCTGGGAGCGGCTCGGCCGCGTCGAGCAGCGGGTCCGGGAGGCCGTGGCGGCTCGCCGGGCCGTCGATCCGGACCCCGACGACCCCTACCGGGGGCAGTACCTCACCCCCGAGGGCGCGGCACGGATCCTGGAGACCCGCGACGCGTTCACGCCCGTACCGGCGTACGAGAACGGAGCCCTGCCGGACGCCGCCCCGGCCGGGAGCCGGCTCGGCCGACTGGCGGACCGCTTCGGTCTCGCCCCGCTGGACGTCGAACTCCTGCTGGTCGCCGTGGCCCCGGACATCGACACCCGGTTCGAGCGGCTGTACGGCTACCTCAACGACGACCTCACCCGCCGCCGGCCCACCATCGGCCTGGCCCTGGAACTCTGCGGGCTGCCCACCGCCGGGCCCGGCCGCTTCCGGTTCACGCCGTCCGCCCCGCTCGTCGCGGGCGGGCTGCTGGAGATCACGGACGGCGAACGCCCGCTGCTCTCCCGGGCCCTGCGCGTACCGGACCGGGTCACCGCGCATCTCCTCGGCGACGACGGGACCGACGGCCGACTGTGCGGGGTCGTCCAGGAGGCCACGCCCTCCCGGGAGCCGGACGAGAGCTCCGAGGTCTCCCGGATCGCGGCGGCCCTCGGCACGGGCAGCGGCCTGGTGCACCTCCTCGACCGGGGCGGCGACCCGTGCGGCCTCGCGGTCGAGGCGCTGGCGGCGGCCGGCCGGCGCCCGCTGGTCGTCGACGTCGCGGCGCTCGCCATCGCCGCCGAACCGGCCCCGCTCGTACGGGCCCTGGTGACCGAGGCCCGCCTCGGCCGCGCAGGGGTCATCCTCGGCCCGCTCGAAACGCTCGCCCCCGAACGCCCCGAAGGGGCCCGGCTGCTCGGCTCCCTGTGTGCGGCGCTCGGCTCCACGCCCCTGATCGCGTACGGGAAGAAGAACTGGGACCCCCTGTGGACGGCGGAGAGCCCGGTGCCCGTCACCGTCCCGCCCCCCGGCCCGGACGGTGCCGGGCGCCAGTGGGCGCGCGCGCTCGCCGAAGCGGGCCGGTCGGTCGGCCTGTCCGCCGCGCACGCGTCCGCCGACGAGGCCCTCATCGAGTCCGCCGCCGCCTACCGGCTCGACTCCGGCCAACTGCGCCGGGCGGCGACCGTCGCGTCCCGGCTGGCCGTCATCGGGCAGCGGCCGGTGACCCCGGAGGACCTGCGGACGGCGGTCCGCGCCCAGAACGGCGCGGGCCTGGAACGACTCGCCCGCCGTATCGACCCCGCGGTCGGCTGGGACGACCTGGTGCTGCCCCCGGCGACCCGCACCCAGCTCGGCGAGCTCGCCCTGCGCGCCCGCCACCGCGAGACGGTCCTCGGGAAGTGGCGGATGCGGCCGGGCGGCGGCCGGGGGAGGGGCGTCATCGCCCTGTTCGCCGGGGAGTCCGGCACCGGCAAGACCATGTCCGCCGAGGTGATCGCCGCCGAACTGGGCATGGAGCTCTACGTCGTGGACCTGTCCACGGTGGTCGACAAGTACATCGGGGAGACCGAGAAGAACCTGGAGCGGATCTTCGTCGAGGCGTCCGACGTCAACGGCATCCTCCTGTTCGACGAGGCCGACGCGATCTTCGGCAAGCGGTCCCAGGTCAAGGACGCGCACGACAAGCACGCCAACGTGGAGTCCGCCTACCTCCTCCAGCGCATGGAGTCCTTCGACGGCATCGCCGTGCTCACCACCAATCTCCGGGCCAACCTCGACGAGGCGTTCACCCGCCGCATCGACGTGATCGCCGAGTTCCCGATGCCCGACGCCCGGCAGCGCCTGGCCCTGTGGGACCGCTGTCTGGGACCGGCGATCCCGCGCGACGCCGCGCTCGACCTGGACTTCTGCGCGGACCGGTTCGAGCTGGCCGGCGGCTCGATCCGGGCCTGCGCGGTGACCGCCGCCTACCTCGCGGCCGAGTCGGGGAAACCGCTGGACATGGACCAGCTCGTCACGGCGGTGCTCCAGGAGTACCGCAAGCTCGGACGGCTGGTGCTGGAGAGTGAGTTCGGGCCGTGGCTGGCGAAGGAACGGGGGCGCGGCCTGCGGTAGCGGACCCGGCCGTGACCGGCGGGACGGCCGGAGAGGTGCCGCGCTGAGCCGATCGGATGACGCCACGCGGGTGGCTACGGCCCCCGCCGAGGCCCGGCTCCGATACTGATCCGATGATCACAGGGCTGCGCGCGTGGGTGCTTCCGGAGCGTTAACGGAGGTCGCAGGCCGAACTCGCCGAGGACCTGGACCTCACGTGCGGGGACGCCCGCGCCAAGCAGTCGGCCTTCTGGACCATGCTGTTCTTCTCCGCGGTGATCGCGGCCGGCGGCGTCCTGACCGATTCCACGGCCACCGTGATCGGCGCGATGATCATCGCGCCGCTGTCCACCCCGATCATGGGCATCGCCATCGGCGCCGTACAGGGCCGACGCGGCTCGGCGGGCCGGTTCGTGCTCGCCGGGGTGCTCCTCGTGGTGGCGGTCGGCGCCGTGGGTTCGCTGGCCGTGCCGTCCCACTACGACCTGCTGTCGGACGGTCAGATCGCCGGCCGGACCTCGCCCGGCCTGCTGGACCTGGTGGCCGCCCTGGCGACCGGCTTCGCCGGGGCGCTCGCACTCTCCCGCAAGGACGTCGCCGCGGTGCTGCCCGGTGTCGCCATCGCCATCTCGCTGGTGCCGCCGCTGGTCGTCGTCGGCGTCTGCGCCGGGCAGGGCGCCTGGTGGCTCGCGCTCGGCGCACTGGTGCTCTTCGTCTCCAACCTGCTCGCCCTGGTCTTCGCCGGCATGGTGGTCTTCGCCGCACTCGACCACACCCGGGAACGCCCGGCCCGCGCATCGCGCCGTGCCTACGCGGCGCTCGGTCTGCTGTTCGCCGCGGTGGGCCTGGTCCTCGCGGCCAGCACCACGGTGACCGTGCTGCTCCACGTCTGGACCACGCGCACCTCCGCGGCCGCGACCGCCTGGCTCTCCGGTACGCCCGGCGCGCAGGTCATCGACGTACAGACACGCTCACGGACGTTGTACATCGCCGTGCGCACACCGGCCGACCTGCCACCGCTGGACCGGCTCCTCGCGGACCTCGGCGGGAAGGTGCCCGACGGGGTGCCGGTCGCGGTGGTGACGACCCAGGGCAGGCAGCTCCAGGTCGGCCGGGTCGGGGACTGACCCGCACGGCCGTACCGGCGGAGCATCCCCCGCCGGTACGGCCCTGCGGAGCATCCCCGCCGGTGCGGCCATGGGGAGTGTCCCCCGCCGACGCGGCCCGACCGGTTCAGTTCCTCCGGCTGCTCAGGTAGGCGTCGATCGCCCGTCCCGGTGCCTTCAGGCCGTACATCCCGTGGCCCACGGTGTCCACCGTGAGCAGGGACGCCCTGGGGAAGGCGTCCGCCATGCGCCGCGCGCCCGCGAGCGGGGTCGCCACGTCGTGCAGAGCGTTGACCACGAGCACCGGCGGCAGGACCCCCTTCGCCTGCTCGGACGGGCGTTTGGGCGGCGTCCAGCCCTGGCAGCCCAGCACCATGTCCAGGGCCTGGGAGTTGTAGCGGACATGCGGGGCGGCCTTCGCGACGCGTTCCAGGAGGGCCCGGTACGCGGTGTGGTCGCGGATCCGGAAGTCGTTGTCCCGGCAGAGCACGAGCCGCCAGGCGAGTTCGGGGCCCGAGTCGCCCACGTACACATCGCCCCTGCCGCTGTGCAGCGCGGCGAGTTGCTCCGTGGCCTGTGCCGGCGAGTAACGGCTGAGGGCGGAGTAGAGGAAGCTCACGAGCCGGTCGGCGCTGACCTTCCGCCGGGTGGGCCCGTTCGGGCCCGGCTCGCGGAGCGTGCCCGCGTCGGCCCGGGCGAACAGCTCCTCGGTGACGGAGATCAGCTTCCGCCCCTTCAGGACACAGGACGTGTCCTTCTCGCACACGGCCACGAGCCGCTCGAAGATGTCGTCGACGGCGACGCTGCCGTCGGTGAGGTACCGCTCGGCGCTCGGCCCGGCCGGGTCCATCGCGCTGTCGAGCGCGAGCGCCCGGAGGCGGTGGGGGAAGAGACGGGCGTAGCGCTCACCGATGGAGGTTCCATAGGAGATCCCCATGAAGCTGATCTTCCGCTCCCCGACGGCGGCGCGGATCGCGTCCATGTCGCGGGCGACGCTCTCGGTGTCCATATGGGCGGCGAGCGGGCCCGCCTGCCGCAGACAGCTCTTCGCCAGCTCACCGTTCAGGGTCCGCAGCCGTTCGAACTCCGCGGCGTCGCGTGGCCGGTGCGGGATCTTCGCGGCGATGGCCTCGTCGCAGTGGACGCCCTCGCTGCGGCCGATGCCGCGCGGGTCGAAGGAGATCACGTCGAAGCGCTTCAGCAGGTACGGCGAGAACTCCCGGTCCGCGTACATCGCGCTGTCGGCCCCGGGGTTCCCCGGCCCGCCCGGGTTGGTCAGCAGGACCCCGATCCGCTTCGCGGGATCGGCGCCCCTGTACCGGGCGACGAAGACACTCGTCCGCGGGCCCTTCGGCTTCGACCAGTCCACCGGCACCTCGATCGTCCCGCACCGCACCCGCGGACCTGGCGCGGGCATGGGGTCGTTGGGCGGGCAGGCGCCCCAGCGGATCGCCGGAGCCACGGCAGCTGCACCGGTGCCCAGGTGCCGGGCGCCGGTGGTCGCGACGGCCGCGGGCGCCACCGACACCGCGGAGACGGAAAGCGCGAGCAGGACGGAGAAGGCCCGGCCGCCCGCCCTCGGGCGGCGGCGCGGAATCCCGCCCGGCTTCCTGCGCACCTGTGTGATCGGGTTGCTCATTTCCATGGGCGACACAGTGCCCGCCCTGTGTGATGACGCCTCTATGGGCAGTTGACCGGCGCGTAACAGCGAGCCGTGTCGCACATCGGTCCGAGGCGCGTAACAGCGGGCCGTGTCGCACCCCGATCCGAGGCGCGTAAGAGTGCGCCGTGTCGCACCCCGGTCCGAGGCGCGGCACGGAACCGACGGCACCTCGGGTGGGCGGGTCGGGCAGGGCGCGTGAAGGTGGCGTGCGAGGGCGTCGACGGCTGCATGGCCGAGGCCGCCTCGGGGCGCCGCAGCAGCAGCCGCGGGAGACGGTGACGGCGGGCGGCACGGCGGTCGCGTCCGCTCAGGCGGTGTCCTCGGCGGGCCGGGGCCAGGCGGCCTCCCGCAGAAGGCGCAGGCCGTTGAGGCCGACGATGACGGTGGAGCCCTCGTGCCCGGCGACGCCGAGCGGCAGGGGAAGGGTGCCGATCAGGTCCCAGGCGACCAGGGCGGCGATGAAGGTGCCGGCGATGGCCAGGTTCTGGACGACCAGTCGGCGGGCGGCCCGGGAGAGGGCCACGACGGCGGGGACGGCGGCGAGTTCGTCGCGGACGATGACGGCGTCGGCGGTCTCCAGGGCGAGGTCGGATCCGGCCCCGCCCATCGCGATGCCGGTGTGCGCGGCGGCCAGTGCGGGCGCGTCGTTGACCCCGTCGCCGACGACCAGCACCCGCAGGCCCTCCGCCTCCCAGGCCCGCACGGCGGCGACCTTGTCCTGGGGGAGGAGCCCGGCACGGACGTCGCTGATGCCGACCTCGGCGGCCAGGCGGCGGGCGGCGCGTTCGTTGTCCCCGGTGAGCAGCACCGGGGTGCGGCCGGTCAGTTCGGTGAGCGCGGCCACGGTCGCCCTCGCGTCCGGTCGCAGCCGATCCGCGATCCCCAGCACGCCGACCGGGGCTCCGTCGCGGAGTACGAGGACCGCGGTACGACCCCCGTCCTCCAGCGATCGGACCGCCTCGTCGAGGCCGGGGCCGGGGCCGTCGGCGGCGAGGCGGGCCGGGGACCCGACCCGGACGGTGCGGCCGTCGACGGTCGCGGTGACGCCGGCCCCGGGGGAGGAGACGAAACCGGTCGCCTCGGCGAGGACGAGGCCGCGTGTCCGGGCGGCCCGGACCACGGCGCGGGCGAGGGGGTGCTCGCTCGGGTGCTCGGCGGCCCCCGCCAGCGCCAGCAGCCGGTCCTCGTCCAGGCCCGACGAGGGCAGGGGGAGGACGTCGGTGACCCGGGGAGTGCCCTCGGTCAGGGTGCCGGTCTTGTCCAGCGCCACGGCGTCGACCTGGCCCAGCCGCTCCATCACGACCGCGGACTTCGCGAGCACGCCGTGGCGGCCCGCGTTGGCGATCGCGGACAGCAGCGGCGGCATGGTCGACAGGACCACCGCGCACGGCGAGGCGACGATCATGAACGTCATCGCGCGCAGCAGCGCCGACCGGAGATCGTCGCCGAAGACCAGCGGGATGCCGAAGACGGCCAGGGTGGCGATGACCATGCCGATCGAGTACCGCTGCTCGACCTTCTCGATGAACAACTGGGTCGGCGCCTTGGTCCCGGAGGCATCCTCGACCATCTTCACGATCCGGGCGATCACGGAGTCCGCCGGATCCCGCTCGACGCGCACCCGCAGAGCACCGGTGCCGTTCACCGTGCCGGCGAACACCTCGTCGCCCGCCTGCTTGGCCACCGGCAGCGGCTCGCCGGTGATCGTGGCCTGATCGACGTCGCTCGCCCCGTCCAGGACCTGCCCGTCCGCGCCGACCCGTTCACCGGGGCGGACCAGGATGACGTCCCCCACCGCCAGCCGTTCGGCGTCCACCGTCTCCTCGACGCCGTCCGCACGGACCCGGGTCGCCGTATCGGGGGCGAGATCGAGCAGGCCGCGCACGGAATCCGCGGTGCGGGCGGTCGCGACCGCCTCCAGGGCGCCGGAGGTGGCGAAGATGACGATGAGCAGAGCCCCGTCCAGGACCTGCCCGATCGCGGCGGCGCCGAGCGCGGCGACGACCATCAGCAGGTCCACGTCCAGCGTCTTCTCCCGCAGGGCCTTGAGCCCCTCCCACCCCGGATCCCAGCCGCCGGTGACGTAACAGGCGGCGAACAACGGGCCCCACGCCCACGCCGGAGCACCCAGCAGATACACCGGGAGTGCCAGCAGGAACAGCACCAGGGAGGCCAGCGCCCACCTGGCTTCCGGCAGCGCCAGGAGACGCGTACGCCGCCTCGGCTCCACCGCGCGCGGAGCCCCAGCGATCGTCGGCTCGGGCCGTTGATCCACGACAGAAGACATGACAAATCAACCCTTCACGGGTGGACGGCGGGTAACACGCTCACCATACAGGAATACATGAACAGGTCTTCATGTGTCGCGCGTATGATGACGGTATGGGCCACGGAGCAGACGCCAGGAGCAGCGCCACCACCCGCGAACGCCTCGACGCGGTCGGCGCCGCCGATGTCGCCGCCACCCTCCAGGCCCTCGCCACACCCTCGCGGCTGCACATTCTCGCCCGCCTCCAGGAGGGCCCCTGCTCGGTGAGCGACCTCGCCGACGCCGTGGGGATGGAAGCTTCCGCCTGCTCCCATCAGCTACGCCTGCTGCGCAACCTCGGCCTGGTCACCGGCGAACGTCATGGCCGTTCGATCATCTACGCCCTCTACGACAACCACGTCGCCGAACTCCTCGACCAGGCCCTCTATCACGTCGAGCATTTGCGCCTGGGCGTCCGCGACCTCCCGGCCGAGGCCCCCGAGCCCGCCGTCGCCGTCGACTGACCCTGTCCCGGGCGATGCGTGGGTTTTCGGACAATTCCGGCCGATTTCCTGTCTCTGTCTACCGGGGTCGCCCTTCCCTCCTATGCTCTACATGTTTGTAGAGCAAACGGGTGGCGCGGCAGTCCGCGCGGCTCGGGCGTACGCGCGCGCTTCGTGGGGAGCGCGGAACGAGGAGGGGACGAGCGTGGCTTCGATCGACCTGGACAAGGTGTTGGACAAGGCATGGGCGGACAAGAGCGTGCCCGAGGTGCTGGCGGCCCCGGTGTCGGCGCTCAAGGGTGTCTCGGACCGGCAGGGTGACCTCCTCAAGGAGGCGTTCGGCATCAAGACCGTTGCAGACCTCGCGGACCTGAAGTACGTCGGCTGGGCACAGGCCCTGGCCGCGCTGGACGCGGCGAAGTAGCGCCCCTGCGGGCGAGCGGTGCCGCGGACGGACGGGGCCCGGGGCACCGCGCTCGTACGGGACCGGCTTGGGCCGACGTTCAGCGGGGTGCGGTCTCACACGGTCAGACCTCGATGACGCGGACGCTGGGGCCGCAGAGCATCAGGAGAGTCTTCGGGGTCCGAGGCCAGGACGGTCGCTGGGGCCGGCGAGGTGAGCGCCGTGGCGGCCACGATGGCGTCGAGGGCGTACGTGTGGCCGTGCAGTCCGGCCGTGGCCAGGAGCCGGCTCGCATGGCGGGCGATGGCTTCGGTGGGCGGGACGACGTTCACTCGGGAGACGGCGAAGTCGAAGTGGGCCTGGTTGACGTTGGGGTCGCGTGCTTCGACGAGGGTGACGGAGCTGGTGACGACGGTGGCTTCGTGGAGCGAGACCGATACGGGTCGGACGGGTCCTTCGCCGGGTGCCTGGGAGGTAGCCATGGATCAGGCCTTAACAAGACTCTTGTTATTGAGGGGGGTGACGGGTTCGATCTGCTTGCCCGAGAGTCGTCCAGCGCTGTCCCAGGGGTTTCGGGGGCTGTCCGCCGCGTGAACAGGAAGGCCCCGAGAGCGCCGAAAGGTACGAACGCGCTGCTCGAGGCCCGCTCCTGAGCGCCTAGCACTCGATGATGTTCACCGCGAGCCCGCCCCGGGCCGTCTCCTTGTACTTGACGCTCATGTCGGCCCCGGTCTCCTTCATCGTCTTGATGACCTTGTCGAGGGAGACCTTGTGGCTGCCGTCGCCCCGCAGCGCCATCCGCGCCGCGGTGACCGCCTTCACCGCCGCCATGCCGTTGCGCTCGATGCAGGGGATCTGGACGAGGCCGCCGACCGGGTCGCAGGTCAGGCCCAGGTTGTGCTCCATGCCGATCTCGGCGGCGTTCTCCACCTGCTCGGGAGAGCCGCCGAGGACCTCGGCCAGGGCTCCGGCCGCCATCGAGCAGGCCGAGCCGACCTCGCCCTGGCAGCCGACCTCGGCGCCGGAGATCGAGGCGTTCTCCTTGAACAGCATGCCGATCGCACCGGCCGCGAGGAGGAAGCGCACGACGCTGTCCTCCTTCTCCGTCTCGGTGCAGCCGCCGGCCGCGAAGTTCATGTAGTAGTGCAGAACGGCGGGGATGATGCCCGCCGCGCCGTTGGTGGGGGCGGTGACCACGCGGCCGCCCGCCGCGTTCTCCTCGTTGACCGCCATCGCGTACAGAGTGATCCACTCCATCGCGTGGGCCTGCGGGTCGCCCTCGGCGCGCAGCTGGCGGGCCGAGTTCGCGGCGCGGCGGCGGACCTTGAGGCCGCCGGGGAGGATGCCCTCGCGGGACATGCCGCGCGAGACGCAGGCCTGCATGACGCGCCAGATGTCCAGCAGCCCGGAGCGGATCTCCGCCTCGGTGCGCCAGGCCAGCTCGTTCTCCAGCATCATCGAGGAGATCGAGAGACCGGTCTCCCCGGAGAGCCGCAGCAACTCGTCGCCGGTGCGGAAGGGGTGCCGCAGGGCGGTGTCGTCCGGGACGATCGGGTTCTCGCCGGCCACCGCGTCCTCGTCGACGACGAAGCCGCCGCCGACCGAGTAGTACGTCTTCTCCAGGACAGGGGCGCCCTCGGAGTCGTACGCGAAGATCGTCATGCCGTTGGCGTGGTACGGGAGCGCCTTGCGGCGGTGCAGGACCAGGTCGGCGTCGAAGGCGAACGGGATCTCGTGCATGCCGAGCAGGTTGATCCGGCCGGTGGAGCGGATCTCCTCCACCCGGGCGTCGGCGCTCTCCACGTCCACGGTCTGGGGCGACTCGCCCTCCAGGCCGAGCAGGACCGCCTTGGGCGTGCCGTGCCCGTGGCCGGTCGCGCCGAGGGAACCGTACAGCTCGGCCCGTATCGAGGCGGTGTGCGCGAGAAGGCCCTCGTTCTTGAGGCGGCGCGCGAACATCCGGGCGGCGCGCATCGGGCCCACCGTGTGGGAGCTGGACGGGCCGATGCCGACCGAGAAGAGGTCGAAGACCGAGATGGCCACGGGAGTACTCCTTGGGGTTGGAAGACGCCGTTGTCTGCCTGGGTGGTGCGGGAACGGGCCGGGTGGTGAGTGGTGCGGAACGGGCCGGGGTGGGGCCCGCGGTCAAGCGGTCGAGCAGGTCGAGCAGGTCGAACGGTTCAAGCGGGTCAAGCGGGTCAAGCGGGTCGAGCAGGTCAAGCGGTGCAAGCGGGGCAAAAGGTGGAGCGAGGGACACAGGTCGGGGCACCGCGCTCACTCTCCTCAGTGTGCGCGGTGCCCCGTCCGAACGTGCGGAACCGCAGGCCAGGTGTTACTTGAGGCCGGGGTACAGCGGGAACTTCTCGGCCAGCGCGACCACGCGGGCCTTGAGGTCGTCCGCGTCGTAGGACGGCTTGAGGGCGGCGGCGATGATCTCCGCGACCTCCGTGAAGTCCTCGACGCCGAAGCCGCGGGTGGCCAGCGCCGGGGTGCCGATCCGCAGGCCCGAGGTGACCATCGGGGGGCGCGGGTCGTTCGGGATGGCGTTCCGGTTGACCGTGATGCCCAGCTCGTGGAGCCGGTCCTCGGCCTGCTGGCCGTCCAGCTCCGAGTTGCGCAGGTCGACCAGGACCAGGTGCACGTCGGTGCCGCCGGAGAGGACGGATACGCCCACCTCGGTGACGTCCGGCTGGACCAGGCGCTCGGCCAGGATGCGCGCGCCGTCCAGGGTGCGCTGCTGGCGCTCCTTGAACTCCTCGCCCGCCGCGATCTTGAACGAGACCGCCTTGGCCGCGATCACGTGCTCCAGCGGGCCGCCCTGCTGACCCGGGAAGACCGCGGAGTTGATCTTCTTGGCGAGCTCCTGGGTGGAGAGGATCACGCCGCCGCGCGGACCGCCGAGGGTCTTGTGCGTGGTGGTGGTCACGACATGGGCGTGCGGCACCGGGTTGGGGTGCAGACCGGCCGCGACCAGGCCCGCGAAGTGCGCCATGTCGACCATCAGGTACGCGCCGACCTCGTCCGCGATGCGGCGGAAGGCGGCGAAGTCCAGCTGGCGCGGGTAGGCGGACCAGCCGGCCACGATCAGCTTCGGCTGGGACTCCTTGGCGAGGCGCTCGACCTCCTCCATGTCCACGATGCCGCTCTCGTCGACGTGGTACGGGACCACGTTGTAGAGCTTGCCGGAGAAGTTGATCTTCATGCCGTGGGTCAGGTGACCGCCGTGGGCCAGGTTCAGGCCCATGATCGTGTCGCCCGGCTTCAGCAGCGCGAACATCGCGGCGGCGTTCGCCTGGGCGCCGGAGTGCGGCTGCACGTTCGCTGCCTCGGCGCCGAACAGGGCCTTGATCCGGTCGATCGCGATCTGCTCGACGACGTCGACGTGCTCACAGCCGCCGTAGTAGCGGCGGCCCGGGTAGCCCTCGGCGTACTTGTTGGTGAGGACGGAGCCCTGTGCCTCCATGACGGCGACCGGAGCGAAGTTCTCCGAGGCGATCATTTCGAGGGTGGACTGCTGACGGTGGAGCTCGGCGTCGACGGCGGCGGCGACGTCCGGGTCCAGCTCGTGGAGGGAGGAGTTCAGAAGCGACATCAGGGGGTCCCTTAAGGTCTCAGTTGCCGGAGAACGCGGTGTACTCGTCGGCGGAGAGCAGGTCGGCCGGCTCCTCCGCGACGCGCACCTTGAACAGCCAGCCGCCCTCGAAGGGAGCGGAGTTCACCAGCGAGGGGTCGTCCACGACGTCCTGGTTGGCCGCCGTCACCTCACCGGTCACCGGCGAGTACAGATCGCTGACGGACTTGGTCGACTCCAGTTCGCCGCAGGTCTCGCCCGCGGTCACCGTGTCGCCGACCTCCGGGAGCTGGGCGAAGACGACGTCACCGAGCGCGTTGGCCGCGTACTCCGTGATGCCGATGGTGGCCACGCCGTCCTCGAGGGCCGACAGCCACTCGTGCTCCTTGCTGTACCGCAGCTGCTGGGGGTTGCTCATGACCTGAATTCTCCTGTACGCGGGGGAGTGCTGACGAACGGTGGTCTTACGGTGTGAGACGGAGGTACGTCACTTCTGTGACGTCCGCATCTGTGGCGTGTGCTCTGTGGCGTGTGCTCTGTGACGTCTGCGCGCGCGTCGCTTCGGTGACGCCTGCGCGGGGTCGGGAAGGTCCGGTTACCGCCGGTCCTTCCGGAAGATCACTTCTGGCGCTTGTAGAACGGCAGCGCGACGACCTCGTACGGCTCGTGCGTGCCCCGGATGTCCACGCCCACGCCCTCGGTGCCCGGGGCGGCGAAGGCCGCGTCCACGTAGGCCATGGCGATCGGCTTGCCCAGCGTCGGGGACGGGGCTCCGGAGGTGACCTCGCCGATCACCTTGCCGTCGGCCACGACCGGGAAACCGGCGCGCGGGACCCGGCGGCCCTCGGCGATCAGGCCCACCAGCTTGCGCGGCGGGGCGGTCTCGGCGCGCTCGGCGGCGGCGGTCAGGGCCTCGCGCCCGACGAAGTCGCCCTCCTTCTCGAACTTCACGACTCGGCCCAGGCCCGCGTCGAACGGGGTGAGCGCGGTCGTCAGCTCGTGCCCGTACAGCGGCATGCCCGCCTCCAGGCGCAGCGTGTCCCGGCAGGAGAGCCCGCAGGGGATCAGGCCGTGCGGGGAGCCGGCCTCGGTCAGCGCCCGCCACAGCTGCTCGGCGTGCTCGGGCGCGACGAAGAGTTCAAAGCCGTCCTCGCCGGTGTAACCGGTACGGGCGATGAGCGCCGGAACCCCGGCGACCGTGCCCGGCAGGCCCGCGTAGTACTTCAGCCCGTCCAGGTCGGCGTCGGTGACGGCCTTCATGATGGCGGGCGACTCGGGTCCCTGGACCGCGAGCAGCGCGTACGCGTCCCGGTCGTCGCGCACCTCGGCGTCGAAGCCCCCGACGCGGGAGGCCAGCGCGTCCAGCACGATCTGCGCGTTGCCCGCGTTGGCGACCACCATGTATTCCGTCTCGCCCAGGCGGTAGACGATCAGGTCGTCCACGATCCCGCCGTCCTCCTGGACGATCATCGTGTAGCGGGCCCGGCCGTTGCCGACGGTGGCGATGTTGCCCACCAGCGCGTAGCTCAGGAAGGCGGCGGCCTCGGGCCCGGTGACGGTGATCTCGCCCATGTGCGACAGGTCGAAGAGACCGGCCCGGGTGCGTACGGCGTTGTGCTCGTCGCGCTCACTGGCGTACCGCAGGGGCATGTCCCAGCCCGCGAAGTCGGTCATGGTGGCGCCGAGCGAGCGGTGCAGTGCGTCGAGGGCGGTGAGACGGGGGGCAGTGCTCATGGATACGGCTCCAGGGCATGACGACGTCAGGACGAATCCTCCCCATCTGTCATCGGAACCTGAGAGGTTCGCCGATAGCCCCCGACGGGGTATGCCCCTGGAGGGCGCCCCGGATCAGGGGGCTCGGCTTGCACCTTGGGTGGAGCCGCGGAACGGCTCGCTTTTCAGATCTGCCTCATCCACGCGGTACGGGGCCTGAGAGATTCAAGGGAGGATCTTGCTCCTTCGGCGCCCGGCTCACACTGTGGCCGGAACTCTCCCGCGCGGATTCGAACGGCCGGTATGCAGTTGGCGGGGTCATCATCGCATGCATGGCGGGAGAGTGGGGGGTCCGGCCCCCGAGAAGGTGAAGACGGCGACGACAGGCCCTGGGCCGCTTGTGCCGCATTGCCTTTTCTTTACACTTCAGGGGCAGGCGTGGGGGACACGACGGCAGGGGGATGGGCGATGACGTTGCAGCGGTCGGCACCGACCGCGGGGGTCGCGCACGGCGCGATGCCCGCACAGCCCGGCGCTCCCGCGCGGGAGCTGCTGACGGAGGGCGCGCCGGTGGTACGCGACCTGCGCGGGCGCACCGCCTGCGGCCGGTACAGCCTCGACCTCACCGCCGGTGACGTCGTCGTGGTCTCCGGGCTCCCCGGCAGCGGGAAGTCGACCCTCATCCGGCGGGCCGCGCAGGGCCGCGCCATCGACTCCCAGAACACCCGCGACAGCTGGGCCGCCGCCCTGCCCCGCTTACTGCCCTACGCCCTCTACCGCCCCCTGGTCCGTGCCGCGCACTACCTCGGCCTCTGGAAGGCCCTGCGCTCCGGTGAATCCGTCGTCGTGCACGACTGCGGCACCCAGACGTGGGTACGCCGCTGGCTCGCCCGGCACGCCGTGAGCCGGGGCCGCACCCTCCATCTGATCCTGCTCGACGTGACGCCCGAGGTGGCGCGGCAGGGGCAGCGCGAGCGGGGGCGCGGCGTCTCCGGCTATGCCTTCGCCCGCCACCGGCACGCGGTCGCCCGGCTGCTCCGCGATACCGAGCAGGGGCTGCTGCCCGCCGGCTGCACCTCCGCGGTGCTGCTGGACCGCGAGGCCGCGGGAGCGCTCGACCGGATCTCCTTCACGGCCGCCGAGGCCTCCACCGCCCGCTGACCGTTAAGGTGCTGGCCGGAGCAGTGGCCGCCGGGCGCGGCCGAGGCGGTGGAGAGAGGGCACAGAGGCAGTGGACATTCCGGCACCCGCACCGGCACACCCCCAGCAGGGGTGGCCCGCCAACGAGCTCGAAGAGGTGCTGACGGCCTCGCTCGGCGTCCCCGACGCGGGCGGCCGCCTGGTCGAAGTGCTCGGCCGCAGCTCCGTCTGGGTGCCGCTGCCGAATGGCGGCACCCCCGCCAGCGCGGACCTCGACCTGCCGATGATGGAGATCGACGGCGCGGCCTTCGTCCCCGTCTTCAGCTCCGAGGCCCAGTTCCTCAGCTGCGTCGGCGGCCACATGTCCTTCACCGTCGCCCCCGCCCGCGACTTCGCCCGGGGCCTGCCCCCCCAGGTCGGCATCGCCGTGAATCCGGGCGGCGCGGTCGGCATACCGCTTCCGCCGCCCGCCGTCGCCGAGCTCTGCCGGGCCGGCCGCACCGCCCTGGACGGGCCCGCCACCGGCGGCCGGGTCCGGCTGTTCGAGCCGGACTGGCAGCACGACCCGGTCGACTTCCTCACCGCGGTCTCCGAGGAGTTCGAGGCCTCCGGAGTGGTGAGCACCGCACGCCGGGCACTGGCCAGCATCGAGGGCGGCGACCCGGTCCTCTTCGTCGGCGTCGAGTTCGCCACCTGGGACGGCGCGGGGCAGAGCGCGCCCATGGACGCCATCGGCCGCGCGCTCGGCCGGGTCCAGGTGCCCTGGCCGGTCAACCTGGTCCTGCTGGATGTGGCGGAGGACCTCGTCGGCGACTGGATGCGGGAGAAGGTGCGCCCCTTCTACCGGCGCGAGGGCCACTGACCCACCGGTACGACGCCCACGGGCGACCACGGTAGGCGGCCGGGCGACGGCGCCGCCGGACCGTGGCGTCAAGTCGGTGTCAGAAGTGGCGCATAAGCTGGTTTGATGGCGTGGTCGCTCCCGTGCGCCCGGGAGCGCCTGCGCGAACGCGACGGATCGACACGCGACGGATCGACGAGGGGCGGAACCCAGGGTGAGTGCGTCAGGCACTGCGGCGGCCGGGAAGGTCGAGCACATGCTGCGCCAGGTGACCCCCGGGCGTTACGACGCCTACGAGGCGCTGCTCGCCGCGGTCGCCGAGGGCCGGATCTGGATGCTGCTCTGGCACGGCACGGCGGGCTCACCGGATGCCCAGTACGGGAACATGGAGATCGACGGCCTGGGCTACGCCCCCTGCGTCACCTCCGCCCAGGAGCTCTCCGCCAGTGGCTGGAACCGGGCCCACGAGCTGGTCACCGGACGCGACATCGCCCGCGCCCTGTTCCCCGACCGCTGGGGCATCTGGCTCAATCCGCACGCCCCCGGCGGCGGCGTCGGCATTCCCTGGCTCGACCTGCGGCGCATCGCCACCGGCCTGGACCGGCTGCCCGCCGGACCGCTCCGGCTCTCCGACCCCGCCATCGAACTCCCCCAGTTCTACGCCCTGCTCACCCAGAACGCCCACCGCACCCCCGCGATCCGCTCCCTCCGCCGCGCCTGGGTGCACCCCGCGGTCGGCGTCCCGTATCTCGCGATCGGCCTCGACCTCTACGACGCCGGCCGCGCCGCCGTCGCATCGGTGCGGGAGATGATGCGGCAGTCGGTCGGCGCGGTCCCCGAGGGGCTGCCCGTCTCCACCGTCGCCCTGTCCGACGAGTACGACCCGGTCGGCATGTGGCTGCGCGCGAACGCCCGCCCCTTCTACGACCGCGAGGCCCACGCCCCCGCCGGCCCGCCGCCCCTCGCCGCCCCCGGATACGGCTACCCGCCCCAGCCCCGCTGACCGCTCCGAGCGGCACCCCGGCCTGTCGCCCGGAACATGCCGGGCTCGCGGTGTCCTGGTCACCCTCCGTCGAACACCCCACGATGCCGGGCTTGTTACTTGCCCACGTGAGGATGTCCCGGAACTGGACGGTTTGGTAACTGTCCGGGTCTCGACTAGGTCTCACCGCTATCCGGACTGTTCTCTTGCGGCAGGCACCGTCTGTAGTGTGCGGCCATCAAACCTCACCACATGGCGAACCAGGGGTGGACCCATGCGAATATTCAAGTCCCGGGCTGTCCGGGCGGTCACGACAGCGGTCGCTGTCGCTCTGATCGCCACGGGCTGTTCCAGCGAGCGGGACGAGGGCGGCTCCAAGGGGGGCGACAAGGACACCTTCGTCTTCGCCGGAGCCGGTGACCCCGGTTCCCTCGACCCGGCCCTCGCGAGCGACGGCGAGACGTTCCGCGTCACCCGGCAGGCCTTCGAGGCGCTCCTGGAGCACGAGCCCGGTGGGAGCAAGCTCGTCGGCGGCCTCGCCGAGAAGTGGTCGAGCGACCCGGCCGGCAAGGTCTGGACGTTCAACCTGCGCCAGGGCGTGAAGTTCCACGACGGCGAGGCGTTCAACGCCGCCGCGGTCTGCGCGAACTACGACCACTGGTTCAACTGGAAGGGCACGTACCAGTCCAGCGCGGTCTCCTACTACTGGCAGACCATCATGGGCGGGTTCGCGAAGAACGAGGACGCCGAGGCGCCCAAGCCCAACTACAAGTCCTGCACCGCCAAGGACGACAACACGGCCGTCATCGAGGTGAACGAGCCCTCGGCGAACCTGCCGGGCGGGTTCTCCCTCCAGGCGCTGGCGATCCACTCGCCGAAGGCCATCAAGGAGTACGAGAAGCAGGACGCGACCGCCAAGGGCGACGCGATCACGTACCCCAAGTACAGCCAGGAGGCCGGCACGGTCGCCGGCACCGGACCGTACAAGATCACGAAGTGGAACAAGGGGAACAAGGAAGTCTCCCTCACGCGCTTCGACGGCTACTGGGGCGACAAGGCCAAGGTGAAGAACCTGGTCTTCCGCACCATCTCCACCGAGGAGACCCGCCGCCAGGCGCTCCAGGCGGGTGACATCGACGGCTACGACCTGGTCGCGCCGGCCGATGTGACGACGCTGGAGAAGGAGGGTTACGAGGTCCCGACCCGTGACGTCTTCAACATCTTCTACCTCGGCATGAGCCAGTCGGCGAACCCGGCGCTGAAGAAGCCCGAGGTCCGTCAGGCGATCACGCACGCCATCGACCGCGAGAACCTCGTCAACACCCAGCTGCCCGAGGGCGGCAAGGTCGCGACCCAGTTCATGCCCGACACGGTCGCCGGCTACTCGGACAAGGTGAAGACGTACCCGTTCGACACCGCCAAGGCGAAGGACCTCCTCAAGCAGGCCGGTGCGGAGAAGCTCACCATCGACTTCTGCTACCCGACCGAGGTCACCCGCCCGTACATGCCTGCCCCGCAGGACATGTTCGAGCTGATGAAGGCCGACCTGGAGAAGGCCGGCATCACCGTCAAGCCGAAGGCCATGAAGTGGGCCCCGGACTACCTGGACGCCACCGAGGCGGGGTCCTGCGCCCTGCACATGCTCGGCTGGACCGGTGACTTCAACGACGGTTACAACTTCATCGGCACCTGGTTCGCCGGGCCCGACAAGCAGTGGGGCTTCAAGGACCAGAAGGTCTTCGACGCCGTGAACGCCGCCTCCAAGGTCACCGACCCGGCCGCCCGCACCGCGGCGTACCAGAAGGCCAACGAGGCGATCGCGGAGTACGTCCCGGGCGTGCCGATCTCGTCGTCGCCGCCAGCCATCGCGTTCGCCAAGAACGTCAACCCGCCGAAGGTCTCCCCGCTGACGCAGGAGAACTTCGCCGAGGTCTCCTTCAAGTAATCGCACACCAGCGGGTCCGCCCGGCCACAGCAACCAGGTGGCCGGGCGGACCCGCATCGACGCACGTGAGAAAGGGGCATGCGGGGTGCTGCGACTCGTCGTCAGAAGACTTCTCCAGCTCATTCCCACCCTGCTCGGCCTGTCGGTCCTGCTGTTCCTCTGGCTGAACCGACTGCCCGGCGGACCCGCCTCAGCGATCCTGGGCGAGCGGGCCACCGAAGCCGAAGTAGCGAGGATCAACAGGGCACTCGGGCTCGACGAGCCGGTCCACGTCCAGTACTGGCGGTTCCTCAAGCGCATCTTCGAGCTCGACCTCGGAACCTCCACCCAGACCGGCCAGCCGGTGTGGGACGAATTCACCCTGCGCTTCCCGGCCACCGTGGAGCTCAGCGTCGCCGCGATCCTGATCGCCGTGGTCGTCGGCATCCCGATGGGCTACCTGGCGGCCAAGCACCGCGGCGGCTGGCTGGACGTCGCCTCCGTCTCCGGATCGCTGCTCGGCATCTGCATCCCGGTGTTCTTCCTGGCCATGCTGCTGCGCGGGATCTTCTCCGTGGAGCTGGGCTGGTTCCCGAGCCAGGGCCGGCTCGACACCGGCATCAACGCCACCGACGTCACCGGATTCGCCGTCCTGGACGGCTTGTTGACCGGAGAGTTGGACGCCAGCTGGGACGCGCTCATGCACTTGGTCCTGCCCGCCGTCGCCCTCGCCTCGATTCCGCTCGCCGTCATCGTCCGGATGACCCGCGCCAGCGTCCTGGAGGTACTCGGCGAGGACTACATCCGCACCGCCGAGTCCAAGGGCCTCGACAAGAGGACCGTCCGCGGGCGCCACGTACTGCGCAACGCCCTGCTGCCCGTGATCACCGCGGTCGGCCTGCTGACCGGCAGTCTGCTCTCCGGCGCGGTGCTCACCGAGTCCGTCTTCGACTTCGGCGGCATCGGCTCCTTCATCCGTACCGCGATCGACGGCCGCGACTACCCGGTCCTCGTCGGGTTCATTCTCTTCATCGCGATGGTGTACGTGCTGATCAACCTGCTGGTCGACCTCGCGTACAGCATCATCGACCCGAGAGTGCGGGTGCACTGACGTGACGATCCTGACCAACAAAGCAGACAAGATCGACCGTCTCGCCGAGCTCACCCAGAGCTCCGAGACCGTCACCGGCACCAGCCTGTGGCGCGAGGCGTTCCGCCGGATGCGCTCCAGCAAGATGGCGATCATCGGCGCGGCGATCATCGCCGCGTTCGTTCTCGTCGCCATCGTCGGACCGATGCTGGCCCCGCACGGAGCCACCGCGCAGAACTGGCGCAGCGAGGTCTTCCCCAACCAGGGCAAGTTCATCGGCATGCGCGGCGAGAACTGGTTCGGCCTGGACCACCTGGGCCGCGACATGTTCTCCCGCTGGCTCGTCGGGGCCCGGCAGACGCTGCTCGTCGGTGTCGTCTCCATGCTCATCGGACTGATCATCGGCGCGCTGGTCGGTGTGGGCTCCGGAGCCGCCGCCACCCTCGGCGGCAAGGTCGGCCAGCGCGTCGACACCGTGATCATGCGTTTCACCGACATCATGCTGTCGCTGCCCTCGCTGCTGCTCGCGGTCTCCATCGCCGCAGTCCTCGGCCAGTCGCTGACCACCGTGATGATCGCCGTGGGTGTCGTCCAGATCCCCATCTTCGCCCGCCTGCTGCGCGGTTCGATGCTGGTCCAGGGCGGTGCGGACTACGTGCTCGCCGCCAAGGCGGTCGGCATCCGGCGCAAGCGGATCGTGTTCACGCAGATCCTGCCGAACTCGCTGAGCCCGGTGATCGTCCAGGCCACCCTGAGCCTGGCCACCGCGATCATCGAGGCCGCGGCCCTCTCCTACCTGGGCCTCGGCAACCCCGACCCGGCCGTTCCCGAGTGGGGCGTGATGCTCTCGCAGGCGCAGCGCTTCTTCGACAACGAGCCGATGATGGCCGCCTACCCGGCCGTCGGGATCATCATCACCGCCCTCGGCTTCACCCTGCTCGGCGAGGCCATGCGCGAAGCCCTCGACCCGAAGTTGCGAGGCTGAAGTCCCGTGTCACTGCTCTCCGTTGAGGAACTCAGCGTCACCTTCACCGCCCGTGGCCGCAAGGACGCCACGGCCGTGGACGGTGTCTCCTTCGAGGTCGACCAGGGCCAGGTCGTGGGCCTGGTCGGCGAGTCGGGCTGCGGCAAGTCCGTCACCTCGCTCGCCCTGATGGGGCTGCTGCCCCGCAAGGGCGTGCGCGTCGGCGGCCGTGCCGAGTTCGACGGCCAGAACCTGCTGACCATGAACGAGCGCAAGCTCCGCGATCTGCGCGGCAGCCAGCTCGCGATGATCTTCCAGGATCCGCTCTCCTCGCTGAACCCGGTCGTTCCCGTCGGGATCCAGGTCACCGAGATCCTCCAGCGCCACCGCGGGCTGAAGGGCGAGAAGGCCCGCAAGGAAGCCGCGTCCCTGCTCGACCGGGTCGGCATCCCCGACCCGGACCGGCGGCTCAAGGAGTACCCGCACCAGCTCTCCGGCGGTATGCGCCAGCGGGCGCTGATCGCCATGGCGGTCGCCTGCGCGCCCCGTCTGCTGATCGCCGACGAGCCGACGACGGCACTCGATGTGACCATCCAGGCGCAGATCCTGGAGCTCCTGAAGGAGCTGGTCGACCAGGAGGGCACCGCCCTGCTGATGATCACGCACGACCTCGGCGTCGTCGCCGGCCTCTGCGACGAGGTCAACGTCCTGTACGCGGGACGGGCGGTGGAATCGGCGGGCCGCCGCGAGCTGTTCGCCCACCCCACCCACCCGTACGCGCACGGGCTGCTCGGCTCCATCCCGCGGCTGGACGCGCCGCGCGGCGAGCCGTTGCACCCGATCCGCGGGTCCATCAACGACAAGATCGCCTGGGCCGACGGCTGCGCGTTCGCACCCCGGTGCGACCACTACACGATGGAGTGCCTCACCGGCACTCCCGAACTGACCGAACCACGCACGGCCGGACACCAGGTGCGCTGCGTCAACCCGGTCCTGCCCAAGGCGGAGGTCCCGGCATGAGCCTTCTCGAACTGGACGGCGTCAAAGTCCACTTCCCGGTCAAGAAGGGCCTCCTCTTCGACCGTACGGTGGGCCACGTCTACGCGGTCGACGGCGTCTCGCTGAGCGTCGAGGCCGGTCAGACGTACGGGCTGGTCGGCGAGTCGGGCTGCGGCAAGACGACGCTCGGCCGCGCGGTCCTGCGGCTGAACGACATCACCGAGGGCGCGGTCGTCTTCGACGGCACCGACCTGGCAAAGCTGCCCTCCGAGGAGATGCGGGCCTTCCGCCGCCGTCTCCAGATGGTCTTCCAGGACCCGCTGGGGAGCCTCAACCCCCGGCAGAACATCGAGTCCATCCTCGCCGAGGGCATGGCCGCCCACGGCATCGGGAAGGACGCGGCGGAGCGCCGGAAGAAGATCGAGTCCATCCTCGCCAAGGTCGGCCTGCCGTCCAACGCGATGTCCCGCTACCCGCACGAGTTCTCCGGCGGCCAGCGCCAGCGCATCGGCATCGCCCGCGCGCTGGTGCTGGAGCCGGACGTGATCATCTGCGACGAGCCGGTGTCCGCGCTGGACGTCTCGGTCCAGGCGCAGGTGATCAACCTGCTGGAGGAGCTCCAGGAGTCCCTCGGCCTGACCTACCTGGTCATCGCGCACGACCTCGCCGTGGTCCGGCACATCTCGGACGTCATCGGGGTGATGTACCTCGGCGGGCTCGTCGAGGAGGCCCCGAGCGACGCGCTGTACGCGGGGCCCCGGCACCCGTACACCAAGGCGCTGATGTCGGCGGTCCCCGTGCCCGACCCCGAGGTCGAGGACCGCCGCGAGCGGATCCTCCTCCACGGCGACCTGCCCTCCCCGGCGAACCCGCCGACCGGCTGCCGGTTCCACACCCGCTGCCCGTGGGTGCAGGAGACCAAGTGCGCCACGGAGCGCCCGCCGCTGCTGGACACCGGCGACGGGCACAAGGTGGCCTGTCACTTCACGGCCGAGATCGAGGCCGGGACGGTGAAGCAGACCCTGGCCACCGGCATCGAGGCGGTCACCGGTACGGAGACGGTGGCGGCCGAAGCGGTGGAGACCGCGGAGGGCGAGGCCGGGACCGAGGCTCCCGTGAAGGAGCCCGCGACCGTACCGGCCCAGGCCGACGCGGACGCCACGGAGAAGGCCGCGGCCGTACCGGCCCAGGCCGACGCGGAGGCCAAGGAGAAGGCCGCGGCCGCCACCGAAAAGGTTGCGGACGCCACGGAACGGACGGAGGGCGGCCCGAAGGCCTAGGGAGCGCCCGACACCGGCACAATTGCCCGGTGCTCACCGAACTGTTCACGCCCTCCGTCCAGCATGCGCTCGACCTCGTCGGGATCTTCGTCTTCGCGATCTCGGGCGCCCTGCTCGCCGTCCGCAAGAACTTCGACGTCTTCGGCATCGCGGTTCTCGCGGAGGTGACAGCGCTGGGCGGAGGGCTGTTCCGTGACGTGATGATCGGCGCGATCCCACCCGCCGCCTTCACCGACCTCGGCTACTTCACCACCCCGCTGTTCGCCGCCGTCCTGGTCTTCTTCCTCCACCCGCACGTGGAGCGCATCCAGGTCGGCGTCAACGTCTTCGACGCGGCGGGGCTCGGCCTGTTCTGCGTGACCGGCACGGTGAAGGCGTACGAGTACGGCCTCGGGCTCACCGCCTCGGCGGCGCTCGGCCTGGCCACCGCGGTCGGCGGCGGTGTGCTGCGCGACGTGCTGGCCAACGAGGTGCCCTCCCTGCTGCGCTGGGACCGCGACCTGTACGCGGTGCCCGCGATCGTCGGCGCGACCATGGTCGCCCTGTGCATCCAATTCGACACCCTCAACGCCCTGACCAGCGGGATGGCGGTGATCGCCGCGTTCGCCCTGCGGCTGCTGGCGCTGCGCTTCCACTGGCGGGCGCCTCGCGCGTACAACCGCTCCTCCGCCCGCGCCGAGAAGGGCTCGGCGGCCACCTAGCAGGCCGGAGTCTTTCGTATGGTGATCCGACCCACAAAAAGCTACCGCTCAGTAGCGAGGTCCATGTACCGTGCATGCCATGGCACAGGCAGCGACTGAGGCGGCGCAGACCGCACGGGCAACCATCGGCGACAGCGAGTTCGACCGGGACACCGCGGTCATCCTGCGCGAGGACGGGGTCTACGACGCCGAGCTCTCCGCGGGCTGGACCATCATCCACGCCGTCAACGGCGGCTATCTGCTGGCCCTGCTCGGCCGGGCCCTGGGCGATGCGCTGCCGCACTCCGACCCGTTCTCCGTCTCGGCGCACTACCTCACCGCCTCCGCGCCCGGCCCGGCCGTGATCCGCACCCAGGCCGTCCGCACCGGCCGCACCCTCTCCACGGGCCAGGCCTCCCTCTTCCAGTACGCCGAGGACGGCAGCGAGATCGAACGCATCCGGGTCCTGGCCACCTACGGCGACCTGGACGCGCTCCCCGACGACGTCCGCACGACGGCCCTGCCGCCGGCCATGCCCGACCGGGACCACTGCCTCGGCCCGAGCGACGGCGCGCCGAACATTCCCGGCAGCTCCGCCATCACCGACCGCCTGGACATCAAGCTCGACCCGGCGACCGTCGGCTGGGCCGTCGGAGCCCCGTCCGGCAAGGGCGAGATGCGCGGCTGGTTCGGCCTGGCCGACGGCCGGGACCCGGACCCGCTGTCGCTGCTGCTGACCGTGGACGCCCTGCCGCCGACCTCGTTCGAGCTGGGCCTGGCCGGCTGGACCCCCACCGTCGAGCTGACCGCCCACATCCGCTGCCGCCCCGCCCCGGGCCCGCTGCGCGTCTCCATCGCCACCCGCAACCTCGCGGGCGGCTTCCTGGAGGAGGACGCGGAGGTCTGGGACAGCGCCGACCGCCTCGTCGCCCAGTCCCGCCAGCTGGCCAAGGCCCCGCGCGCTTCCTGAGGCCCCTTCACTCCCAGACCGCGGACTCCGGATCGACGCCGTGGGCCCCGGCGTTCGCGGCGATCACCTCGCACAGCCAGCCGCCGAGCCCCGGCGCGATCGCGTCGTAGTGCGCGACGTAGCCGGGGTCGGTGGCATACGTCCGGCCGATGCAGACCTGCATGGCGTACGTGCAGTCGAAGTACGTCGAGATCTGCGCGCGGTGCCGCTCCGCGAGGGCGTCCGCGACCTGTGACCCGGGAGCGACGCCCGTACGGTACGCGGTGGCGAGGTCGGCGTTCAGGGCCTCGACGGACGCCGCCACGCCCTTCCAGTCCTCGCGACTCATCCGGGCCGCCCGCTCCGCGTACTGCGCCCACTGCTCCGTGCCGCCCCAGCGCTCCTCGGCCTCCTCGGTCCGGGCGGGCTCCCAGTCGGCCCCGAAGATCTCCACCTGTTCCTCGGGCGTCAGCCGGATCCCCGGCTTCGACTCCAGCAACATGCGGTCCACCGCGCCCACCATCCGCTCCAGCCGGGAGATCCGCTCCGCGAGCTGCCCCCGCTGCCGCCGCAGATGCTCGCGCGCGTCGACCTCCGGGTCGTCCAGGAGGCGCCCGATCGCGGCGAGCGGGATGCCGATCTCCCGGTAGACGAGGACGCGGTGGAGCCGGGCGACGTCATCGTCCCCGTACACCCGGTACCCGGCCCTCGTGCGCCCGCCCGGCCGCACCAGGCCGATCGCGTCCCAGTGGTGCAGCGTCTTCACACTGACCCCGACGAGCCCGGCCGTCCGGCCGACGGTCAGGCCGTCAGCGGGCGGTTCCTCGGGGCCCCGGTCCTCGCTCCTCATCGGTCCAGTCTCCCGGAGCCGGAGCCGGAGCCGGAGCCGGAGCCGGAGCCGGAGGTCCCCGGGCCCGGTCACGCGGTGGTCGTCACGCCCGCGTGTCCGAGAACCTCACGCGCGGGCACGGCGACGCTCGCGGCGGCGGTCAGCCCGGAGGCCGCGAGGTGGGCGTCGGCGAAGCGGAGCCCGGCCGCGTAGCCGGCGAAGTCCGGCAGCCCGACCGGATCCTGCCCCAGTTGGAGGGCGGTGCGGTCGCCAAAGACGTACGGGGACAGGTTCTGCATGCCCGCGACGTCGATCCCGGCCGCCACCTTCGCGCAGGCGTCGTCCAGCTCCGCGCCGGACAGCGAGGTCGCCCAGGGGCCCATGGCGTCCTCGCCCGCCAGCTCCCGTACGAAGGCCTCGGCCAGCCCCTCGGCCACGACCTGCTCGCCGACGGTGACCGCCATCGGGTCCCAGTCCACGTTGGCGTAGCGGACGTTGTGGTGCAGCTCGTGGGCGGCGGCGTGCTCGATCTTGGCGAGGCCGGTCGCGGTGGGCCACATCATCAGCAGGATCGCGCCCGGGATGCCGCCCAGGCCGAAGTAGCCCTGGTTGAGGCGCATCATCGGGTCGTCCGGGTCGCCGAGGACGAGAACCACGTGCACGGTACCGGCGGTCCGCGCACCGGGCGCCGCCGCGCCCAGCCGGTCCCGTGCGGCGGCGAGGGAATCCTCGATCCGCTGCCACACCCGGGCCTCCCGCATCCGCTCCAGGGCCTCCCGGTGGCGGGAGTCGTCCCGGTCGAGCGGGAACCCGCTGCCCGCGCGGTGCCTCTCGACGAGGTCCCCGACCCCCACCCGGCCCATCACCTCCTGCAACGGGGCGAGCATCTCCCGCAGGGCGTCGGGTCGTTGAGCTATGGGGCGGCGCAGGAGGTCGAGGTGGGCGGAGGCGGTGTCATGGACGACGATCTTCATACCCGGGGACCGTAGAGCCTCCTGTTACGGGAGGGTCAAGGGCGGCCGGGGCGGTCATGGCCCGGTGCGGTCACCTCTCGTCCAGCCAGTGCTCGCGGCCGATCGAGACCAGCCGCAGCCGACGCCGGGCCACCCGGACGACCTCCCGCTCACCCCCCGGACCGGCCTCCAGCAGGGCCGACGCGGTGATCACCATGTGGTCCACATAGAGGCCGCCCAGCATCAGCAGGTCCTCCGTGCTCCACCCGGCCGACCCCGGCTCCTCGCGCAGAGCGAGCGCCACCTCCTCCGCGAACCGCAGCAGTTGGGCGCCGATGGCCACGCGCACCGGTCCCACGCCGCCGTGCTGCTCACGGGCGATGAACCGGAAGTGCGCCGGCTGCGCACCGACATGACGGGCTATCACCTCCACGCTGCGGTCCAGCCGCTCCTCGCTGTCACCCGTCTCCGCGAGCACCGCGCCGATGAGCCCGTGCAGGCTGCCCAGGGTCTCCTCGACGAGGGCGACGCCGAGCGCGGCGGTGTCCTCGAAGTGCCGGTAGAAGGCCGTCGGGGTGACCCCTGCGGCCCGGGTGACCTCCCGCAGTCCCAGGCTGCTCAGGCTCTGGTGCTCCAGCAGGACGAGTGCCGCGTCCAGGAGGGACTGGCGTGTCCTGAGCTTCTGGGCCTGGCGGACTCCGGCGGGGGTGTGACTCATGCCATTCAGTAAACAACCGTTCTCCGGGTCGAGGAAGGGGCTCGGGGTTTAGGCTCAGTAGTCAGTGAACACTCGTACTCCGAATGGTTACCCCGCAACCGCCGAACGGTATTCGTCGTCGCACAGAGAGGTTCCGTCGTGCTCTTCCTCGTCGCCGCGCTGCTTCTGCTGGGCATCGTCCTCGGGGCGGTCGTCCATATCCCGCTGCCGCTCTCCTTGGCCGCCGCGACCGTGATCGGCTGCTGGCTGCTGATCTTCGCCGTACGCGAGCGCGCGTCGCGCCGCCCCCGCTGACCCGACCGCCGTACCCGGAACCCGCGCCCAGAACCCGCTCCCGCTCTTGCTCACCCGCACCCGCACCCGCCGAGCCTGCCGTGTCCCGGACCGATCCGAAGGAGCTCGCACCATGACCCCCACCGACGTCGCCCGCCGCGCGGCCGATGCCGATTCCCAGGCCGACATCGGCGCCGTGACCGATACCGATACCGATACCGATACCGATACCGGTGCCGAGACCGGCGTGGCTTCCGCCCCCGCCCCCGCCCCCGCCCCCGTCGCGGGTGCGGGCGTCGCCGGCGCCCCCCGGGCCATGGGCCGGGAGGCGGACAGTCTGGCCGTCGCCTCGTTCGTCCTCGGCCTCGTCGGGCTGCTGGTCTTCAACGTCCTGCTCGGGCCCACCGCGATCGTGCTGGCGTTGCTGGCCCTGGCCCGCCGCACCAGCCGCCCGGGACGCGCCCGCCTGGGACTCGCCCTGGGCATCGCCGATCTCGCCGTGCTCGCCGTCCTGGTCACCGTCAACGGCACGCTCTCCTGGAGTCTCGGCGGCTGACGCACGACCCCGACGCGGCCCCGCGGGCCGCCCTCCCCGTACCGGATCGGGCTCCGGGCGGGGCTTCCGGCCCGCCTCCGGGCCGGTCCACCGCACCCAAGGCGGGCCGCCCGCGGGCGTGCGCGGGGCCTGGCCGTGACGCGCCCGGCATGCGCCCCACCCCGGGCTCGTAGAATCGGCTCCACCATGGCTTACCTCGACCACGCCGCGACCACCCCGATGCTTCCCGAAGCGATCGAGGCGATGACCGCCCAGCTCTCCGCCACCGGCAACGCGTCCTCACTGCACGCCGCCGGACGCCGGGCCCGCCGTACCGTCGAGGAGTCCAGAGAAGCCCTCGCGGACGCCCTCGGCGCACGCCCCAGCGAGGTGGTCCTCACCTCCGGGGGGACGGAGGCCGACAACCTCGCGGTGAAGGGCCTCTACTGGTCCCGGCGCGACGCCGACCCCCGCCGCACCCGGGTCCTCGCCGGCCCCGTCGAACACCACGCGGTACTGGACGCCGTCGACTGGCTCGCCGAGCACGAGGGCGCGACCGTCGACTACCTCCCGGTCGACCGCCACGGCCGGGTCCACCCCGAAGACCTGCGCGAGGCGATCCTCCGCGACCCCGACGACGTCGCGATGATCACCGTGATGTGGGCCAACAACGAGATCGGCACCATCATGCCGGTCCGTGAACTGGCCGCGGTGGCGGACGAGTTCTCCATCCCCATGCACGCCGACGCGGTCCAGGCCTTCGGTCAGCTGGAGGTCGACTTCGCCCGCTCCGGACTGGCCGCGATGACGGTCAGCGGGCACAAGATCGGCGGCCCGTTCGGCATCGGCGCGCTGCTGCTGGGCCGGGACCACACCCCCGTACCCGTTCTGCACGGCGGCGGCCAGGAGCGGCACGTGCGCTCCGGCACCCTGGACGTGCCCGCCGTCGCCTCCTTCGCGGTCGCCGGACGGCTGGCGGCCGAGCGGCGCGAGCAGTTCGCCCGGCGCGTGGGCTCCCTGCGCGACGACCTCGTGGCCGCCGTGCGCCGGGCCGTGCCGGACGCCGTGCTCGGCGGCGACCCGGATCCGGCCGGACGCCTCCCGGCCAACGCCCACTTCAGCTTCCCGGGCTGCGAGGGCGACTCCCTCCTCCTGCTGCTGGACGCCCAGGGCATCGAATGCTCCACCGGCTCCGCCTGCACCGCCGGGATCGCCCAGCCCAGCCACGTACTCCTGGCCACCGGGACCGATCCGGACCTGGCCCGGGGCACCCTGCGCTTCTCGCTCGGCCACACCTCGACCGAGGACGACGTGAAGGCGCTGGCCGAGGCGATCGGCCCGGCGGTGGAGCGGGCGAGGACGGCCGGGCTCAGCTGACGACAGGACCTACGCCTTCGCCGACGGCGTGGGGGAAGGGCTGGGTGGCGCCGTCGCGGCCCGGCGCACCAGCTCCAGGTACCGGTCCCAGTCCCAGTGCGGGCCCGGGTCCGTGTGGTCGGTGCCCGGCACCTCCACGTGCCCGATGATGTGCTCCCGGTCGACGGGTATGCCGTGCCGCGCGCAGATCGACGCCGTGAGCCGCGCCGAGGACTCGTACATCGCCTTCGTGAGGTCCTTCGGCCGGTCCACGAACCCCTCGTGCTCGATGCCGACGCCGCGCTCGTTGTACGCGCGGTTGCCCGCCTGGTACGCGACGTCGAGCTCGCGGATCATCTGCACCACCCGCCCGTCCTGCCCCACGATGTAGTGCGTCGCGGCCTGGTGGCCGGGGTCCTGGAACACCCGCACCGCACTGGCGAAGCTGCCCTGGGTGACGTGGATGATCACGCGGTCGATCGTGAAGTCGTCCGGCCGGTCCGCCCGCCGCCAGTTCGCCTCCGACGCGGCCACCCAGGTCGCCCCCGCGTAGTCCAGCTCGCCCTCCTTCCGGGGCTTCCCGACCCCGGGCACCTGCCACCACAGGCGCTTGACCTCGTCGCGCGTGAGCACGGCGGCGGTGCCGGCGGCCGCCACCGCACCGCCGCCGATCAGCAGCGCGCGCCGGCTGACGCCGTTCGCCGGCTTCTTCCGCGAAGACGAGCGCGAAGACTTTCCCGAAGGCTTTCGCGCACCCCGGGTGCTTCCGTTGTTCCCCATGTGAGCGTCAACGCATATCCGCGAGCGTTCGGTTCCCGGCGACCCGTACCCTGGAGGAGCTATGACTCAGACTTCCCAGCGCCCCCTGCGTGTCCTCGCCGCGATGTCGGGCGGCGTGGACTCCGCCGTCGCCGCGGCCCGTGCCGTCGAGGCGGGCCACGACGTGACCGGTGTCCACCTCGCCCTGTCCGCGAATCCCCAGTCCTTCCGGACCGGGGCGCGCGGGTGTTGCACCATCGAGGACTCCCGGGACGCCCGCCGCGCGGCCGACGTCATCGGTATCCCGTTCTACGTCTGGGACCTGGCGGAACGCTTCCGCGAGGACGTCGTCGAGGACTTCGTCGCGGAGTACGAGGCCGGGCGCACCCCCAACCCCTGTCTGCGCTGCAACGAGAAGATCAAGTTCGCCGCGCTGCTCGACAAGGCCCTCGCCCTCGGCTTCGACGCCGTGTGCACCGGCCACTACGCCACCGTCGTACTCACCGAGGACGGCAGCCGCGAGTTGCACCGCGCCTCTGACATGGCCAAGGACCAGAGCTATGTGCTCGGCGTCCTGGACGAGAAGCAGCTCGCCCACGCCATGTTCCCCCTCGGCGACACCCTCACCACCAAGGACGAGATCCGCGCCGAGGCCGAGCGCAGGGGCCTGGCCGTCGCCAAGAAGCCCGACAGCCACGACATCTGCTTCATCGCCGACGGCGACACCCAGGGCTTCCTGGCGGACCGCTTGGGCGGCCCGGCCGAGGGCGACATCCTCGACGAGTCCGGTACGAAGCTGGGCACCCACGAGGGCGCTTTCGGCTTCACCATCGGCCAGCGCAAGGGCCTGAAGATCGGCCACCCGGCCCCCGACGGCAAGCCGCGCTACGTCCTCGACATCTCCCCGGTGAACAACACCGTCACCGTCGGCCCCGTCGAGGCCCTCGACGTGACCTCGCTGACCGCCATCAAGCCCCGGTGGTGCGGAACGCCCCCGTCCGGCCCCGGCACGTACACCGCCCAGCTCCGCGCCCACGGCGGCGAGACCGAGGTCACGGCCGAGCTGGTCGGCGGCTCCGAGCTGAACGTGACCTTCACCGAGCCGGTCCGGGGCGTGGCCCCCGGCCAGGCGGTCGTCCTGTACGACGGCACGCGCGTGGTCGGCTCGGCCACCATCGCCACGACGTCCCGTCGCGAGCGGGTGGCGACGGGCGGCTGACGCCGGGGCCCGGCCGGACCGGCCGGAGGGCAGCCCGGCGCGGGAGAAGGCCTATGACGCCTGCCGGTACGCGTACACGTCCTTCGCGAAGAACTCCGCCAGCACCGGGGCGAGCACCTGGGGGGCCACCTCGCGCATCTGGCCCGTCAGCGTGCGGTGCCGGCCGCGCGGCAGCGCCTCGGCCAAGGTCCGGGTCGCCGCGCGCGCCGGAGGGCTGCTGAAGCCGCCGCAGATCACCAGCGTCCGGGCCGCGACGGCCGCGAACCTCTCGACCGGGACCGACCCGTCGCCCAGCAGGGCGTCGTCGTACGCCAGGGTGTGCGCCATCGCCTCCAGCTCCGCCCACAGCGGGGTGCGCCGCATCCGGGCGGCCGTCTCCTCCGCGACACCCGTCATCGACAGGAACAGCTCCACCGCCCCGCCCCGGTCACCGGCCGCCAGCAGCCGGTGCAGCCGGGCCGTGCAGCGGGCCTTGAACAGCAGCCCCGACGCGCCCGGCGTATAGGGCGGCTCGTAGACGGCGAGCAGCTCCACCGACAGCCCGGCGGCGACCGCCTCCAGGGCCAGCGCCCCGCCCGACGACATCCCGAAGACCGACGCGCCCGCCCCGGCGGCCCCGACGACGGCGGCCAGATCCTCGACCTCGCGCGCCACGGAGCAGCGCCCGGCGGCGCCGCTTGCGCCCCGGCCCCGGCGGTCGTAGGTGAGTACCGTGAAGCGCGGAGCGAGCAGGGCGGCCAGCGGGGCGTCGGCCGCCGAGGCGCTCAATGCCCCGCCGACCAGCACCAGCGGCGGGCCGTCGCCCTGGCGTCGGTAGGCGATCGGCGTCCCGTCGGCGGAGAGAATCCTGTCCATGGGAGTGCAGACCGGGGCGGTCGGGGAAACTCATCGTTCCGGCGGAGAAAACTTCACGGAGCCCGTGGCGAGGGTCAGCCGGCCACCGTCTCCGTGGCGTAGAAGCAGAAGTGGTCCTTGATCGCGGCGACTTCGGGCTTCGGGTCCGGATAGGCCCAGACGAGATCGGCGGCCCCGGGCAGCGACCAGTAGGAGGCGTCCCCCTTGAACGGGCAGTGGGTGGAGGTGTCCGACGGGGAGAGCAGGTCGGTGCGGACGTCCTCGGGCGGCAGGTAGTAGCGGACCGGACATCCGGTCTCGCGGAGCACGAGCGGGCGGCGGCTCTCGGCCAGAAGCTGTCCGTCGTGCACCGCCCGGACGTGCTCGGTGCCCGGCTCGACGGTGATGCGGTGTCCTCGCGTGGCAGTCATGCCTGTTTCAGCGGTGTACGGGGCCGTGTTCTTCCCCGTACGCCGAACCTTCCCCACGACGGGTGGCCGAGGAAGTGTCCGAGGCGGGTCGTACGGTTGCCCCATGAACATCTGCGTCTTCCTCTCCGCCGCCGACCTCGACGACCGCTACACCGTGCCTGCCCGGGAGTTCGCCGAGCTGCTCGGCAGGGGCGGGCACACCCTCGTCTGGGGCGGATCGGAGAGCGGGCTGATGAAGGTCGTCGCGGACGGCGTGCAGGCGGCGGGCGGGCGGCTCGTGGGCGTATCGGTCGATTTCCTCGCCGCGAAGGCCCGCACGAACGCCGACGAGATGGTGATCGCGCGTGACCTCGCGGAGCGCAAGGCGCTCCTCCTGGCGAAGGCCGACGCCGTCGTGATCATGGTCGGTGGGACCGGGACGCTCGACGAGGCCACCGAGATCCTGGAGCTGAAGAAGCACGGCAAGCACACCAAGCCGGTCGTCCTGCTGAACACGGCGGGCTTCTACGACGGGCTGCGCCAGCAGTTCCAGCGCATGGAGGACGAGGGCTTCCTGCCCGTCCCCCTGACCGACCTGGTCTTCTTCGCCAAGGACGGCGTCGGCGCGCTTGCCTACCTGGAGGAGTCCGCCGGTCACCAGTGAGGAGTCCGCCGGTCACCGGCGACCAGGTGCGGTCCTAGGATCGCCCCATGTCTACCCACCTCATCACCGGCGCCGGTTCCGGCATCGGGGCCGCTGTCGCCCGCCGTCTCCAGGAGCGCGGCGACGACGTCGTCCTGCTCGCCCGCGACGCCGGCCGCGCCAAGGAGTTCGCCGACCGCTACCCGGGCGCGCGCACTCTCGTCGGCGATCTCGGCAACCCCGACCGGCTGTCCTGGGCGTTCGGCCAGCAGCCCATGCCCGAGCGGATCGACACCCTGCTGCACATCGCGGGCGTCGTCGAGCTCGGCGAAGTCGGCGAGCTCACCCCCAAGGCCTGGCACTTCCAGCTCAACGCCAACCTGATCGCCCCCGCCGAGATCACCCGCCTCCTGCTCCCGCAGCTCCGCGTCTCCCAGGGCCAGGTCCTGTTCGTGAACTCCGGGGCAGGGCTCGCCGCCCACGCCGGGTGGAGCGCCTACGCCGCGAGCAAGCACGGCCTCAAGGCGCTCGCCGACTCCCTGCGCCACGAGGAGCACGGCAACGGGGTGCGCGTCACCACCGTCTACCCGGGCCGCACCGCCAGCCCCATGCAGGTCAAGGTGCACCAGCAGGAGGGCAAGGAGTACGACGCGGCCCGCTGGATCGACCCCGAGTCGGTGGCCACCACGATCCTGATGGCGATCGACCTGCCGCGCGACGCCGAGGTCAACGACCTCACCGTCCGCCCCGGCCGCTGACGTCCCGGGGAGCCGCTGACGTCCCGGGGAGCGGGTCTCCCGCCCCGGACCGTAGGCTTCCCGCGTGAGCGAGAAGAGCAAGTTCAGCGGGTGTCCGGCGACCGGCATCGGGTCGATGCCCGGGGGAGACGCGAGGGAGGCGGCGAAGACCGTCACCGGTTCCTTCGCCGACGGGCAGGGCATGCCGTACCTGACGGAACTGCCCGCGCGCGGGCCGGGCGCCGACATGATCGGCCGGACCATCGGCATGCTCGTCGAGATGTACGGACACGTCGAGCCGAGCGGCTGGCGGATCAGCGACCGCCCCGGCCGCGACACCCGCCGAGCCCGCTCCTGGCTGGGGGAGGACCTGGACGCCCTGGAGGAGTTCACCCAGGGGTACGAGGGCCTGCTGAAGGTCCAGGCCGTCGGCCCCTGGACCCTGGCCGGAGCGCTGGAGCTGCGCGGCGGCGAAGCCATGCTGGCCGACCCCGGCGCCTGCCGCGACCTGGCCGGGTCGCTGGCCGAAGGGCTCCGCGCCCACCTCGCGGAGGTCCGCCGCCGGATGCCCGGGGCGCAGGTCGTCCTCCAGCTCGACGAGCCCTCCCTGACCGCCGTCCTGCTGGGCCGGGTCCGCTCCGCCAGCGGCTACCGCACCTACCGGGCCGTCGACCGCCAGGTCGTCGAGGGGACCCTGCGCGACGTCCTCGCCGCGGCGGGCGAGGACGGCACGACGCTCGTCCACTCCTGCGCCCCCGAGGTGCCGTTCGCGCTGCTGCGCCGGGCCGGGGCCGACGGCATCTCCTTCGACTTCTCCTTGCTCACCGAGCGTGAGGAGGAGGCGATCGGGGAAGCCGTCGAGGGCGGCACCCAGCTCTTCCTCGGCGTGGTGCCCTCCACCGACGCGGCCTCGGAGGGATTGTCAGACCCGGGCGGTAGCGTCATGGGGGTCAGGACGTTGTGGAGCAGGCTGGGGCTGAATCCGGGGACTCTCGCCGAGTCCGTCACGATCACCCCGTCGTGCGGTCTCGCGGGCGCGTCGCCCGCGTACGCCCGCACCGCGCTCGCCCACAGCGCCCGGGCGGCGAGGTCGCTCGCGGACAACCCTGAGTGACGGGGACGACGGGTACACAGGAGGACGGGACGATGGCGGGCGAAGAGCGGGTGGAGCAGGAGAGCTCGGTCCCGGCGGACGTGCGGGAGAAGCACGCGCTGCTGGCCGAGCAGATCGAGGAGCACCGCTTCCGCTACTACGTGAAGGACCAGCCGGTCGTCAGCGACGGCGAGTTCGACCAGCAGCTGCGCTCCCTGGAGGCCCTGGAGGAGGAGCACCCGTCGCTGCGCACCCCGGACTCCCCGACCCAGAAGGTCGCCGGGCCCTACCGCACGGAGTTCACCTCCGTGGTCCACCGCGAACGCATGCTCTCCCTGGACAACGCCTTCGACGACGAGGAGCTGGCCGCCTGGGCGGACCGGGTCGCCAAGGACGTCGGCACCCCCGACCACCACTTCCTGTGCGAGCTCAAGATCGACGGCCTCGCCGTCAACCTCACCTACGAGCAGGGCCGCCTGACCCGGGCGGCGACCCGCGGCGACGGCCGCACCGGCGAGGACATCACCCCCAACGTCCGGACGATCGCCGAGATCCCGCACCGCCTCAAGGGCGAGAACATCCCCGCGCTCGTCGAGATCCGCGGCGAGGTCTTCTTCCCCATGGAGGACTTCGAGGAGCTGAACGCCCGGCTGGTCGCCGCCGACGACAAGCCCTTCGCCAACCCGCGCAACGCGGCGGCCGGATCGCTGCGCCAGAAGGACCCCAAGGTCACCGCCGTCCGCCCGCTGCACATGGTGGTGCACGGCATCGGCGCCCACGAGGGCCTGAGCATCGACCGCCTCTCCGCCGCCTATGAGCTGCTCCACGGCTGGGGCCTGCCCACCGCCCAGCACAACAAGGTCGTCGACTCCCTCGCCGGCGTACGGGAGTTCATCGCGTACTACGGCGAGAACCGGCACTCCGTGGAGCACGAGATCGACGGCGTCGTCGTCAAGCTCGACGAGATCCCGCTCCAGGGACGCCTGGGCTCCACCTCGCGCGCCCCGCGCTGGGCCATCGCCTGGAAGTACGCCCCCGAAGAGGTCAACACCAAGCTGGTCAACATCCGCGTCGGCGTCGGACGCACCGGCCGCGTCACCCCGTACGCCCAGGTCGAACCGGTCGAAGTGGCCGGTTCCGAGGTCGAGTTCGCCACCCTGCACAACCAGAACGTGGTGAAGGCCAAGGGCGTCCTCATCGGCGACACCGTGGTCATCCGCAAGGCGGGCGAGGTCATCCCCGAGATCCTCGGCCCCGTCGTCGACCTGCGCGACGGCACGGAGAAGGCCTTCGAGATGCCGACCCACTGCCCCGAGTGCGGGACGGAACTGCGCCCGATGAAGGAGGCCGACATCGACCTCCGCTGCCCCAACGCCCGCACCTGCCCCGCCCAGTTGCGCGAACGCGTCTTCTACCTCGCCGGACGCAAGAGCCTGGACATCGACCACTTCGGCTATGTGGCCGCCGCCGCCCTGACCCGGCCCCTGGAGCCCGCCGAGCCCGTCCTGCGCGACGAGAGCGATCTGTTCTCCCTCACCGTCGACCAACTGCTGCCGATCCGGGCGTACGTCCTGGACCAGGACAGCGGGCTGCCCAAGCGCGACCCGAAGACCGGCGAGGAGAAGATCGCGACGGTCTTCGCCAACCAGCAGGGCGAGCCGAAGAAGAACGCGGTGGCCATGCTGGAAGGCATCGCCGCCGCCAGGGATGCCCCGCTCGCCCGGGTCCTCACCGGGCTCTCCATCCGGCACGTCGGCCCGGTCGCCGCCCAGGAGCTGGCCCGTCAGTTCCGCTCCATCGACCGGATCGACGAGGCGAGCGAGGAGGAACTGGCCGCCGCCGACGGCGTCGGGCCGACCATCGCCGCCTCGGTCAAGCAGTGGTTCGCCGAGGACTGGCACCGCGAGATCGTGCGCAAGTGGCGCGAGGCCGGGGTGCGCATGGCGGACGAGGACTCCGGGACGGACGAGGGCCCCCGCCCCCTCGAAGGACTCACCGTCGTCGTCACCGGCACGCTCGCGGGCCACACCCGCGACGGTGCCAAGGAAGCGCTCCAGGCGCTGGGCGCGAAGGTCGCCGGATCGGTGTCGAAGAAGACCGCGTTCGTGGTCGTCGGCGACAACCCCGGCTCCAAGTACGACAAGGCGATGCAGTTGAAGGTGCCCGTGCTGGACGAGGACGGATTCGCGATCCTGCTCGAACAGGGACCCGAACGTGCGAAGGAGGCGGCCCTGCCCGCCCCGGAAGCCGCTCCCGGCACCGACCCGGAAGACAGCGGGGAGTAACCACCCGCCGGACCTCCGTTCGCCCAGTGTTCTCCGGATCGAGACGCCTTCGAGACGCCGCCCCGGCGTGGCGCGGTACATACAGGGAAGGAAACGGGGCAGAGGGGTGAAGAAGGGGCCGTCGTTCCCCGAATGGCCCTGCCGCGCCACCCGTTCGGGTCAATAGCAGATGGTGACGGGTGGTCGGTTCGCATGAGGGCAAGAGCTGTAGAGCGCTGCCCCTGGGAGCCTTTCGCGGCCTACTGTTGAGAGGTGCGCCCGCCGTGCACGGCTGCTCGACGGGGCCGTGGCGCCACGGGAGCGGGCGCCACTGAGGGACATCGGCACCGCCGGCTGTGAGAGGGACGGAATGAAACCGACCGAGAGCGCCGCCCCGGTGTCGCGGCTGCAAGGTTCCGTCGGCCTCACGCCCCCCGTGGGCGCCGTCGTCGTGGGCATCGCCGCGGTGCTGCTGGCGGTCGGGTCCTACCGGACCGTTCGACAGGGGCACGCGCTCTTCCCGGACGGCGCGGTGGGCTGGTCCCTCGCCGTCCTCACCGGGATCATCGTCGGCCATCTGGTGGCACTCGGCCGCGACCGGTGGTGGGGCGGCACCGGCTCGGGGGCCGCCCTCACCCTCGCCGTGCTGCTGTTGTTCGGCTGGCTCCCGGCCGTGCTGGTCAGCCTCGCCGTCGTGGTGCTCGTCGGGACCGCCCGCAGACACCGCTGGTGGCAGGGGCTCCTGCACGGCGGGGTGGACATGCTCGGCATCGGCGCCGCGGCCCTCGTGCTGGCCGCCTTCGGCGAGGTCCCCACCGTCGAGGAACCCTGGCGGCCACTCGACTGGGGCATCGCGGCCGTCCCGGAACTGCTCCTGACGGCATCGACGTATCTGCTCGTCACCCGGGTCCTGCTGTGGTACGCCCAGGCCCCGCACAACGGCGGGCTGCCCACCATCGCCCGTACCGCGATGCTGCGGCAGGGACTCGTCGCCGTCGCGCTCCTCGGGCTCGCCCCGCTGATCTGCGCCGTCGCGATGTCCATGCCCGTCCTGCTACCGCTCTTCGCGGTGCCGCTGATCGCCCTCGACTCCACGCTGTGGATCGCCCGCGCCCGCGCCGAGGAGCAGCTGCGCGACCCGCTGACCGGGCTGCCCAACCGCCAGTGGCTGCTGGAGCGGACCTGGTCGGCGCTGGAGGACGCGGAGTCCATCGGCACCCGCTCCGCCCTGGTCCTCATCGACCTGGACCGCTTCCGCGCGGTCAACGACACCCTGGGCCACCTGGCCGGCGACCGGCTCCTGCTGCAGATAGCGGAGCGCCTGCGGCTCGCCCTGCCGCGCGGCGCGGAGGCCGCCCGGCTCGGCGGCGACGAGTTCGCCGTGCTGCTGCCGCACACCGACTCGACCACCAGCGCCCAGCAGGTCGCCCGCCACCTGGTCGCCGAGCTGTCCTCCCCGCTCGACCTCGACGGGCTGACCCTCGTCCTGGAGGCCAGTGCGGGGGTCGCCGTCTACCCCGACCACGCCCTGGACGCCGAAGGCCTGCTGCGGCGGGCGGACGTCGCGATGTACCAGGCCAAGCGGGACCGCACGGCCGTGGAGGTCTACGAGTCCAAGCGGGACAGCAACACCCCCGACCGGCTCGGGCTCCTCGGCGACCTGCGCCGGGCGCTGGACGCGAGCGAGGTCGAGCTGCACTACCAGCCCAAGGTCCGCTTCGACGGGCAGGTCGCCGGTCTGGAGGCACTGGTGCGCTGGGTGCACCCGGAGCGCGGCCGGGTCCCCCCGGACGAGTTCATCGCGATCGCCGAGTCCTCCGGTCTGATGCCGCACCTCACGGAGTACGTCCTGGAGACGGCGCTCGCCCAGGTCGCCCGCTGGCGGGCGCAGGGCCTGTTCGTGCCCGTAGCGGTCAACGTCTCCCCGCGCGACGTCCACACCCCGGGCTTCGCGGGGAGCGTGGCGGCCCGGCTCGCCCGTCACGGTGTGCCCGCGGGAGCGCTCCAACTGGAGATCACCGAGCATGTGCTGCTGGAGGACCCGCAGCGCGCCGCCGACACCCTGGCCGGGCTCACCGCGCACGGCGTGAAGATGTCCCTCGACGACTTCGGCACCGGCTACTCCTCCCTGGTCCACCTGCGCAGACTGCCGGTCAGCGAGCTGAAGATCGACCGGTCCTTCGTGGCCCGGCTGGCGGTCGACCACGAGGACGCGGAGATCGTCCGCTGCACCATCGACCTGGCCCACTCGCTCGGCCTGGTCGTCGTCGCCGAGGGCGTCGAGGACGACGAGACGTGGGAGCGGTTGCGGGACCTCAGATGTGACGCGGTGCAGGGCTGGCTGGTGGCCGCGGCGATGCCGCCGCAGGAGACGACGGCCTGGCTGCGGGCGCGCGGCGAGCACGGCTGGCGCAGGCCCGCCGAGCTGAAGGCCCAGGCGGCGGCCGCCGCCGCCGCTACCGGGTCGGCCACCGGCTCGATGAACGCGTCGCTGAACGGGGCGGTGAAGGGCACGGTGGCCGGCGCGGTGAAGGGCGCGGTGAACGGGACGGCGGAGACCGAGAGCTCCTGAGAGCCGCCCCTTTCGAACACCCTCCTCCGAGCCCCGGGCCCCGGCCCGGGGCTCACCCCCTTTCCGGGCCCGCCGCCCGGAAAGGCGTAGCCCGATCGGGGCGGGGCACCCGCTTCCGGGAGACCCCATAGGATTGGGGGTCGGTGGCACAGGTCCACCTGCCGCGCGACGCCTGGCACGCACGCTCGCCGCGTTGCCGAAACGCCCACGTGGTTCCGCCACGAGGGCGCTCCGGCGCCTGGCGATCGCACGTACCGGATGCCGCGCGGCCCGTCCTTCGGACGGACGACGCACATGTGCCACCGACTCCCAGCCCAAAACCACACACCAACCCCTGAGGATCGCTGCATGCCTGGCATCACGCGCGAGGAGGTCGCCCACCTCGCCCGGCTGGCGCGTCTGGAGCTGAAGGGCGAAGAGCTCGATCACTTCGCCGTTCAGCTCGACGACATCATCGGCGCGGTCGCCCGCGTCTCCGAGGTCGCCGACCAAGACGTACCGCCGACCTCCCACCCGCTGCCGCTGACCAACGTCATGCGCGCGGACGAGGTCCGTCCGTCGCTCACCCCCGCGCAGGCGCTCTCCGGCGCCCCGGCCCAGGAGCAGCAGCGTTTCAAGGTGCCGCAGATCCTGGGGGAGGACTAATCACCATGACGGACATCAGCACCATCATCAAGCTCACCGCGGCCGAGATCGCCGGGAAGATCGCCTCCGGCGAGCTGACCGCCGTCGAGGTCACCGAGGCCCACCTGGCCCGGATCGACGCGGTCGACGAGAAGGTCCACGCCTTCCTGCACATCGACCGCGAAGGCGCCCTCGCCGAGGCCCGTGCCGTGGACGCGAAGCGGGAGGCGGGCGAGAAGCTCGGCCCGCTCGCCGGCGTCCCGCTGGCGCTGAAGGACATCTTCACCACCAAGGACATGCCGACCACCGTCGGCTCCAAGATCCTTGAGGGCTGGGTCCCGCCGTACGACGCCACGCTCACGCGGAAGCTGCGCGCCGCCGACGTGGTCATCCTCGGCAAGACCAACATGGACGAGTTCGCCATGGGGTCCTCCACCGAGAACAGCGCCTACGGCCCCACCGGCAACCCCTGGGACCTCACCCGCATCCCCGGCGGCTCCGGCGGCGGCTCCTCCGCCGCGCTGGCCTCCTACGAGGCCCCGCTCGCCATCGGTACGGACACCGGCGGCTCGATCCGCCAGCCCGCGGCCGTCACCGGCACGGTCGGCGTCAAGCCCACCTACGGCGGCGTCTCCCGCTACGGCATGGTCGCCTTCTCGTCCTCCCTCGACCAGGGCGGGCCCTGCGCCCGTACGGTCCTGGACGCGGCGCTGCTCCACGAGGCCATCGCCGGGCACGACCCGCTGGACTCGACCTCCATCGACGCACCGGTCCCGCCGGTCGTCGAGGCCGCCCGCAACGGCTCCGTACAGGGCATGCGCGTCGGCGTCGTCAAGCAGTTCCGCGGCGAGGGCTACCAGGCCGGTGTCCTCCAGCGGTTCGACGAGTCGGTCGAGCTGCTGAAGTCGCTGGGCGCGGACATCGTCGAGCTGGACTGCCCGTCCTTCGACCTGGCGCTCTCCGCGTACTACCTGATCGCCCCGTCCGAATGCTCCTCCAACCTGGCCCGCTTCGACGCCATGCGCTACGGCCTGCGGGTCGGCGACGACGGCACGAAGTCGGCCGAGGACGTCACCGCGCTCACCCGGGAGGCGGGCTTCGGCGACGAGGTCAAGCGCCGCATCATCCTGGGGACGTACGCGCTCAGCTCCGGCTACTACGACGCGTACTACGGCTCGGCCCAGAAGGTCCGCACGCTCATCACCCAGGACTTCGAGAAGGCCTTCGAGCAGGTCGACGTGATCGTCTCCCCGACGACCCCGACCACCGCCTTCCCGATCGGCGAGCGCGCCGACGACCCGATGGCCATGTACCTCGCCGACCTGTGCACCATCCCGTCCAACCTGGCCGGCAACTCCGCCATGTCGCTGCCCTGCGGCCTGGCCCCGGAGGACGGTCTGCCGGTCGGACTGCAGATCATCGCCCCCGCCATGAAGGACGACCGGCTCTACAAGGTCGGAGCCGCCGTCGAGGCCGCCTTCGTGGAAAAGTGGGGGCACCCGCTGCTTGAGGAGGCTCCGTCGCTGTGAGTGCCATGGCAAAGAAGGCCAGTAACTTCAAGAAGTCCAAGACCGGGCTGTACGTCTCGCTCGGCAGTACCGCGTTCGGCGCGATCAGCATCGCCAAGCAGGCGAAGCTCGCCCGCCAGGACAACGACGTGCTGCGGCTCGTCGACGCGGCCGTCTCCGCGGCCGCCATCGTCACCGGACTCGCGATCCTCTATCGCGAACTGAAGCGTCTCGGCGACGACGACGTTCTGCTGGGCTGAGAGGGATAAGTTTCACCGTGACTGTCACTGACCTGGTGTCGTACGAGGACGCGCTCGCGTCCTACGACCCCGTCATGGGCCTCGAAGTCCATGTCGAGCTTGGCACCAAGACGAAGATGTTCTGCGGCTGCTCCACGGAGCTCAAGCAGGACGCCAACTCCCAGACCTGCCCGGTCTGTCTCGGGCTGCCCGGCGCGCTGCCGGTCGTCAACGAGATCGGCGTGGAGTCGGCCATCAAGATCGGCCTCGCGCTCAACTGCGAGATCGCCGAGTGGTGCCGCTTCGCCCGGAAGAACTACTTCTATCCGGACATGCCGAAGAACTTCCAGACCTCGCAGTACGACGAGCCGATCGCCTTCGAGGGCTATCTGGACGTCCAGCTGGAGGACGGCGAGATCTTCCGGGTGCAGATCGAGCGCGCCCACATGGAGGAGGACACCGGCAAGTCGACGCACGTCGGCGGCGCCACCGGCCGTATCCACGGCGCGTCCCACTCCCTGCTCGACTACAACCGGGCCGGCATCCCGCTCATCGAGATCGTCACCAAGCCGATCGAGGGAGCAGGCGCCCGCGCCCCCGAGGTCGCCAAGGCGTACGTCGCCGAGCTCCGCGAGCTGATCAAGGCCCTCGGGGTCTCCGACGCCCGCATGGAGATGGGCCAGATGCGCTGCGACGTCAACCTGTCGCTGCGCCCGCACGGCCGTGAGGCGTTCGGCACCCGCTCCGAGACGAAGAACGTGAACTCGCTGCGTTCCGTCGAGCGGGCCGCGCGCTTCGAGATCCAGCGGCACGCCGCCGTGCTGTCCTCGGGCGGCACCATCGTGCAGGAGACCCGGCACTTCCACGAGGAGGACGGCTCCACCACGGCCGGCCGCATCAAGGACAACGCCGAGGACTACCGCTACTTCCCCGAGCCGGACCTGGTCCCCGTCGCGCCCGCGCGCGACTGGGTGGAGGAGCTGCGCAAGGGCCTCCCCGAGCTTCCCCGGCTGCGCCGGGCGCGGCTCAAGGAGGAGTGGGGCGTCAACGAGCACGACATGCAGTCCATCCTCAACGCGGGCGCGGTCGACCTGATCGTCGCCACGACCGAGGCGGGCGCACCCTCGGACCAGGCCCGCAAATGGTGGATGGGCGAGCTGGCCCGTAACGCCAACGAGACCGGCCGCGGTCTGGACGAGCTGCCGATCACCCCGGCGCAGGTCGCCCGGGTGGCCGCGCTCGTCGCCGCGGGCGACCTCAACGACAAGCTGGCCCGCCAGGTCATCGAGGGCGTCCTCGCGGGCGAGGGCGACCCGGACACCGTCGTCGAGAAGCGCGGCCTGAAGGTCGTCTCCGACGAGGGCGCGCTGTCCACGGCCGTGGACGAGGCCATCGCGGGCAACGCGGCCATCGCGGACAAGATCCGCGGCGGCAAGGTCGCGGCGGCGGGCGCGCTCGTCGGCGCGGTCATGAAGGCCACCCGCGGCCAGGCGGACGCGGCCCGTGTGCGCGAGCTGATCCTGGAGAAGCTCGGCGTCGAGGGCTGATCACCCGGTTCGATCCACCGAGCACGTCCCGAAGGGGCGGTGCACCCGCACAGTGCGGGTGCACCGCCCCTTCGCGTTGTTGGACTTCCGGTCCGACCTCTTGGACGTTCACCACCGGTCCGTGCGCAGTCCTTCCCGATGCCACCTGGGCTGACTAGCTTCCCGGCTGTAACCACCGGAACCAGGAGGCTCTTTTGACCACGGACATGTCACGGCGACGGCTCTTCGCGCTGGGCGGCGGCGCGCTCGGCGCCGCTGCGGCCGGATCGTTCCTGCCGCCGTCGCTCCAGGCCGCCATCGCCGCGCAGCCCGCCCACGCGGGGTCCGGCGGGGGAGGAGGCCTCGGCTCCGTCAAGCATGTGGTGATCCTGATGCAGGAGAACCGTTCCTTCGACCACTACTTCGGCACCCTGCGCGGCGTGCGCGGCTTCGGCGACCGCAACGCCATCGAGCTGCCCACCGGCACAACGGTGTTCGAACAGCCCGCCGCGGCCGGCTCCACCGTGCTGCCCTTCCCGGTGCGCGGGGCGGCCGAGGCGCAGAAGAAGGACCTCCAGTACATCGGCGCCCTCGACCACTCCTGGAACGGCGGCGCGAAGGCCTGGGGCGGCGGCTGGATGAACGGCTGGATCAGCGCGAAGACCGCGGCGACGATGGCGTACTACGACCGCCGCGACATCCCGCTCCACTACGAGCTGGCCGACACCTTCACCGTCTGCGACGCCTACCACTCCTCGATCCACACCTCCACCAGTCCCAACCGCAACCACCTCTGGAGCGGGAAGACCGGCTTCGAGCCGAACGGGAAGCGGGCCGTCGGCAACGACGCGTACAACGAGGGGACCCACCCCGGCTACGACTGGTCCACCTACGCCGAGCGGCTGGAGAAGGCCGGGCGCAGCTGGCGCACGTACACCGAGTGGGAGAACTTCACCGACAACCAGATCGAGTTCTACGCCACCTTCAAGGCGATCGCCCGCAAGGCGCTGGCCAGGACCGGCGGGCACACCTACATGGAAGCCTTCTACGCGAAGGTCCGGGGCGCGTCCGAGACCGAGCGCACCCGGCTCCTCGGACTGCTGGAGGAGGGTGTCGCCACCCTCGACCGGCGTGAGCGCAGCCTGTTCGAGCGGGGGCTGCGCCGGGTTCCGACCGGGGCGCTGGCGGACGAGTTCGCCAAGGACGTGGCGGCCGGAACGCTCCCCGCGGTCTCCTACCTGGTCCCCTCGGCGATCGACTCCGAGCACCCGAGCACCTCCTCGCCGGTGCACAGCGCCACCGTCGTCTACAAGATCCTCGACGCGCTCGGCAAGCACCCCGACGTGTGGCGGCACACCGCCGTGCTCATCAACTACGACGAGAACGACGGCTTCTTCGACCACGTCCCGCCGCCCGTCGCACCCCCCGAGGTCGCCGACGAGCAGTGGGAGGGCCGGCCCACCGGCCTCGGGATCCGGGTGCCGCTGCTGGTCGTCTCGCCGTGGACCGTCGGCGGGTACGTCTGCTCCGAGGTCTTCGACCACACCTCCGTCATCCGCTTCCTGGAGCGCTGGACCGGTGTGCGGGAACCCAACATCAGCGACTGGCGGCGGCGGGTCACCGGCGACCTGACGTCCGCCTTCGACTTCACCCGGGCCCGCCGGCAGCCCGCCGTCGAGCAGCCGGCGGCGATACCGCCGCTGAGCGGGCGCTGGCAGCCGAAACCGCCCGCGGTCCAGCACCTCCCCGAGCAGGAGCCGGGCGCACGCCCGGCGCGCCCCCTGCCGTACCAGCCGGACGCCCGGGCGAGGCGGTCGGGCGGCACCCTGCGCGTGGAGCTCGCCAACACGGGCCGGTCCTCGGCGCACTTCGCGCTGTACCCGTACGCCGGTGAGTTCCCGGCCCCGCAGCACAAGGACGTCCCCGACACCGCGCACTGGAACGTCCCGCTGACCGGGGAGGCGTACCGCTTCACGGTCACCGGGCCGAACGGCTTCCGGCGCGAGTTCGCCGGGCCGGCCGACGGGGGAGCCGAGGTCGCCTCCCGCATCGACCACCGCGACCGCGACCTGCACCTCACCCTGCGCAACACCGGCCGCCGGACCCTGACCTTCCTGGTGCGGCCGCTCGGCTACGTCGACGAGGACGACGTACGGGACTGGACCCGCCGCGTCATGGTCAGGCCGGGCCGCAGCCGGGCGCTCGTGCACTCGGCGGCCGACGCCCACGGCTGGTACGACCTCGCCGTCACCGTCGACGGGGAGGACGGCTTCCGGCGGCGGCTCATGGGCCACATCGAGAACGGCCGCGCCAGCGTCTCCGGCTGACCCGGCCGGACCCGGGGCACAGGGCCTGGTCTGTCGCGTGCGGGGAACAGATCAAGCCCTGTGACCATGGCCACGAAACGGACAAAAGATCACCTTCTGCTGACAGAGTGGCGTTCGCAAGGTCGTGAGGCGTTTACGGGCAGATAACGTCATCTGTGGGTAAATGTTCATACACCCACAGGGAGCTCATCCGTTGGCTGCCATCGCTCGCTGGTGCATCAGGCACCGCCTCGTCGCCGTCCTCATCTGGCTCGCCGCTCTCGGCGGGACAGCCGCCGCGGCGGGCTTCGCGGGTTCCGCGTACTCCAACGACTACGAGGTCCCCGGCACCGAGTCCGGCCGCGCCACCGAACTGCTCTCCCGCGGTTTCACCGACCTCGGCGGCGACACCGACACCGTCGTCTGGCACACCACCGGCTCCACGGTCCGGGCCGCCGACGTCGAGCAGACCATGACCCGGACGCTCCACGCGATCGAGGAGCTGCCGGGCGTCGGCGCGGTCACCGGCCCCTACGGAGGCACCGGCCCCGGCCAGATCAGCGAGGACGGCCACACCGCGTACGCCACGGTCACCTTCGACCACCCCGTCGACGAGATCCCCGCCTCCCAGGCCCGCGCCCTCGTCGACACCGCGAAGGGGGCCGAGGCCGACGGGCTCCAGGTCGAGCTGGGCGGCACCGCCGTCGCCCTCACCGAAGCACCCTCCGTCCACCTCGCCGAGGGCGTCGGCGTCGTCGTCGCGGCCGTCGTGCTCTTCCTCGCCTTCGGCTCGCTCGCCGCCAGCCTGCTGCCCATCGCCACCGCCCTGGTCTCCGTGGGCACCGCCTACGCGGGCATCGTGCTCCTCGGCCATGCGATGACCGTGGCGGACTTCGCCCCGATGCTCGGCATGCTCATCGGCCTCGGCGTGGGCATCGACTACGCCCTCTTCATCGTCACCCGGCACCGCAGAGGCCTCCGGCGCGGGATGTCCGTCGCCGAAGCGGCGCGGAACGCCGTCACGACGACCGGGCGTGCCGTCGTCTTCGCCGGAGCCACCGTCTGCATCGCCCTGCTCGGCATGCTGATCCTGCGGCTCGGCTTCCTCAACGGCGTCGCCATCGCCGCCTCGCTCACCGTCGTCCTCACCGTGCTGGCCTCGGTCACCCTGCTGCCCGCCCTGCTCTCCCTCATCGGGACGCGGGCGCTCAGCCGCCGCGAGAGGCGGCAGCTCGCCGAACACGGGCCGCGGCCCGAACTGCCCACCGGCTTCGCCGCCCGCTGGTCCGCCTTCGTGGAACGGCACCCCAAGCTGCTCGGGGGCATCGCGGCCGTCGTCATGCTGGTGCTCGCCCTGCCCGCCCTCGGCCTCCACCTGGGCACCTCCGACCAGGGCAACAACCCGGCCACCGCCACCACCCGGCAGGCGTACGACCTGATCGCCGACGGCTTCGGGCCCGGCGTCAACGGCCCCCTCACCATCGCCGCCCAGCTCGACGGCGCGGACGACCGGCTCGCACTGGACTCGCTGCCCGGGGAACTGCGCACCACCGAGGGCGTCGCGTCCGTCAGCCCGGTCACGTACAACAGCGCCGGCGATACCGCCTTCCTCACCGTCGTCCCCGCCTCGTCCCCCCAGTCGCAGGACACCAGCGAGCTGGTCGACCGGATCCGGGACGAGGTGCTGCCGCCGGTCCGGGACAACACCTCGCTGGAGGCCCACGTCGGCGGGGTGACGGCGAGCTACGACGACTTCGCGGAGATCATCGTCGGGAAGCTGCCGCTCTTCGTCGGGGTCGTCATCTCACTCGGCTGTCTGCTCCTCCTCCTGGCGTTCCGCTCCATCGGCATCCCGCTCAAGGCCGCCGTGATGAACGTGGCCGCCGTCGCCTCGTCCTTCGGCGTCGTCGTGGCCGTCTTCCAGTGGGGGTGGGGGAGCGAGCTGCTCGGCCTCGGCAGCGCCGGACCCATCGAACCCTTCCTCCCCGTGATCATGGTCTCGGTCCTCTTCGGCCTCTCCATGGACTACCAGGTCTTCCTGGTCGGCCGGATGTACGAGGAGTGGCTGGAGACCGGCGACAACCGGCGGGCCGTACGGGTCGGCCTCGCCGAGACCGGCCGGGTCATCAACTCCGCCGCCGTGATCATGATCTCCGTCTTCCTCGCCTTCGTGCTCAGCGGCGACCGGGTCATCGCCATGTTCGGCATCGCGCTGGCCACCGCCGTCGCCCTGGACGCCTTCGTCCTGCGCACCCTGCTGGTGCCCGCCCTGATGCACATGCTCGGCGGGGCGAACTGGTGGCTGCCGGACTGGCTGGAGAAGCGGCTGCCCAGGATCAGCATCGAGCCGCCCGACTGCGTACCGCTCCGTGCGAAGATCCCGGAGACACGCGGTACGGGTGCGGAAGAGGGCGATGAACCGGTGACGGGCCGCCCCGCCGAGAAGGAGCACGATGTTCGCCATATCCCTGGGTGACGACGGGGCGGAGCTGTGCCCGCTGGAGGTCTGGCAGGCCGAGGAGCTCCTCGCCCACATGGACCGGGCCCGGGAGCTGGTCGACGCCTGGATCCCGCTCGCCGCGTCCGTCACCGACCTGGACTCGGCGCGTGCCCTGCTCCAGCGGTACGCGGAGAAGCAGGCGGCGGACACCGGGCGGCTGTACGGCATCCGGCTGGACGGCGTCCTCCTCGTCGGCGGCGTCCTCTTCCGGATCTTCGACGCGCAGTCGGGCAACTGCGAGATCGGCGTGTGGCTGGAGCCCGCCGCCCAGGGCCGCGGACTGATCACCCGCGCCGCCGAGCGCCTGATCGACTGGGCGGTGCACGTACGCGGCATGCACCGCGTGGAGTGGGTCGCCTCCGCCGCGAACACCAGGTCGATCGCGGTGGCTCAGCGGCTCGGCATGGCCCGGGACGGGGTGATGCGGCAGAACTACCTCCACCGGGGCGTACGCCACGACACCGAGATCTGGTCGGTCCTCGCCCCGGAATGGCGGGCCCGCGCGGGGCACTGAGCCCCGTCCCGCCCTGACGAGCCCCCCGCGCGGCCCCGGCGTTAAGCGGGCTCTCATCCGGGCCCCCTAGCGTGCGGCGAATGAACACCACCCCCTCCAAGACGACGAACCCGTCCACCACCACCCCGCCCGCCGGGACGACCGACCCCGCCGAAGGCACCGCCGACGCCGTCACGGAGGAGGCGACCGCCAAGGACTCCCTGGTGAAGAACCCCGCGAAGGACCCGGTGACGGACTCCGCGACGGAGAGCGCCACCGGTACGCCGACCGATGCCGCGCACTCCGGGACGGCGGCCCCCGACGACCTCGCCGGGCAGTCGGAAGACGAGGACGATGACGACGCCCTGGAGCCCGACCCCTTCGACGAGGCCCGGCACGGCGTCGGCGCGGGCGCGGCGGCCGTCGTCTCCGCCGCCCTCGGCATCGTCGCCCTGACCGGTGCGTGGACGGGCAGGGTCGCCGCCGAGCGCGAGACGCTCATCGGCCAGATCCAGACCTCCGGCGGCGGCAGCGCGGCCCAGCAGATCTCCGAGATCTACGGGGACGCCTGGCACACCACCGCGCTGGTCAACGGCGTCTTCGCCGTCCTGGCCCTGCTCGTCGGCGTCTTCGTCCTGGTCCGCCCCGCATTCGGCGTCCCCTCCGAGCTTCCGCAGCCCACCTGGGTCCGCGCGGTCGCCCTGGCCGGAGTCGCCCTCGGCGTCATCGGCGTGCTGATCTCCGCGGGCATGTACTTCGACCTCCTCGTCTCCCTGCCCACCGCGGGCGCCCCGGCCGGCGGCTGACCCCCCTGCTCACCGCCCCGTACGGCACGGGGCCGGGGGGTGTCCGGCAGGCCCGGTCATGATCCGCCGGACACTCCCTAAGGCCCCTGCCCACCCCTCGGACACCCGGGGGCGGGGTCTAAGGCCCCCACCGCCGCGAAGATGCGGAACTCGCCCGATGCGCCGCCCCCTCCTGGCCGACGACAGTGGACACACAGCGAACACAGGGCCCCGGCCGACCGGCCGGTCACCCCGCCGGTCCGCTGCCACGACCAGGAACCAGGGGCACCCCATGTACGAGTACGAGCTCTACCGCACCACCTCCGCCGAGCTGATCCGCCGGGCCGACGCCGAGCGCGAGCTCGGCCGGGCCCGCCTCGTCCGCCGGGCCGCCCGCCGCTCCGGACACGGTGATCCCGAGGGGAAGGTGGTGGAGGGCGACCGCACCCGCTTCGCCCCGGCCGCCTGACGGTGTCCGGGGCCGGCAGCACCACCGCACCGGTCACCGGTCCCGCCGACGCCCCCTCCGGATCGGGCGCGGCGGGCCCGGACCGCGCCGGGAGCATGATCACCCTCCGCGAAAAGCCTCCCGCGGCCTCGTACGCGTATGCGATGCTCGGCAGCGTGGAGACCAGGTCAGTCAGCCCCGTGTTCATCGGGCGCGCCGAGGAGTTCGCCGCGCTCACCGAGGCGCTCGCGCGGGCCGCGTCCGGCGACCCGCAGGCGCTGCTGATCGGCGGCGAGGCCGGCGTCGGCAAGACCCGCCTGGTCGAGCGGTTCGTCACGGCGGCCGAACGGCGCGACGCCGTCGTCGCCGTCGGGTCCTGCGTCGAGATCGGGGCCGACGGACTGCCGTTCGCCCCCTTCCCCACCGCCCTGCGCGCCCTGCGCCGGGCCCTGCCCGAGGAGATGGCCGCCGCCTGCGCCGGCCAGGAGGGCGAACTGGCCCGGCTCCTGCCCGAACTGGGCGAGGTCCACCGGGACGCGACCGACGAGCACAGCATCGCCCGCCTCTTCGAACTCACCGTACGGCTGCTGGAGCGGATCTCCGCCGAACGCGTGGTCGTCCTCGTCCTGGAGGACCTGCACTGGGCGGACGCCTCCACCCGGCACCTGCTCGCCTACCTCTTCCGCACCCTCGGCAGCGGCCGCCTCATGGTCGTCGGCACCTACCGCGCCGACGACATCCACCGCCGCCACCCGCTGCGCCCGCTCCTCGCCGAGCTGGACCGGCTGCGCACCGTCACCCGCGTCGAACTCGACCGGTTCAGCCACGACGAGGTCGGCCGCCAGCTCGCCGGCATCCTCGCCGAGCCCCCCGAGGCCGCGCTCGTCGACGAGATCTTCGACCGCTCCGACGGCAACGCCTTCTTCGTCGAGGAGCTGGCCCGCTCCCTGGAGTGCTGCGGCGACAGCTCCGGCCTGACCGAATCGCTCCGCGACCTCCTGCTCGTCCGTGTGGAGGCGCTCCCCGAGCACGCCCAGCGGATCGCCCGGCTGGTCGCCGAGGGCGGCTCCTTCGTCGAACACGAACTGCTGGCCACCGTCGCCCAACTCGCCGAGTCCGACCTCGACGAGGCCCTGCGCGCCGCCGTCGGCGCCAACCTGCTGCGACCCGCGCCCGACGACGACGGCTACCGCTTCCGGCACTCCCTGGTCCGCGAGGCCGTCAGCGACGACCTGCTGCCCGGCGAACGCACCCGCCTCAACCGCCGGTACGCCGAAGCCCTGGAGGCCGACCCCTCCCTCGTCCGGGACGACGAACGCGCCACCCGCCTCGCCAGCTACTGGTATGCCGCGCACGACGCCGCCAAGGCCCTGCCCGCCGTGCTCAGGGCCGCCGTCGAGGCCCGCCGCCGCTACGCCTACTCCGAGCAACTGAAGCTGCTGGAGCGGGCGATGGAGCTCTGGGACGACGTCCCCGACGCGGTGCTCGCCACCCTGCGCCCCTTCGACTACGCGGAGGTCTACCCGGCCTCCGGCTGCGACCCGGAGAACGCCCCGCTGCGTTACCTGGACGTGATGGCCGAGGCCACCGTCGCCGCCCACTTCGGCGGCGACCGCAAACGCGCCCTGGCCATCTCCAAGAAGGCGATGCGGGTCCTGGCGTCCGAGGCCGACCCGCTGCGCGAGGCCTGGTTCTGGGTGCAGCGCAGCCGGCTGGTGCAGGGGCTGGACAAGGGGGACGGCTGGGAGGAGCTGGCCACCGCACAGGAACTGGTGCGCGGGCTGCCGCCGTCCCCGGTGCAGGCCGACGTCCTGACCAACGTGGCCAGTTGGCGCGCGCTGCACCAGCCGGGCCCGCAGGCGCTCGCCGACAGCGACCGCGCGGTGGAGTACGCCCGGCTCGTCGGCGACGAGTACATCGAACTGCACGCCCGCCTCACCCGGGGCTGGCTCACCGCCGACGCGGGCGGCGTGGAGGACGGCCTCGCCGAGATGTACGCGGTCCGGGACCGTGCCGAGAAGCTGCACCTGATGAACCTGCTGGGCCGGGTCAGCGTCAACCTGCCCTCCTCGCTCGAAGCGATGGGCCGCTCGCTGGAGGCCGTCGCCGCCGCCGACCACGGCATCGAGATCTGCCACAGCCACGGCCTGGCCGACTCCGGGGCCTGGGTGTACGCCAACCAGTCGCAGTCCCTGTTCTCCCTCGGACACTGGCCCCAGAGCGAGGCCGCCGCCGCGTCCGCCGCCCGCCTGGCGCTGGGCCCCAGGGCGAAGGGCCTCGCCAGCCTCCGCCATACCGAACTGGCCTTCGCCCGAGGGGACTTCGCCGAGGCCGAGGAGCTGCTCGCTCTGACCCGCAAGCACTTCGGCCAGCGCGATCCGCAGCCCCAGCACCTGATCGCCCCCGTCCGGCACACCATGCTCCTGGCCGCGGCCCAGGGCAGGCTCGCCGAGGCGCGGGACGCGTTCGGGGAACTGGCCCGGCACGGCTTCCCGCCCGGCACCCAGCGCTACGCCCTGCCGCTCCTCCAGACCGCCGCCATGATCGAGGCGGACGCCCGCGGGCTGCCCGCCGCCGAACCGGACCGCCCGGAGCTGCTCGCGCTGATCCGCCGGTGCGTGAAGAACCTCCCGATGCTCGTCCCCGTGTGGGCGGCCCACGGCGTCCTCATCGACGCGGAGCTGGCCCGCGCGGACGGCACGGACACCCCCGGTCACTGGGCGCGCGCCGCCGAGGCCTTCGGGCCGCTGAGCCGCCCCTACGAACTGGCCCAGATCCACCGCCGCTGGGCGGAGTCCCTGCTCATCGCCCCCGGCGACCGGTCCACCGCCACGACCCTGCTGCACCGCGCCCACGAGGCCGCCCACCGGCTCGGCGCCCGCCCGCTCGCCGAGGCCGTCGAACAGCTGGCGGCCCGCGCCCGCATCACCCTGGACGGCTCCGGCACGGCACCCGGCCCCGACGCCGGGATCCACCCGGCCGTCCTGACCGCCGTATCCGCCGGAGGGAGCCCCGAGTTCGCGGCGGCCGACGGACAGGACCCCGCCATCGCCGCCGTGGCGTCCTTCGGGCTGACCCCGCGCGAGCAGGACGTGCACCGGCTGGTCGCGGCCGGGCACACCAACCGCAGGATCGCCGAGGAGCTGTTCATCTCGCCGAAGACCGCGAGCGTGCACGTCTCCAACATCCTGGCCAAGCTCGGCGTCTCCAGCCGCGGCGAGGCGGCCGCCCTCGCCCACCGCCTCCGCCTCTACCCGGCCGCGTAGGCCCTGGTCACGTCCCTTACGTCCCGGGCTCCTCGTCCGCGCGCCGCTCGGGCCCGCTCACCGGCTTCCCGGGTCTCGGCCGGTCCAGGACGGCGTCCTGCTCGGGCGCGGCCGGAAGCATGCGGTTGCTCGGGGGCCCGGCGGCACCGTCCGGGGCCGTGCCGGGAGCGGTTCCCGGGGTCGGGGCACGGACGGTCACCTTCCCGGAGGTCAGGTCTATCGGCCCCCGGTCCGGATCGCCGATGCCGAGATCCACCCGGCTCAGCTCCAGCCGCCTCTGCTCGTCCGAGGTGTGCTTGCGCCCCGGGGCGAAGAGCTCCTCGAAGAAATTGAACACCGGCCGTGCTCCCTCCGACGTGCCGCGCGGGCGGACGGCTAACCCACTTCCACCTGGAGGATCCTGTCGTCCCCGGGCTTCCGCGTACCCCGTCCGTCCGTGTTGCTGGTGACCAGCCACAGACGGTCGCCCCCCGCACTCACCACGGTGCGCAGGCGGCCGTGCTTCTCCTCCAGGAACGACTGGGGGTCGGCATAAGGTTCCTCCGCCTTCTCGCCGGACAGCGGAATGCGCCAGAGCCGCTCGCCGCGCAGCCCGGCCATCCAGATCGAGCCCTCCGCGTACGCGATCCCGCTGGGGGAGGCCTCGGAGGTCTTCCACTGGGCCACCGGGTCGATGAACCCGTCCTCGCCCTCCCGGCCCTCGACCTCGGGCCAGCCGTAGTTCCCGCCGGGCTCGATCAGATTCAGCTCGTCCCAGGTGTTCTGGCCGAACTCGGCGGCCCACAGCCGCTTGTCCTCGTCCCAGGCGAGCCCCTGCACATTGCGGTGCCCGTACGAATACACCACCGAGTCCGCCTCCGGGTTGCCGTGCACCGGCTCCCCGTCCGGGGTCATCCGCAGGATCTTCCCCGCCAGCGACTCCTTGTCCTGGGCCAGCCCGGTGTCCCCGGTCTCGCCGGTGCCCGCGTACAGCATCTTGTCCGGGCCGAAGGCGATCCGGCCCCCGTTGTGGATGCTGCCCTTGGGGATGCCCCGCAGGATGGTGTCCGGGGCCCCCAGCTGCTGTCCCGCCGGACGCCTCTCGTCGTAACTCATGCGGACGATCCGGTTGTCGGACGTGGTGGTGAAGTAGGCGTACACCAACTGGTCCGCGCCGAACGTGGAGGAGACGGCGAGCCCGAGCAGCCCGCCCTCGCCCGCCGGGGACACCCCGGGCACCGAGCCGAGCAGCGTCTGCTTCCCGCTCTCGCCGTCGATCCGGTGGACCGTTCCCTCGTCGCGCGAGGAGACCAGCAGGTCACCGCCCGGCAGCGCGGCCAGGCCCCAGGGCGACTTCAGGCCCTCGGTCAGCGTCGAGACCACCTTCGCCGAGCCCTTCGCCGGCGGTAGACCGGCCGACCGGCTCGGGGAGGCCGGGGGAGCGGAGCCCCCCGAGGCGCTCGGGGAACCGGCGGGCTGCCCGGACGGCCCCCCGTCCCCGTCGCCGGAACACCCGGCGGTCAGCAGCAGTGCGGCCGACGCCAGCACGGCCACCACCCCCCTGCGCATCGCCGGGGACTGCACAGGTCCGAACAGAGCACCACGCACGGAACCGATCCTTTCGACGGTTGCCCGACTACCTGCTCCTACACCTTGTTCCTACACCGCGACCGGCCCAGGAGTTCCCGATGCGCCCATTCTCCCGCCGGGCGCCGGACGGCGCCCCCCTGACCACCCCGCTCCCGCGACACTCAGTCCCACGACTCGCGGGCGGCGGGCAGGCCGTCGATCTCCGCCAGGTCCCGGTCGTCCAGGACCACCCGCGCCGCCCCGGCGTTCTCCACCGCCCAGCGCTCCCGCTTCGCCCCCGGGACCGGCACCACATGCGGACCCTGGCGCAGCACCCACGCCAGCGCCACCTGGGCCACGGTCGCCCCGCGCCGCTCCGCGACCCGCCGCAGGCCGGCCACCACCGGCTGGTTCGCCGCCATCACCTCCGCCGTGAACCGCGGATGCCTGGCCCGTAGATCCTCCGGCTCGAAACCCTGGCCCGGCTTCAGCGTCCCGGTCAGATAGCCGCTGCCCAGCGGCATCGCGGCCAGCAGCCCGACCCCGCGCGCCACGCACCACGGCAGCAGCTCCGCCAGCGCCTCGCGCGACCACACCGACAGCTCCGCCTCGACGGCGCTCACGGGGAAGACCTGCTGGATCCGCTCCAACTGCCGGATCGTTCCCTCATGCGGTCCCGCACCCGACCGGCGCGGGGCCCGCGCCCCCACCGCGCACAGCCCGAGCGAGCGCACCTTGCCCGCGGTCACCAGCTCCGCCATCGCACCCCAGGTCTCCTCCACCGGCACCTCGGGGTCGGCCCGGTGCAGTTGGTACAGGTCGATCACATCGGTCTGGAGCCGCCGCAGCGAGGCGTCACAGGCCCGCCGGACATACCCCGGCCGGCCGTTGGCGACGATGTGCTGATCGCCCACCAGCAGCCCGCACTTGGTGGAGACGAACGCCTCCCGGCGGCGCCCCTTCAGCGCCCGCCCCACCAGCAGCTCGTTGGTGAACGGGCCGTACATGTCCGCGGTGTCGAGCAGCCGGACGCCCGCGTCCAGCGCAGCGTGCACCGTCCGCACCGAACGGTCTCCGAGCTGCTGCGACGCGCTGTAACCCCAGCTCATCGGCATGCAGCCGAGACCGACCGCACCCACGGCAAGCCCCGCTGCCCCGATAGTCCTGCTCTCCAACTCCCCGAACCCTTTCCTGGACGAGCCGTTCCGCCCTCCCGCCCGCCGCGGTCCACGGGCGGCTCTTTCCGGAGACGGCGCGAGACGCGGTCCCGGACCCGGACGGTCACGCCCGCCCGATCCACGACGCAGGTCCCTGTCGGGGGAGTTCGGTGAGTGATTGACGGAAGCGTTTGGGCGATGTGACGATACGCCGATGCCCGGCCTACACGCACGGATGGCTGCTCGCGGTGGTGACTTCACCGCCGCCGTGGTCGCTCGCTGCGCGGCGGAGGTCCCCTTCTACGGGGAGTTGCCGCGCCGCACGCTGGACGGCGAGGTGACCCTGTCGATCACCGCCGTGCTCGAACTGCTGCTGCGCGCCCTGCGCCAGGACGGTGTGATGGCCCCCGGCGACCTGACCCGGCTCATCGAGTGGTCGGCCCGCCGGGCGGAGGAGCGCGTGCCCCTGGAGGCGGTGATCGCCGCCTATCTCGTGGGCGCCGAGGTGTGGTGGCAGGTGCTGGCCGAGACGGCGGAGCCCGAGGAGCTGACCGGCGCCGGAGCCAAGCTGCTGGCCTGCCTGCACGCAGCGATGCCCGCCGTCGTGCTCGCTCACCGCAACGCCCAGGAGGACATCCGCAGCGAGGACAAGCGGGTACGGCGCGCACTGCTGACCGCGTTGCTCGCCGGTCGGCCGTACGAGGAACTGGCGGAGGCGGCGGGGGTCTCGGTGGCCGGCGGACACGAGGTGGTCGCCCTGTCCTTCGAGCCGAATCCGCCGCCCCGGCTGGTGCAGTCGTCGCTGGAGGCCCACACGGGCGTCCCGGTGCTGATGGACCACGTCGCCGGGATCGCCCTGCTGCCGGGCGGTTGTGACCTGTCCGGCCTGCGTGATGCGCTGGCGAAGGACGTCGGGCACCGGGTGGTCGCGGCCGCGGCCCCGGCCGCGGGGCCGGCCGCCGTTCCCGCGGCGGCCCAGGAGGCGGGCCGCGTACGCGAACTGGTCCAGCGGCTGGGCCGCCCGCCCGGGCTGTACCGGCTCGACGACGTGCTCCTGGAGTACCAGCTCGCCCGCCCGGGTGACGCACTGCTGCGGCTGGCGGCCAAGCTCGACCCGCTGGAGCAGCATCCGTACCTGCTGGAGACACTGCGGGTGTTCGTCGACCACGGACACAACCGCAGCCGGAGCGCCTCGGAGCTGTGCGTCCACCGCAACACGCTGGATTACCGGCTGCACCGGGTGACGACGCTGACCGGGCTTGACCCGGCCGTGCCCGCCGACGCGCGGCTGTTGCAGGCGGCGCTCGTCGCCAGGGACCTGACCTGACGGGGAAGGCACTACAGCCAGGCCCGCAGCTCCTCCTGCCGCGGCGCGAGGACCGTGGACGTGCCGGGATGGTCGAAGACCCTGACCGGCCTGCGAGCGTCCCAGGCGGTCCAGCCGGGGTCGCCCGAGGTGGCGAAGCCGATCCAGGCCCGGTGCATCACGTCGGCCAGCGGCTGAGGGGCGTCGGGGCCGGCCAGCGCCTCACCGTGCCGGAGGTTGTCGAAGACGAAACCGATCTCCAGCGCGTGACAGGCGCCCAGCCCCAGGACCGGTGAGCGCCAGGCGAACTCGTAGAGATACGTCCGGGCGGGCCGGGAGCCGCCGGGCAGAGGGTCGACAGGCCTGGAGCCGCCGGGCCGGGAGTCGGCGAGCCGAAAGTCGCCGGACCGGGGGTCTGCGAGCCGGGGGTCTGCGAGCCGGGAGTCCGCGAGCCGGTTGAGCGGTCCTCGCAGCAGCAGGTCGGTGGCCATCTCCCCGAGGATCACCCCCGGCTTCGCGTCCGGCCGGCCGGCCCGGTACAGCCGTGCCACCCGGCCGGGGACCCTGAACTTCAGCAGGGCCAGCCGCAGCGTGAGCCGGTTGACGCGGTCCAGCGCTCCGTTCGGCACGAACCACAACCGGTACTCCTCCCGGTTGCACCCCAGCAGCAGATCGACCGAGGGAGGCGGCGGATCGGCCGGCACGACATCGTCGTCGACCACGATGTGGAAGCCCGGCCCGCCGCCGACCGGATCGGCCCCGCCGACCAACTCGTCCTGGAGGTCCAGGAGTCGTACGTGGTCCACCCCGGCGAACCCCTCCGCCGTGGCGGGCACCCGCAGCGCCTTCGCCATCGCCCGCACGGTCCTGGCGCCCTTGTCGCGCGTCACGGTGTGCGGCGGGCCGCTCTGCAGGATCGCCCGGTGGAACAGACCGGCCGCGCGCGGGCTGGTCAGCAGGGCGGCGATGCTGATGGCTCCGGCGGACTCGCCGCACACCGTGACGCGCCCCGGGTCCCCGCCGAATCCGGCGATGTTGTCCCGCACCCAGGTCAGCGCGGCGATCTGGTCCAGCAGGCCCCGGTTGTCGGGTGCGTCGGGGAAGACGCCGAACCCCTCCACCCCGAGCCGGTAGTTGATCGAGACCAGGACCACGCCGTCGCGCGCGAAGGCCCGGCCGTCGTACAGGGGCAGGGCGGCGGAGCCGTTCCGCAGGGACCCTCCGTGGATCCACACCAGCACGGGCCGCGGTTCGCCGGCGGTCCCCGGAGCCCAGACGTTGAGGTTGAGGCACTCCTCACCGGGGATGTCCACGTCGGGAATCAGCCGGTCCAGGGGCGGCCGGTAAGGGCGTTGCGGTGCGGTCGGCCCGAACTCCAGCGCGTCGCGTATCCCGTCCCAGGGTTCGACGGGCGCCGGGGCGCGGAACCGGTGGCCCCCGAAGGGCGCGGCGGCGTACGGGATGCCCCGGTAGGAGGCGATGCCCTCCTCGACGCGGCCCCGCACCTTTCCCTGGAGCGTCGTCGCGATGATGTCCATATCGGTCCTTTCACGAGAAGTGCCGCCTTCCCGGCCGCGGGGGACGACCGGGAAAGCGGCGGACAGGGGGACCGGGACGCCGCCCGCCACGGCGCCCGTGATCGGCCGGGGACGGGTTACGGGGTGGCGGCGGGGACGCCGAGGGCCGGGCCGTTGCGGCGGACGTCGGACCAGGTGGCGGTGTCGGTGCAGATGCCGCAGCCGGGCCCGAAGAACTGGGCGCCCGCCGTCCGGTCGCCCATGAGGTGGGCGCGGAACCATGCGGTGGTCGGTGCCGCGAACGGGCCCGGATCGCCGACGACCGTGAAGTGGTCGGCCCCGCGCACCTCGCCGTAGAGGGCCGGAATGTGGTCGGCGGCGTTGTAGAAGGCCTTGACCAGGGCGGGGAAGACGATGCTGTCCTTCTGACCGGCCAGCAGCAGCGCGGGCACGCGCACCGCGTCGATGTTCGCCAGCGGGCCGGGCTGGATCGGCAGGACGGTGTCGACGCGGGGGTCCGAGCCGACGACGATGGCGGCCGCGCCGCCCTGCGAGTGCCCCGACGCGCCGATGTGCTCCAGGTCGACGCGGTCGAAGAAGACGCTCGCAGGGTCGGCGTTCCTGCCGGTCAGCATGTCGATGCTCGCCCGCATGGAGATCCCGAGGTTGGACATGGGGGTGTTCGCTGCTGCGACGACGAAGCCCTGACCGGCCCAGTGGAGCATCAGGTCCCGGTAGACGAGGGGGACGCCGCCGGTGCCGTTGCCCCACACGATCACCGGGTGGCGGCGGTCGCTGTCGGCGATGTCGCGCGGGTAGTACAGGGTGGTGACCGCCCCGACCTCCACCGCCGTGGCGTACGGGCCGGGAGCCCCGAAGCCACCGGCGGCCGGGACGGCGGCCGAGGCGGCGGCCGGGACGGCGGGCGCGGTAGCGGCGACCACGGTCGGGTCCGTCGAAGCCGCCGCCGGGCCCGCGCCCGCCGACGCGGTCAGGAGCAGGGCGAGCGCGGCCGACGGGGCGAGCAGATTCCTTCTCCGCAGCACGGTGACTCCTGACGTGAAGGTGAACCGGGTGGACGCGGCCGGATCACCTAGGTGTTTGACCGCACATCCTGGGGGAACGAACGCCGCGTCGTCTCTGCGCAGTCGCGGCAATCACCGACGGCGGAGTTTGTGCAACCTGCCAGGGCGGGCGCCGAGACCCTCTACTGTCACCGCGACACCGTCCGTAATGCCTCGACCGGGCTCCCGCCTCACCGGGCGCTCCCCGCTCCGGTCGGCGGACGTCGCCCCCTGTACGCCGGAGTGCGGGCCCTCGTTCTGCGACCGCGCCGGCGCCGCTCGCGTGAAGGCCCCGGGCGCACCCCTGGAGCGCTCGCACATCTGTCGCATAGCCTCCTGACCATGACTGCGACGACTGCCGACGTGTGGCTGCCCTACCCGGCCGAGGAGATCGACGGCCTGCCCGAGGGCCTCAACTACCTCTTCTGGGACGGTGAACCGGACTACCCGGGCGACCCGGCCGACTGCGCCTACTACGTCGTTCCCTATCTGAAGGGTTCCGAGGTCGCGGTGCGCCCGCTGGCCTCGATGAACGCCGTCCGGGTGGTGCAGACGCTCTCCGCGGGCATCGACCATGTGGAGCCGGGCCTCGGAGTGCTTCCCGCCGGCGTACGCCTCTGCAACGCCAAGGGGGTGCACGAGGCGTCCACCGCCGAGCTGACGCTCGCCCTGATCCTCGCGTCCCTGCGTGGGTTCCCGGGATTCGTCCACGGCCAGGACAAGGAGGAGTGGCGGTCCGGCTTCTACCCGGCGCTCGCCGACAGGTCCGTCCTCATCGTGGGGTACGGATCCATCGGCTCGGCCATCGAGGACCGGCTCGCCCCCTTCGAGTGCGCGCGGGTGGCGCGCGTCGCGCGCTCCGCGCGGACCACCGCACGCGGTCCCGTACAGACGCTCGACGATCTGCCCGCCCTGCTGCCCGAGGCCGACGTCGTGATCCTCTCCACTCCGCTGAACCCGTCCACGCAGGGGCTGGTGGGCACCGACTTCCTCGCCGCGATGCCCGACGGGGCCCTCCTCGTCAACGTCGCCCGCGGCCCGGTCGTCGACACCAAGGCCCTGCTGTCCGAACTGGAATCCGGACGACTGCGGGCCGCACTGGATGTGACCGACCCGGAACCCCTGCCCGAGGGCCATCCTCTCTGGCATGCTCCGAATGTCTTGATCACGCCTCACGTGGGCGGCAGCACCTCGGCCTTCGAACCGCGTGCCAAGCGACTGCTGGCCGCACAGCTCACCCGGTTCGCCGCCGGAGAGCCGGTGCGCAACGTCGTGACCACCACCGGCTGACCCCGCCGCAGCGGCCACGCTACGGGGTGGTCCGGATGCACGCGGTGCCGCTCACCTCGCACTTCGTCACGGAGCGTAGAGAATCTATGGCCCTGAGTGACGGATCTGGTGTATCGTCCGATCCGGGGGGCTGCGCCGTGGAAGGGACGGCGCGGGGGGGAGCACCGGAACGCGAGGGGGCGACGGGCGATGTGCTGGCCATGGAGAGACGATCCGACGCGGACGAGCGGACGGTCGCGGCCGCCCGCGCCGATGGAGCACAACACGCGCCGGTGGCCGGATTCCCGCCCCGGACCGGCAACGCCGAAGCCGCCGCGGCCGGGCCGGAGCGAGCGGCGCCGGAGAGCCCCCGCGAAGGGCCGGGCGCCTCGGTGCCGAGTACCTCAGTGCCTGGCTCCTCGGTGCCTGGCACTTCGGTGCCGTACGCCGAGGAGCCGGGCGCCGGGGAGCGCCTGCCCGGTGGGCCCGGGGCGGGGAGCCCTCCGGTGAGCGCGCTGGGGGCCCTGCTCGCCCCGCGGTCCGCCACCGGCACCACGGGACTGCGGTCCCGGATCCTGCTCGGCGTCGTCTGCGCCGGATATTCGGTGGGCGCCGCCCTCGGCTGGGGCTCACCGCGGGTCGCCGTCATCATGGGGGACTTCGGTCTCGCCGCGGCGGCCCTGGTCGCCGCCGTCTCCTGCTTCCTCTACGCACGGGCGGTCAGGGGCCGGCTGCGCCCCGCCTGGCTGTTGTTCTCGCTCTCCTCCGCCATGGCGGCCTGCGGAAACGCCGTCTGGGGCTGGTACGAGGTGATCCTCGGCGTCCCCGTGCCCACACCCTCCCTCGCCGACGTCTTCTTCCTCTGCTTCGCGCCGCCCGCCATCGTCGGACTGCTCGTGCTCGCCAAACGGCCCGTCACCCGCGCGGGCTGGGTGTGCCTGGCCCTGGACGCCTGGCTGATCGGCGGCTCCCTGCTGACGCTCGCCTGGAGCCTCGCCCTCGCACACACCACGCACCTGGCCGGAGTCCAGGACACCAGCGTCGCGCCCGCGGCACTCTCGTTGGCCTACCCGCTGCTCGACATCGTGCTCGTCTCGATGGTGCTCGCCCTGCACTTCCGCCGGGCAGGCGTGAACCGCACCGCGGTGAACACCGCCATCGCCGCCCTCGCGCTCACCGTGCTGAGCGACGCGGTGTTCACCTCGCCGCTGCTGCGCTCCACCTACCACTCGGGCCAACTCCTCGACGCCGGCTGGTTCGCCGGGTCGCTGCTCCTCGCCTACGCCCCCTGGGGCGCCCGGAGCGGGGCCGGGCCGTCCGCCCGCCCCGGGCCGCCGCGCGCCATCGCCAGCCGCCCGATCGCCGGCTCGCTGGCCGCCCTGACCCCGTATCTCGCCGCCGCCGTCTGCACCCTGGGCATCCTGTACAACGTGGTCGACGGCCGCCGGGTGGACCACGTCGTCATCTTCACCGGCTGCACCGTCGTCCTGGCCCTGGTCGTCCGGCAGGGCATCATGCTCCTCGACAACATCTCCCTCACCCAGGAGCTGGCCCAGAAGGAGAACCACTTCCGCTCCCTGGTGCAGGGCTCCAGCGACGTCATCATGATCGCCGCGCCCAACGGCACCCTGCGCTACGTCAGCCCCGCCGCCGCCGGGGTCTACGGGCGCGAGGCGGAGGGCCTCGTCGGGTCCGAGCTGTCCTCGATCATCCACCCCGACGATCTCGGCCGGTTCGTCCACGAGGTGCGCCGCTTCCTGGCCGCACCGCCGCACGAGGAGCCCACCACCCGCATCGAGTGCCGCTTCCGCTCGGGCACGGGCGACTGGCTCCACGTCGAGTCCACCGTCAACCGCCACCAGGGCGGCCTCCTCCTCAACAGCCGGGACGTCACCGAACGGGTCAGGCTCCAGGCCCAGTTGCAGCACAACGCCGAGCACGACCCGCTCACCGACCTGCCCAACCGGGCCCTGTTCACCGCCCGGGTCCGACAGGCCCTCGGCGGCCGCCGCTCGGGCGACCCCGGCACCGCCGTCCTCTTCATCGACCTCGACGGCTTCAAGGCGGTCAACGACACCATCGGCCACCAGGCGGGCGACGAACTCCTCGTCCAGGCCGGCCGCCGCCTCCAGGACTCCGTCCGGGCCGGCGACACCGCGGCGAGGCTCGGCGGCGACGAGTTCGCCGCGCTCATCATGGGCGACGGCACCCGCGACCAGGGCGCCCGGGAGTACCAGGTCCACGAGATCGCCGACCGGCTGCGCCTCACCCTCTCCCAGCCCTACCGCATCGGCCCCAGCGAGGTCCGGGTGGCCGCCTCCATCGGCGTGGCCTTCGCCGAGCCCGCCATCAGCCCCACCGACCTCATGCGCAACGCGGACCTCGCGATGTACCGCGCCAAGGCCGGCGGCAAGGACCGGGTCGAGCTGTACGCCCCGCAGATGCAGGCCGACGTCGTACGCCGCTCCGAGCTGGCCACCCGGCTGCGCACCGCCCTGCGCGAGGGCGAGTTCGCCCTGCTCCACCAGCCCGTCGTCCATCTCGCCAGCGGGTCCGTCGCGGCCGTCGCCGCCCAGGCCCGCTGGCGGTCCGCCCAGGGCATCCTGTTCACCCCCGCCGAGTTCCTCCGGGTCTCCGGCGACGACGACCGCACCGCCGAGCTCGGCCGCTGGCTCCTGGAGGAGGCGGTGGCCCAGGCCGCCGACCGGGCCAGGGCCGGGCACCCCGTCGCCGTCTCCGTCCGGCTCTCCGCCGCCCGGCTGCTGGAGGCGGCCTCGCCCCCCGGCTCCATCGAGGCGTTGCTGACCCGCCAAGGCCTGCCCTCGGGCGCCCTGATGATCGAGGTCGCCGACAGCGACCCGCGCGTCTCCTTCGACGTCCTGGAGCAGCGCCTCGTGGCCCTGCGCCGCCTCGGTGTACGGATCGCGCTCGACGGCTTCGGCAGCGGCTTCGCGGCGATCAACGCGCTGCGCCGGCTCCCCATCGACGTACTGAAGCTCGACCGGAACCTGGTCGAGGGGGTGGTCGAATCGGCCCGGCTGCACAAGATCACCAGCGGTCTCCTGCGGATCGCCTGCGACCTCGGCCTCCAGTCCGTCGCCGACGGGGTCGACGTCCCCGAGCAAGTGCTCGCCCTGCGCGCCATGGGGTGCACCCACGGCCAGGGGATGGCCTTCTCCGGCCCGCTCGACGAGTACCGGCTGCGACGCGCCCTGGTCCGGGGGGAGTTCCCCGTACCGAGCATCCCGAGCCCCCGGCCGGTGATGGCGGGCGGATCGATTCCCCTGCTCACCGGATCACATGCTGAGACGCCCGTCCCACCCACTTGACACGTCATGCGTGCCGGAGAGAGGGTCAATGCCATGCGCACCCGAATTCTCGTACTTGGAAAGCGCGTCGGCTGAAGCAGAGTCACTCCACGACACTCTGCGACCGCACCCGGCGCGCTCCCCTCGCTTGCCTCACGGCACGAGGGGTTTTTTGTTGCACTGACACCGCTCAAACCGCTGCAAAACACCCGCGAAAAACCTCAGCTTCGAGAAGAGAATGCCGATGACCGAGCAGGCCACCGGGGCCCACCACCCGCAGCCGCGCGCCCGAAACGGCGGACAGCCGTCCGTCACCGTTGAGCACGTCACGGGCGCGCAGTCCCTCATCCGTTCTCTCGAGGAAGTCGGCGCCGACACGGTATTCGGCATTCCCGGCGGCGCGATCCTCCCCGCCTACGACCCGATGATGGACTCCACCCGGGTCCGTCACGTCCTGGTCCGCCACGAGCAGGGCGCCGGCCACGCCGCCACCGGGTACGCGCAGGCCACCGGCAAGGTCGGCGTCTGCATGGCCACCTCGGGCCCCGGCGCCACCAACCTGGTCACCCCGATCGCCGACGCGCACATGGACTCCGTGCCGCTCGTCGCGATCACCGGCCAGGTCGCCGCCAAGGCCATCGGCACCGACGCCTTCCAGGAAGCCGACATCTGCGGCATCACGATGCCGATCACCAAGCACAACTTCCTGGTCACCAAGGCCGAGGACATCCCGCACACCATCGCCGAGGCCTTCCACATCGCCTCCACCGGCCGCCCCGGACCGGTCCTCGTCGACATCGCCAAGGACGCCCTCCAGGCGAAGACCACCTTCAGCTGGCCGCCCACCCAGGACCTGCCCGGCTACCGCCCGGTGACCAAGCCGCACGCCAAGCAGATCCGCGAGGCCGCGAAGCTGATCACCCAGGCCAGGCGCCCCGTGCTGTACGTCGGCGGCGGCGTCATGAAGGCCGGCGCCACCGCCGAGCTGAAGGTCCTCGCGGAGCTGACCGGAGCGCCCGTCACCACCACCCTGATGGCGCTCGGATCCTTCCCCGACAGCCACCCGCTGCACGTGGGAATGCCGGGCATGCACGGCGCGGTCACCGCCGTCACCGCGCTGCAGAAGGCCGACCTGATCGTCGCCCTCGGAGCCCGCTTCGACGACCGCGTCACCGGCAAGCTGGACAGCTTCGCCCCGTACGCCAAGATCGTCCACGCCGACATCGACCCGGCCGAGATCGGCAAGAACCGCACCGCGGACGTCCCCATCGTCGGCGACGCCCGCGAGGTCCTGGCCGACCTGGTCCAGGCCGTCCAGGCCGAGCACACCGAGGGTCGCACCGGCGAGGCCGCCCGAACGGGATACGCGGCATGGTGGAAGGACCTCAACCGCTGGCGCGAGACCTACCCGCTCGGCTACGACCTGCCCGAGGACGGCAGCCTCTCCCCGCAGCAGGTCATCCAGCGCATCGGCAAGCTCGCCCCCGAGGGCACGATCTTCGCGGCGGGCGTCGGCCAGCACCAGATGTGGGCCTCCCACTTCATCGACTACGAGCAGCCCGCCACCTGGCTCAACAGCGGCGGCGCCGGAACGATGGGCTACGCGGTCCCGGCCGCCATGGGCGCGAAGGCCGGCATGCCCGACCGCACGGTCTGGGCGATCGACGGCGACGGCTGCTTCCAGATGACCAACCAGGAACTGACCACCTGCGCGCTCAACAACATCCCGATCAAGGTCGCCGTCATCAACAACGGCGCGCTCGGGATGGTCCGCCAGTGGCAGACCCTCTTCTACAACCAGCGCTACTCCAACACCGTGCTGCACTCCGGCGCGGACACGGACGGCGTCCCGGCCAAGGGCACCCGCGTCCCGGACTTCGTCAAGCTGTCCGAGGCGATGGGCTGCTACGCCATCCGCTGCGAGGACCCGGCCGACCTGGACAAGGTCATCGAAGAGGCCAACTCCATCAACGACCGCCCCGTCGTGATCGACTTCATCGTCCACGAGGACGCCATGGTCTGGCCGATGGTCGCGGCGGGCACCTCCAACGACGAGGTCCAGGCCGCCCGCGGCGTCCGCCCCGACTTCGGCGACAACGAAGACGACTGAGAGACAGAGAGAGAACGACTCCATGTCCGAAAAGCACACGCTCTCCGTCCTGGTCGAGAACAAGCCCGGTGTCCTCGCCCGGATCACCGCGCTGTTCTCCCGACGCGGCTTCAACATCGACTCGCTCGCGGTCGGTACCACCGAGCACCCCGACATCTCCCGCATCACCATCGTCGTGAATGTCGAGGGCCTGCCCCTGGAGCAGGTCACCAAGCAGCTCAACAAGCTGGTCAACGTCCTGAAGATCGTCGAACTCGAGCCCGCCGCCGCGATCCAGCGGGAGCTCGTCCTGGTGAAGGTCCGCGCCGACAGCGAGACCCGCTCCCAGATCGTCGAGATCGTCCAGCTGTTCCGCGCCAAGACCGTCGACGTCTCCCCGGAGGCCGTCACGATCGAGGCGACCGGAGGGGCCGACAAGCTGGAGGCGATGCTCAAGATGCTGGAGCAGTACGGCATCAAGGAGCTCGTCCAGTCCGGCACCATCGCCATAGGGCGCGGCGCGCGCTCGATCACCGACCGGTCCCTGCGCGCCCTCGACCGCTCCGCCTAGGCGGAACGGGGGGCGGCCCCCGCGCCGCTCGCATGGCGAGACCCGATCACGTACACGACGCCCCCGCCGTACGGTGGGACGCAACACCTGCACACCAAGGAGAAGACCCAGTGGCCGAGCTGTTCTACGACGACGATGCCGACCTGTCCATCATCCAGGGCCGCAAGGTCGCGGTTCTCGGATACGGCAGCCAGGGCCACGCCCACGCGCTGTCGCTCCGCGACTCCGGCGTCGACGTCCGCGTCGGTCTGCACGAGGGCTCGAAGTCCAAGGCCAAGGCCGAGGAGCAGGGCCTGCGCGTGGTGACCCCGGCCGAGGCCGCCGCCGAGGCCGACGTCATCATGATCCTCGTCCCGGACCCGATCCAGGCCCAGGTCTACGAGGAGTCCGTCAAGGACAACCTCAAGGACGGCGACGCGCTGTTCTTCGGCCACGGCCTGAACATCCGCTTCGGCTTCATCAAGCCGCCGGCCGGCGTCGACGTCTGCATGGTCGCCCCGAAGGGACCCGGCCACCTGGTCCGCCGTCAGTACGAGGAGGGCCGCGGCGTTCCCTGCATCGTGGCCGTCGAGCAGGACGCCTCGGGCAAGGGCCTGGAGCTCGCCCTCTCGTACGCCAAGGGCATCGGCGGCACCCGCGCCGGCGTCATCAAGACGACCTTCACCGAGGAGACCGAGACCGACCTGTTCGGTGAGCAGGCCGTCCTCTGTGGTGGCACCGCCGCCCTGGTCAAGGCCGGTTTCGAGACGCTGACCGAGGCCGGATACCAGCCCGAGATCGCGTACTTCGAGTGCCTGCACGAGCTGAAGCTCATCGTCGACCTCATGTACGAGGGCGGCCTCGACAAGATGCGCTGGTCCATCTCGGAGACCGCCGAGTGGGGCGACTACGTCACCGGCCCGCGCATCATCACGGCCGACACCAAGGCCGAGATGAAGAAGGTCCTCACCGAGATCCAGGACGGCACCTTCGCCAACGCGTGGATGGCGGAGTACCACAACGGTCTGCCCAAGTACAACGAGTACAAGAAGGCCGACAGCGACCACCTGCTGGAGACCACGGGCCGTGAGCTGCGCAAGCTCATGAGCTGGGTGAACGACGAAGAGGCCTAGGCCTCGGGGGAGCGGGGCGGGTCCGTGGAGGACCCGCCCCGCTCCGCGGTGAACCGGAGAAGCCGCTCCGTACGGGGGTACCGGAGGGGCAGTTCCGTACGGGTGTCCACCACGTCCACCCTCGTGCGGGTGATCCTTCCACCGGGGCGCGGTACGAGGCGCGTCGCATGACTACACTTCTCCACAGATACACGCGTCAGGGCCCACAGTGTCGTGCGTCTTCCACGCGGCTAGCCCCTCCACCGCCTGCGGCCGTCGGGACGGCCGTCCGCACTGGACTTGTGAGGACTCACGTGAGCTCGAAACCTGTCGTACTCATCGCTGAAGAGCTGTCGCCCGCAACGGTCGACGCCCTGGGTCCGGATTTCGAGATCCGGCACTGCAACGGCGCGGACCGCGCCGAGCTTCTCCCCGCGATCGTCGACGTCGACGCCATCCTGGTGCGCTCCGCCACCAAGGTCGACGCCGAGGCCATCGCCGCCGCCAAGAAGCTCCGGGTCGTGGCCCGCGCCGGCGTCGGTCTCGACAACGTCGACGTCTCCTCGGCCACCAAGGCCGGCGTGATGGTCGTCAACGCCCCCACCTCCAACATCGTCACCGCGGCCGAGCTGGCCTGCGGTCTGCTGGTGGCCACCGCGCGCAACATCCCGCAGGCCAACAGCGCGCTCAAGAACGGTGAGTGGAAGCGCTCCAAGTACACCGGGGTCGAGCTCAGCGAGAAGGTCCTCGGCGTCGTCGGCCTCGGCCGCATCGGCGTCCTGGTGGCCCAGCGCATGTCGGCCTTCGGCATGAAGATCGTCGCCTACGACCCCTACGTCCAGCCGGCCCGCGCCGCGCAGATGGGCGTCAAGCTCCTCAGCCTGGACGAGCTGCTGGAGGTCGCGGACTTCATCACGGTGCACCTGCCCAAGACCCCCGAGACCCTCGGTCTCATCGGTGACGAGGCGCTGCACAAGGTGAAGCCCTCGGTCCGCATCGTCAACGCCGCGCGCGGCGGGATCGTCGACGAGGAGGCCCTGGCCTCCGCGCTGAAGGAGGGCCGCGTCGCGGGCGCCGGCCTCGACGTGTACGCGAAGGAGCCCTGCACGGACTCCCCGCTGTTCCAGTTCGACCAGGTCGTATGTACCCCGCACCTCGGCGCCTCCACCGACGAGGCGCAGGAGAAGGCGGGCATCGCGGTCGCCAAGTCCGTCCGCCTCGCCCTGGCGGGCGAGCTGGTCCCGGACGCGGTCAACGTCCAGGGCGGCGTCATCGCCGAGGACGTACGCCCCGGCCTGCCGCTCGCCGAGAAGCTCGGCCGGATCTTCACCGCGCTCGCGGGCGAGGTCGCGGCCCGGCTCGACGTCGAGGTGTACGGCGAGATCACCCAGCACGACGTCAAGGTGCTGGAGCTCTCCGCGCTCAAGGGCGTCTTCGAGGACGTCGTCGACGAGACCGTCTCCTACGTCAACGCCCCGCTGTTCGCGCAGGAGCGCGGTGTCGAGGTCCGCCTCACCACCAGCTCCGAGTCGCCCGACCACCGCAACGTGGTCACCGTGCGCGGCACGCTCTCCGACGGCCAGGAGGTCGCGGTCTCCGGCACGCTGGCCGGCCCGAAGAACCTCCAGAAGATCGTCGCCATCGGTGAGCACGACGTCGATCTGGCGCTCGCCGACCACATGGTCGTCCTGCGCTACCAGGACCGTCCCGGTGTGGTCGGAGCGGTCGGCAAGATCCTCGGCGAGGCCGGGCTGAACATCGCCGGCATGCAGGTGTCGCGGGCCGCCGAGGGCGGCGAGGCCCTGGTCGTCCTGACCGTCGACGAGACCGTCCCGCAGCCGGTGCTGACCGAGATCTCCGAGGAGATCGGCGCGTCCTCGGCCCGCTCGGTGAACCTCACCGACTGACGCGGACACGTTGGTGAGCCTCACCGGCTGACACGGGCGCACTGCCGCACGACCCCGCTCCGTACCCGGTAGCAGGCCCGCTCGTTCCGTACGAGCGGCCCCGCTGCCGGGTACGTTGCTTTCCGCGGTCCGGTCAACCCCTCCGGGTGGGCCCGGGGTTGGGTCCTGGGGCCCACGACGTGGCGGGTCCCCGCCCCTAGGGTGACCTGTTGTCATGTCACTCATGGGCGCCGGGGGTCGGATCACGTATGTCTGCTGTCGGTGGCATACCCGTAGCGGGAGGCCCGGCTCCGGCCGCCGCCCCGCGGCGTGAACTCCCGCGCCCGCTCGTCCTGGTCCGCGTGCTGCTCCTCGTGCTGTTCGGGGCGACGGTGCTGGGGGCGGTCGGCCTGTCCGGCTCGGCCCTCGCCGCGGACGCGATGGGCGCCGAGGTGCTCGGCATCCTGCTGTACGCCTCCGTGCCCGGGGTGCTCGCGGCGCTGCTGGCCCGGCACGTCAGGACCGGCGGCGCGCGTGTGCGGTGGGGCATCGTCGCCGTACAGGCGTGGCTGATCCTCGGGGGTCTCGCCAACCTCGGGGACGGGTCGCCGGACGGGCTGACCCAGCTGGTCCTGCCGGTGCTGATCACCGTCCTGATCAGCCGCGCGGGGAGCCGGGCGTGGTTCCGGCTGCCGCCCGGCGAACGGGGGCAGCCGCCGAAGTTCTCGCTCCCGCACATGATCACTTGGAAGCGGGACCGGGGGCAGACCGCCCTGGAGTACCTGGGCCTGGTCCTGATCGTCGTCGCGCTGATCGGGGCCCTGACCGTGGGCGGCCTCGGCGGCCGGATCACCGAGGGCCTCCAGTCCGCGATCTGCTCGCTGACCGGCAGCTCCTGCCCGGTCTCCCCGGGCAGCGGCTCCGTCGAGGCGGGCGACCGCCCTGGCGGCGGTACGGACGGCGGTGCGGACGGCGGTGCGGACGGGGGAGCCGACGGAGGTACGGACGCAGGGGCCGACGGCGGTACGTCGGGGAGCGCGGCCGGAGGCGCCGACGGCGGTACGGACGGGGGAGCCGACGGCGGTGCGACGACCACGGGCGGCGTCACCGGAGGGTCCACGGAGGGGGCCACCGGTGGTGACGCCACCGGCGGTACGGGAGGCACCGGCTCCACCGGAGGTCCGGGCGGCACCGGAGGTACCGAGGGCTCGGGCGGTACCGAGGGCTCCGGCGGTACGGCCGGGACCGGCGGCGGCGAGAGTTCGGGCTCCACCACGACGGGCGGCGGCACCGGCGGGCCCGACGACGCCGGTCGCCCCGGCACCGGCGAGGACACCTTCCCCGACGACAACGAGGAGCCCGAGGCGGCCCACGACGTACAGGCGTCCGACGACGGTGAGGGCGAGGGAGGCGGCGAGCAGGCCGAGGAGCAGGAGGACTGCGGCGGCTGGGGCTTCTTCGGCTGCGCCTGGGACCGTACGACGCAGGTCGTCAAGGGCCTCGTGGTCGACGGGCTCTGGGGCGACATCACCGGGATCATCGACCTGTTCAAGCCGGAGACCTGGTCGGGCCTCGCGGACTACGGCAGGCAACTCGGCGACCAGTGGACGAAGGACTCCTCGGGCGCGGGCGACAAGTGGGCGGACGGCGACTACCTGGGCGCGCTCCTGGACTGGGGCAAGGCGTCCGTCGGCACGGTGGTCACGGTCGGCGACGACGTGTTCGTCGGGGACGAGGTCCGCGAGCGCTGGAACAACGGCGAGAAGACCCGGGCCGTCACCGACGTGATCTGGAACGTCGGCTCGATCTTCATCCCCGGCTACAACGTCGGGAAGGTCGTCGGCAAGGTCGGCAAGCTCGGTGTGCTGGGCAAGGTCGCCGGAGCCGTGGCGAGGGCCGCGGACGATGCGGGGGCGGCGGCCCGCAGGGCCCGCAAGGCGGCGGAGGCCGGCGACCTCGACGGTGTGCGGAAGGCGGCGAAGGAGGCCGACGACGCGGCGGACACCGCCGAGGACGCGGCCCGCCGCACCGGCTGCGCCATCGCCTCGGGCCCGCCGCGCGTGCGGTACGGCGAGGGCGGGGCCACCGGTGTCCCGGGCGCGGGCACCGGAGTGCTGGCGGGCGGCTCCCCGGACCGGATCGTCCTCGGAGACGGCGGGTGCGACGAGGCGGCCAAGGCGGCCGCCGCCCGGGCGCGAGCAGCCGAGCGGGCCGCCCACCTGGAGCAGAAGAGGCTGGAGGAACCCGAGCGGGCGCGCAGGGCCGAGGTGGACAAGAAGAAGTACCCGGAGGCGCAGCGCAACGACACCTCCGACCCGCGCAACTACAACCCGCCGTCCTGGGCCGACGACCTCAAGGACCGTACGCTCGGGGACGCCGACGAGGGCGACGGCTACTGGGCGAGCCGGGACCGCAACCCCGAGCCCAACTGGAAGAACGAGTCCTGGCTGCGCTACCAGGAACAGGTGACCGGTACCAACCGGGGCCAGGAGTACGTCGTGCCGCATCCCAGGGAGGGCAAGCCGGCGGTGGAGTACGACGGCTGGGACTCCTCCCGGCAGACCTTCCTGGAGGCCAAGAACGGTTACGGCAGCTATCTGTCCAAGTCCGACAGCGGCGCCCTCACCCCCTCGGGCAAGGACAAGTTCGTCACCGAGGCCCGCTCCCAGGTGGAGGCGTCCGGCGGCCGGAGCGTGGAGTGGCACTTCTCCGACCCGGAGGTCGCCAAGGCCGCCCGCAAGGCGTTCCGGGACGAAGGGCTGCCGGTCAAGGTGGTCCACAGCCCGACGAAGCCCAACGACAGCACCAGGAAGCCGGGGGCGTTCGACGAGTAGGCCGCGCCGGGCGGAAGCACCCGGGCGGAAGGCCGCGAGCCCGGAGAGAGCCTTGCCGATCCTGGTCTGGTCCGCCGGGGCGTGTCCGCTCGCGGTCCGCTACGAGGTGGCCGGGCGTGTCGCTGCCGTCAACGCGTGGCCGGTGAACCGGTTTCCGTCGGTCTCCGGCCGAGGCCCGCTGAAGGCGTGGAAGCCGAAGCGGTCGGTCAGGCAACTCCCGACCGGCGACCAGGCCAGAGTGGCCGGCACGGGCACCAACCCGTGACGTAACGCTGTCGGTCACGTGGCCGGACTCTACGAGGACGGTCCGTGAGCCGATGTCCGTTCCGAGCTGATGAGCCGAAGCGCGTGCTCACTCGAGGGCGTCTGTCGGCGACTGCGGGGGGATTGGGCCGGAGCCAGCCGGCACAGGCCGGCACTTCTGACGCTGGGCAGTTCAGGAAGAGCGTGAACACCGACGACCTGTCCACGGAGTGGATGAGACCGGTACGCACAAGCTCTTCCCGGGCCCGCCGGAGGATGTCAACGGAGGCGGCAAGGCTCTCGACCGTGTGGCCACGCCGGGCAGCGGTGCGGATGCGGATCGCGAACGCACCCCGCGCGCCGGCCGGCGGGCGGACGGCTCGGGCCAGGCACGGACCCGGCGAGGTCGCCGTGTCCGTGCCTGGCCGTCGATCACCGCGTCAAGTTGCTTCTGCGGTTACGGAACGAGCCTCAGCAGCTTGTTCGGGGAGCCCGTTCCGACGCCGGTGAGGACGTTGGAGGTCGCGCCGTTCACGAGGGCCGTGCCCACGGCCGCCGGAGAGGAGCCCGGGTGGTTCGTCAGGTAGACAGCGGCCGCGCCGGCGACGTGCGGGGCGGCGAAGGACGTCCCGTTGCCGGTGTAGGTGGCGGTGTCCGAGGTCGCCCAGCCGGCAGTGATGTCGGACCCCGGTGCGAAAAGGTCCACGAGGGGGCCGTGGTTGGAGTAGGTGGCCCGGGCGTCGGTCCTGGTCGTGGCGCCGACGGTGAGCGCGGTCTCCACCCGGGCGGGCGAGAAGCCGGAGGCAGGCGCGTTCGAATTGCCCGCCGCGATCGAGTACGTCACTCCGGACGCGATCGACCGGCGCACCGCGTTGTCCAGGGTGGTGCTGGGGCCGCCGCCGAGCGAGACGTTGGCGACGGAGGAGGCGACATGGTTGGCGGTGATCCAGTCGACACCCGCGATGACTCCGGCGGTGGTGCCGGAACCGCTGTTGTTGAGGACCCGCACGGCGACGATCTTGGCCTTCTTGGCCACGCCGTAGACGGTTCCGGCGGCGGTCGTGGCGACGTGGGTGCCATGGCCGTTGCCGTCCTGGGCGACGTTGTCGTTGTCGACGAAGTCGTAGCCGTTGTAGGCCCGGCCGACGATGTCCTGGTGCGTGATGCGCACGCCGGTGTCCAGGACGTAGACGGTGGTGTTGACACCGGCGGAGTCCGGGTAGGTGAACGTGCCGTTCAGCGGCAGGTTCGGCTGGTCGATCCGGTCGAGGCCCCAGGGCGCGTTGGTCTGGGTGGCGGTCGAGTGGACCTTCTGGTTCTGCTCGACCGAGGCGACCGCCGGGTCGGCGGCGAGCCGCTTGGCCCCGGTGCTGCTGAGCTCGGCGGCGTAACCGTTCAACGCCGACGTGTAGGTGCGTTCGATCCGGCCGCCGTAGCTCGCTATGAGCTTCTTGCCCTGCGCCGCGGACGCTCGGAGACCGGCCGTCTCCTTCAGGGTGATGATGTAGCTGCCGGGAATCGCCCCGGCAGCACCGGCGTGCAGGACTCTGCCCTCGGGTGCGGGAGCCGCCTGCGCAGGTAAGGCCGCACCTGCGCCGACGGCGAGTGCCAGTGTGGTGGCCGCGGCCACCACACCGGCGATGCGTCGCTTGGTCGTGCGTACTGCTGTCATGAAGAGGTCTCCTCGAACAGCGACGCGTCGGAAGGTTCACGCGTCGGGGGATGCGGCGTACAGGGTTCTGTGCGCCGCATCCGACGATGCCGCCGCGTGTTCCGGACGAGCAAGCGCGAACAAGGTGATGTCATACAAGCGCCACAGAAGTGACGCTCAGTCAACTTCTGCTACACGCAACGCAACAAGGCCGTCGCATGGTGTCCACAGCGGCCCCATCCGATTGCCGGGCGGCGGATCCGGGCGGAGCGCGGCCACAGTCGCCGGGCCAGCGGCGCCCTGGTCGCGGAAGCGAAGGGCGCCGAGGAAGGCGTGGTCGGGTTCGAGGATCCTCGCGTGCGGCGTGACTTCCTCCGGAGGCGTCGCACTCTTCGGCGGCAGATCGTGCGGGAGGCAGGCCCACTGGCAGCCCATCCGGCCCTGGTGGAGGATCGCGTCGACGATCTCCCGCATCGCGTAGGCGTCCTGGTGGCCGCTGGCCGGTCGGTTTCGGTCCACGCGGTGATCACCGGCTCGATCGGAGCCCCCTGCGCGTCGGACAAGTCGCCGGGGTAGGGCTTGCGTTCGGTCGCATCATCACACCAGCAGACAAGCGACTGCGGACTGGTGGATTCGGCCCCGCACCCACACCATCAGGCGGCGACGGAGACGCTCGAAGACCGCGAACCGCCCTCTGGGGGCTGCCCCCTGTACGCACAGCCAGTGCTTTCGTCGCGCTTTCTGGGGCCTGCCGTCGAACTGCCGCCTGCCGGGCGACGACGGCACTTCGACGACAGGCCCTAGTAGCCTGCACGCGTGGTGAGATCCCGGCCGCCGTCCGGTCGGGGGACCGCGCGCTGTGGGCCGGCCGACGGAGGAGAGACGAGCATGCGACGTGTAGTGCGGGGCTTCTGGGGTCCCCGGCCGGAGCCGGTCGAGGCGCTTGCCGACCGGTGGCTGCGGACCCTCGACGGGTTCGCCGAGCTGGTCCCGCAGGCGGTCGACGCTTGGAGTCAGGTCCACGGGAACGGCCCCGCCACCGCGTTCACCCCCGGCGGGGACGCCCTGCTCGGCGCGGTCCGCACGGCCCAGAGCGCGGCCGAGTGGTCGGACCTCACCGGCACCGGACTGCGGCTCGTCGGCACCGGGGCGCGCGGCTGGGAGGCCGAGGTCAGCGGAGTGGCCGGCGGGGCGTCGGAGTTCCTGCTCCAGTCGCTCGCGATCATCCTCCACGTCCCGGACGAGGCCGTGGTCCCCGAGGAGGCGCTCCTGTCGCTCGTCGCCCGGGTATGGGAACCGGACTTCGGCGACGTGAACGACGACGACGTGCTGGACGCACTGGAGGACGACGCCGGCTACTCCGTCGGCGACCCGGTCGTCGGCCGGGCCGGCTATCTCTCCCCGGCCCGCGCCGCCCTCGTCCCCGAAGGACTGGGGATGGTCCGTGAACCCCTGCCCGGCGGCGGGGAGTTGCTGAGCATCGCGGCCCCGGGCGACAGTGCGGGCGTGGTGCGGGTGTACCAGCGGCTGCGTGAGGCGGGGGCGTTGGCTCCGCTGCCCCGCCCGATGGACCGGGCGGTCCTGTGACCTCCCGCGCGGGCGAGGAGTTCGACGCGGAGCGCGCGGCGGCCGAGGTGACCGAGCTCCTCGCCGCCCCCGTACCGGCGACCGGCCCCACCGCCGCCGAGGGCGACCCGGCCACCGGCGAGTGGACGGTCACCGGCGGGGAGGGCTTCCGGATCGTGCCGCTCTGGGAGGGCCACTCCCTCACCGGTGTGTACGCCCCCGAGTGGAACGAAGCGGTGGAGGCCGCCGAGGACCATCTGGCAGTGCTGGCAGGGGCGTTGGGTGACCGCTGGGGCCCGCACCGGCCCGTGCGGCTGCATGTGGCGCTGCTGCGGTGGCAGGCCGGGGCGCCCGTGGAGCCGCTGTTCGAGGCGCTGTTCGCCGAGGACCTGTACGGAGACCTGGTGGTCTGGGGGCCTCTCGCCCCCGGCGGCCGGTGGGCCGCCCTGACCGTGGGGCACAGCGACGGCGACGCGCCGCTGGTGCTGGCCGCCCTGGTCAGCGACCGCCCGATCACCGAACCGGATGACGGGGAGAGCCCGTTGTGAGGACCGGCCGGAACGGGCCGGAGGCGTCCGGGACCGTCGGCGGGGTCCTCCGGCACGGGCGGTCCTGTGATGGAGTGGGTCCATGAAGCTGCTTCCCCTGTTCCTCCGACGGCCGATCGAAGCGGTGTACGAGCGCCGGCTCGCCGCCACCCTGGTCGGCCTGCCGCGCCCCCAGCACGTCGGGATCATGGTCGACGGCAACCGGCGCTGGGCCCGGAAGGCCGGGCACACGGACGTCCGGGAGGGCTACCGGGCGGGCGGCGCCAAGGTCACCACGTTCCTGGGCTGGTGCACGGCCGCCGGGATCGAGCACGTGACCCTCTTCATGCTCTCCGACGACAACCTGGGCCGCCCCGCCGAAGAGCTCGGCCCGCTGATCGAGGTCATCGAGGAGACCGTCCGGGACATCACCGCCGAGGGCCGCGACTGGGAGGTCCGGGCGATCGGCTCGCTCGACATGCTGCCCGGCGCCAGCGCCCGGGTCTTCAAGGAGGCCACCGCAGCCACGGCCGGGCGCGGCGGCCTCAAGGTGGACGTGGCGGTCGGATACGGCGGCCGGCGCGAGATCGTCGACGCCGTGAAGAGCGCCTTCGAGGAGCACATCGCGGCCGGCGGCGACGCGGCCGAACTGGCCGCCCGGTTCGGGATCGACGACATCTCCCGGCACCTCTACTCACCCGTCGCCGACCACACCGACTTCATCATCCGCACCTCCGGGGAGCAGCGGCTGTCCGGCTTCCTCCTCTGGCAGTCCGCCTACGCCGAGATGCACTGGGTGGACTGCTACTGGCCGGCCTTCCGGCACGTGGACTTCCTGCGCGCGCTGCGCTCGTACGCGAACCGGGAACGCCGCTTCGGCAAGTGAAGGACCGGCCTTCCGGACACTCCTCCGGCCGGGCCCGCCGGTCCCTCCTCCGGCCGGGCCCGCCCGGCACCCCCTTGGGGCGGGCCGCTCCGACGGGCAGGGGGAGGCGTCGCACAGCGGGGGCGGTAGCGGACCGGGCGGCTCGGCGGCCTGCGAGGATGTACGGCATGGACGTGCTGAGCAGGAACCACGTAAGGGTGAGCGGCCGGGCCGACGGGCCGGTGGTGATGCTGGCGCACGGGTTCGGGTGCGACCAGAACATGTGGCGTCTCGTGGTGCCCGAGCTGGAGCGCCACTTCACCGTGGTCCTCTTCGACCACGTCGGCTCGGGGAACTCGGATCTGTCGGCGTGGAGCCCGGAGCGGTACTCGACCCTGGACGGGTACGTCGCCGACCTCCTGGAGCTGTGCCGGGAGCTGGCGCTGGGCCCGGTGGTGTTCGTCGGGCACTCGGTGAGCGCGATGATGGGCGTGCTGGCCGCCGCGAAGGAGCCCGAGGCGTTCGCCGGTCTCGTGCTGCTGGCCCCCTCACCCTGCTTCATCGACGACCCCGCCACCGGTTACCGGGGCGGGTTCAGCGCCGAGGACATCGACGAGCTCCTGGAGTCGCTGGACGCCAACTACCTGGGCTGGTCGGGTGCGATGGCCCCGGTCATCATGGGGAACCCGGAACGCCCCCAGTTGGGCGAGGAGCTCACGAGCAGTTTCTGCCGTACCGATCCGGAGATCGCCAGGGCTTTCGCCCGCGTGACGTTCCTGTCCGACAACCGCGCAGACCTCGGCAAGGTGACTGTGCCCACCCTGGTCGCCCAGTGTTCCAGCGACGCGATCGCCCCGCCCGAGGTCGGCGCCTTCGTGCACGCACGGATACGGGGCAGTCGGCTGGTCACGTTGGAGGCCACCGGGCACTGCCCCCAGCTCGCCGCCCCCGAGGAGACCGCTGCGGCGATCGCCGCCTTCGCGGGAGACACCCTTTGATGAGCAGGACCGACGACGAGGAACACGGTGGAACGAGGGACGAGGGGCCGGTGGACGACCGGGCACAGTTCTCCGCGCTGCTGGAGGACAGCGCCGAGGACCTGTACGAGCACGCGCCCTGCGGCTACCTCTCCACCCTGCTCGACGGCCGGATCGCGAAGGCCAACACCACCCTCCTGGACTGGCTCGGCTACCGTCGCGAGGACCTGGTCGGCCGCAAGCACTTCTCCGACCTGCTCACCGTCGGCGGCCGGCTCTACCACGAGACGCACTTCGCCCCCATGCTGCGGATGCAGGGGGAGATCAGCGGCATCGCCCTGGAGATGAAGGCCGCCGACGGCACCCGACTGCCGGTCCTGGTCACCTCCACGGTCAAGACGGGAAGCGACGGACAGCCGCTGCTGGTCCGCACCACGGTCTTCGACGCCCGCGACCGCCGCGCATACGAGACCGAACTGCTGCGCGCCCGTCAGGCCGCCGACCGGGAACGTGACCGCCTCCAGGCTCTGACCACGACCCTGCAGAGGAGCCTGCTGCCGCCGGTCCTGGCGAACGTGCCCGACCTGGACGTCTCCGCGTACTACCACGTCGCCTCCGTCGACGAGGTCGGCGGCGACTTCTACGACCTCTTCCCCCTGGCAGCCGGTACCTGGGGCCTGTTCCTGGGCGATGTCTGCGGCAAGGGAGCCGCCGCGGCGGCGGTCACCTCGCTGGCGCGCTACACCCTGCGCGCCGCGGCCGTCTACGACCCCGACCCCGTCGCCGTCCTCGGCAACCTCAACACGGTCCTCAACCACGAGTACCACGGCTCCGACCCACGGTTCTGCACCGTCGTCTTCGGCCTGCTCACCCCGGACCTCCTCCACGGCGGCTTCCAGATCACTCTGGCCAGCGGCGGCCACCCCCCGGCCCTGCTGATGCGCGCCGACGGCACCGCCGACTTCCTGCCCACTCCCGGCGGACAGCTCATCGGCGTCCTGCCGAACGCCCACATCGCCACCACCACCATCCACCTCGCCCCCGGCGACACCCTGCTCCTGCACACCGACGGACTGACCGAAGCCCACACCAACGCCGCCACCGGCGGCGGAGCACGCTACGGCGACGACGCCTTCCTCGACTTCGGCCGAGCCCTTGCCCCCACCACCGCCCCGGACACCATCACCGCGGTCCGCGCCCTGCTCGACACCTTCGGCACCGGCGTCGACGACGACACCGCCGTCCTGGCCATCCATGTGCCCCGGCCCCCCAGTGAAGAGCATCAGTGACCAAGCACCTGACCCTGAGCACCCGCACCACCCCGGCCGGGCCGGTCATCGAACTCACCGGAGACCTCGACCACCACACCACACCCGATGTCCGCGCCGCGCTGCCGGCTCTCAGCCTGAGCCCCGGCCAGCAGCTCGTGTTCGACCTCGGCGCCCTCACCTTCTGCGACTCCACCGGCCTCACCGTGTTCATCGCCGCCCGCAACCACGCCCTCGCCGCCGAGGCGGGCATCGTCCTGGTCGCGGTCCCCGACCGTGTCAGCCGGATCTTCCGCATCGTCGGCCTGGACCAGGTCTTCCCCACCTTCCCGACCGCCCAGGACGCCGAAGCCGCCTGGCGACCCCCGGCAGGCTGACCCGCCGTCGCACGGCCCGGCCGATCCTGGCCCCGGCCCCCTACAGCCGGGCCCGCTTCACCGCCATGTGCAGCAGCAGCCGGTCCTCGCCGTCGTTCAGGTCGAGGCCGGTGATCTGCTGGATCCGGGAGAGCCGGTAGTACAGCGTCTGGCGGTGGATGCCCAGCGCGGCGGCCGTCCGGCCCGCCTGGCCCGCGCAGTCCAGGAACACCTCGGCGGTGTGCGCCAGCTCCCGGTGCGGCGAGGTCAGCAGCGGGGCGACCGCCGGGTCCCCGGGGTCCTCGCCGGTGCCCGGGAGGGCGGTCAGTAGACGGTACGGGCCGATCGCCGACCACCGGGCGACCGGGCCGAGGCGGGTCTCGGCCCGTGCCGCGCGGGCCGCCGCCGTGGCCTCGCGCCAGGAGACCGGCAGCTCGTCCAGGCCCCGGCGCGGCGTGGCGATCCCCCCGGTGGCGGCCGGGCCGGCATCGGTGCGCAACCGGTCCGCGGCGCTCATGGCGGGATCGAGGCGGTCCGGCGCGCGCAGCCGGACGAGCGCGGCCAGCGCCGGCGGCCCGGCTCCCCCCGGCGCGGCGACCGTCGCCAGGGCGGCCGCCGAGCCCACCCCCCGTACCGACGGCGTGTCGTCCCCCCACGGGGTCACACAGACCACCGTGTGCAGCCCCTCCGCGTCCGGCCCCAGGGCCTCGCCCAGCGCGGCGAGGGCGGTGTCGCGCTGCCGGCCGGGGCCCGCCGTGAGCACCGCGCCGAACTCCCGCGACAGGTCGGCGCCCGCCCGCGCCTCGTCGGAGAGCAGCGCCCCGATCCGGGCGGCGACCTCCATCGCGGCGGCCAGCTGCCCGTCGGCCGGGCCGGGGTCGGCGTCGAGCAGCCAGACGTAACCGAGGACGACACCTCGATGGCGTACGGGAAGGCAGATGCGGTCCCGGAACACCCCGGCCTCGGGGGCGGCGGGGATCCGCACGGGACCGGTCGCCCGGGTGATGCCGTACCCCTCGAACCAGGCGCGCACGGCGGGTGTGGAGCGCCGGGTCAGGATCGACCGGGTGCGGACCGGGTCCATCGCGGAGTCGTCGTCGCTGTCGTGGGCTCCGAAGGCGACCAGGCCGAAATCCCGGTTCTCCAGGGTGGCCGGGGCGTCGAGGAGGGCCGAGATCTCGTCGACCAGTTCCTGGTAATCGCCTGTCACTCCGCCATTCTGCACCCCTTCGCGCCCTTCTTCAGACAGATGTCTGAGATGGCGGCCACGGATGCGTGACAGGTGTCGATGGCACAGGATCGGAGCGGTCCCTAGATTTCACGGTGGTTATCCGTGCCGTACCGGTCCGTTCACGTTCGTGCCGTTACGGCCCTTCGTCCGTATATTCGTGGAGGTGCCCCGTGCTGGGTCCCGTGATTCTCGCCGCATCACGCAGCGACAAGATGCGCCGGTTCGTCTCGGCCGCGCCCGGCACCAAGCAGGTCGTCGACCGCTTCATCGCCGGGGAGACCGTCGACCAGGTCGTGCCGATCGTGGAGGACGCCGCGGACAAGGGGCTGGAGGTCACGCTCGACGTCGTCGGCGAGGACATCACCACCCCCGCGCAGGCCGAGGCCGCCCGCGACGCGTACCTGGAGCTCGTCGAGCGTCTGAAGGAGCTCGGCCTGGGCACCCGCGCCGAGATGTCCGTGAAGCTGTCCATGTTCGGGCAAGCGCTGGAGGGCGGCCACGAGCTGGCCCTCGCCAACGTGCGCCCGGTCGTCGAGGCGGCGGCCGCCATCGGCACCACGGTCACCCTCGACGCCGAGGACCACACCACCCTCGACTCGATGTTCGCCATCCACGAGGAGCTGCGGAAGGACCACCCGGAGACCGGCTGCGTCATCCAGTCCTACCTGTTCCGCACCGAGGACGACGCCCGCAGGCTCTCCGCCGCGGGCAGCCGTGTACGCATCGTGAAGGGCGCCTACAAGGAGCCCGCCTCCGTCGCGTACCAGGACAAGGCCGAGATCGACAAGGCGTACGTCCGCATCACCCGGATCCTGATGGAGGGCGCGGGCTACCCGATGATCGGGTCCCACGATCCCCGTCTCATCGCCATCGCCCAGGAGCTGGGCCGCCAGGCCGGGCGCAAACTGGATGAGTACGAGTTCCAGATGCTGTACGGCATCCGCAGCGACGAGCACGTCCGGCTCGCGGCCGAGGGCCACCGGATGCGCGTCTACACGGCGTACGGCACCGACTGGTACGGATACTTCATGCGCCGCCTCGCGGAGAAGCCGGCCAACCTGCTGTTCTTCGGCCGCTCGATCCTCACCAAGGGCTGAGCGCCCGGCCCTCACCCGGGGCTGAACCGGCCACGGCCGACCCACCCATCCCCGCCGACACCAAGGAGACAAGGCAACCATGGACGCCGTCACCCAGGTCCCCGCGCCGGTCAACGAGCCGGTTCACTCCTACGCCCCGGGCTCCCCGGAGCGCGCCCGCCTGGAGCTGAAGCTCAAGGAGCTCAGCGAGAACCCGATCGACCTGCCGATGACCATCGGCGGCGAGAAGCGGATGGGCGGCGGTGAGCGTGTGAACGTCGTACAGCCGCACAACCACCAGGCCGTCATCGGCACCTTCGCCGGCGCCACCGAGCAGGACTCCCAGGACGCCATCGACGCGGCCCTGGCCGCCGCTCCGGCCTGGCGCGCGATGGCCTTCGACGACCGCGCGGCGATCATCCTGCGCGCCGCGGAGCTGCTGGCCGGCCCCTGGCGCGAGACGCTGGCCGCCTCCACCATGCTCGGCCAGTCCAAGACCGCCCAGCAGGCCGAGATCGACACGCCCTGCGAGCTGATCGACTTCTGGCGCTTCAACGTGCACTACGCGCGCCAGATCCTCGCCGAGCAGCCCCCGGCGAACTCCCCGGGCGTGTGGAACCGCATGGACCACCGCCCGCTGGAGGGCTTCGTCTACGCGATCACGCCGTTCAACTTCACGGCCATCGCGGGCAACCTCCCCACCGCCCCCGCTCTCATGGGCAACGTCGTGGTGTGGAAGCCGTCCCCGACCCAGACCCACGCCGCCGTGCTGCTGATGCAGCTGCTGGAGGAGGCCGGGCTGCCCAAGGGCGTCATCAACCTGGTCACCGGCGACGGCATCGCCGTCTCCGAGGTGGCGCTGAACCACCGCGACCTGGCCGGCATCCACTTCACCGGCTCGACCCCCACCTTCCAGCACCTGTGGAAGACGGTCGGCAACAACATCGCCAAGTACCGCACCTACCCGCGGCTCGTCGGCGAGACCGGCGGCAAGGACTTCGTCGTCGCGCACCCCAGCGCCGACCGCGCGGTCCTGAAGACCGCGCTGACCCGCGGCTCCTTCGAGTTCCAGGGCCAGAAGTGCTCGGCGTCCTCGCGGGCGTACGTCCCGGCCTCCATCTGGAACTCCGGTTTCAAGGAGGAGTTCGCGGCCGAGGTCGACTCGATCACGATGGGCGACGTCACCGACCTGACGAACTTCATCGGGGCCGTCATCGACGAGCGCTCGTTCGCCAAGAACAAGGCCGCGATCGACCGCGCGAAGTCCGACCCGGCATGCACCATCGTCGCGGGCGGCACCTACGACGACTCGGTGGGCTACTTCGTCCGTCCGACCGTCATCGAGTGCTCCGACGCCGAGAGCGAGGTCTTCACGACCGAGTACTTCGGCCCGATCCTCGCGATCCACGTCTACGAGGACGACAAGTACGACGCCATGCTGGAGCAGATGGAGTCGGTCTCCGACTACGCGCTGACCGGCTCGGTCATCTCGGGCGACCGCGCGGCGGCCGCGTACACGATGGACAAGCTCCGCTACGCCGCGGGCAACTTCTACATCAACGACAAGTCGACCGGCGCCGTCGTCGGCCAGCAGCCCTTCGGCGGCGGCCGTGCCTCCGGCACCTGCGACAAGGCGGGCGCCCCGCAGAACCTCCAGCGCTGGACCCTCACCCGGGCCATCAAGGAGACGCTGGTCCCGCCGACCGACTACACCTACCCCCACCAGGGCTGACACCCTCCCCGGGGCGCCGCAGCACGACGCCCCGGACCGGGGTCTCCCGGCGACGGAAGACCCCCAAGAGCACCGCCCCCCGACCGGCCCCCCTGCCGGCCGGGGGGCGGTTTCCATGTGTCTCCTGTTCGCGCGGCCGGGGCGAGGCCGGGCAGGGCCGGCCGGGTGGGGCTACTGCGATGCTTCTCAGATCTCCACCAGCACCTGGTCCAGCGACTTGCGCACCAGGTCGGGGACCTCGCAGTCGTCGGCGGGATAGCCGACGGGGATCACGGCGAACGCCTTCTCGTTCTCGGGCCGGTTCAGGACCTCGCCGAGGAAGCGCATCGGGCTGGGGGTGTGGATCAGCGCGGCGAGCCCGGACAGGTGCAGGGCGGTGAGCAGCATGCCCACCGCGATCCCGACCGACTCGTCCCCGTAGTAGTGCTTGCGCTTCGTGCCGTCCTCGCCCAGCCAGTAGCGCTGCTGGAACACCACGATCAGGGCCGGCGCGTCCGTCATATGGGCCTTCACCGCGTCCGTGCCCAGCGGGCGCAGCGCCGCGAGCCACTCCTCGCCGAGCCGCCCGTCGTAGCTCACCTTCTCCTCGTGCTCGGCGGCCTCCCGGATCCGGCGGCGGACCTCGGGGTCCTTGACCAGGGCGAAGGTCCACGGCTGCTGGTGCGCGCCGGAGGGGGCGGTGGCCGCGCACGCGATGGCGTCGCGCACCACCTGCTCGGGGACCGGGTCGGGGGAGAAGGCCCGGACGGTCCTGCGCTCGTCCATGCGCTCCCGCAGCCGGGCGGCACGGGCGAGCGACTCCTCCGGAGCGATCCGCTCGGGGCGGTAGGGCGCGGGACGGTACGGGTCGCCGTGGATGGGTGACCACTGCCGGGGCGTGGGCGTCGTGTCGGACATGGCCGAAGTGTGCGCGGTGGGGGAGGCCCGGGGGAAGCGGGGCTTCGGACAGGCGCGGGACCGGTCCCGGTCAGTGTCCGCTGAGCGGGGCCGGCTGTCCGCCCTCCGACGCCCCGGGCACGCGGTCTTGTGGACTAGGTAATGAGCATGTCAAATTCCTTCTCGGTACGTCCCCACACGTCACCCAGAAGGAGCTCCCCCATGAGACGCAACTCCCGCGCGCGCCTCGGTGTTTCCCTGCTGCTCGTCGCCGGTGCCCTCGGACTCGGAGCCGCCCCCTCCACTGCCGCCGGCGCCCCGGCGGCGCCCGTCCCCCCGGCGATCCCCGCCCCGTCCGCGTACGCGCTCGACGCCACCGTCGAGCGGCAGCTCGGGGCCGCCACCGCCGGCACCTACCTCGACGCGAAGACCGGGAAGCTGGTCGTCACCGTCACCACCGACCGGGCCGAGGAGCAGGCCCGCGCCGCCGGGGCCACCGTCCGCCGGGTGGCCCGCAGCGCGGCCCAGCTGGACGCCGCGATGGCGGCCCTGGAGGCCGAGGCCAAGATCACCGGCACCTCCTGGGGGGTCGACCCGCGCACCAACCGGGTCGCCGTCGAGGCCGACTCCTCCGTCTCCGCACGGGACATGGCCCGCCTCGAAGCCGTCGCGGAACGGCTCGGCGGCGCGGTCGACATCAAGCGCGTACCGGGCGTCTTCCACCGCGAGGTGCTGGGCGGCGGAGCGATCTACGGCGGCGGCAGCCGCTGCTCGGCGGCCTTCAACGTCACCAAGGGAGGGGCCCGCTACTTCGTGACCGCCGGACACTGCACCAACATCTCCGCCAACTGGTCGGCCAGCTCGGGCGGTTCGGTCGTCGGTGTCCGGGAGGGCACCAGCTTCCCGACCAACGACTACGGCATCGTCCGCTACACGGACGGATCGTCGCCCGCCGGGACCGTCGACCTGTACAACGGTTCCACCCAGGACATCTCCTCCGCCGCCAACGCGGTGGTCGGCCAGGCGATCAGGAAGAGCGGATCCACGACGAAGGTGACCTCCGGCACGGTCACCGCCGTCAACGTCACCGTCAACTACGGCGACGGGCCCGTCTACAACATGGTCCGCACCACCGCCTGCTCGGCCGGCGGCGACAGCGGCGGCGCGCACTTCGCCGGATCCGTCGCCCTCGGCATCCACTCCGGCAGCTCCGGCTGCTCGGGCACCGCGGGCTCGGCCATCCACCAGCCGGTCGCCGAGGCGCTCTCCGCGTACGGCGTGACGGTCTACTGAGCCGCCACAGCAACAGCAGAGCAACGGCGAACGGTCGCGGACCGCCGTCGCCACGGTCGCGGCCACTGCCGGATCACGGCCACGGCCACTGCCCGGATCACGGCCACGGCCGCCGCCACCACCGGCACTGCTCGACCCCGCCCGCCCGGACCCCCGCGCACCCCGGTCCGGGCGGGCCTGTGCGCGGCGGCGAAATCCGGTGTCGGGCGGGCAGGGCGGCTGGCAGGCTTACGGTCATGGACCGCTCTCCCGCACCACGCGTCGCCCACACCCATGAGCTCACCACAGTCGAACGGGACCGGATCCGCGAGCTGCTCGACGCCGCCTTCGACGGCGACTTCGCCGATGAGGACTGGGAGCACTCCCTCGGCGGCGTCCACGCCCTGGTGCACGACGCCGCCGGCCTCCTGATCGCCCACGGCAGCGTCGTCCAGCGCCGGGTCCTGCACGCGGACCGCTCCTACCGCGCGGGATACGTCGAGGCCGTCGCCGTCCGCGCCGACCACCGCCGCGCGGGCCTCGGCCACCGGGTGATGGCCGCCCTGGAACACGTCATCGACACGGCCTACGACTTCGGGGCGCTATCGGCCTCCGACGCCGGAGCGGCGCTCTACGCGTCGCGCGGCTGGCAGGTCTGGCCCGGCAGGCTCGCCGTCCTCGGCCCGGCCGGCCCCGTCCCGCTGCCCGAGGAGGAGGGCACCACCTACGTCCGCCCGGCGGCCGGAGGCGCTCTGCCCGCCACCGGCCACCCGCTCCAGTTCGACTGGCGGGAGGGCGACCTGCTCTGACGGGGGCGGCCGGCCGGGCGATCGAGGACGGACTCATTCCACCGCTGTCACCTGGTCCGATCCAGTCCGATCGCATGGCCCGTCTCAGATAGTAGGAAGTCCGAGTAACTGTGGAGACAGGACGGCTCGACTGTCCTAACTTGGTAGGAGCCGAACGATTCGCTCGATCGAGCGACTGTGGCGGTTGCGGGCGCGCGCCCCGAAGCAGGTAACCCCCTGCGGCGCACGCTCCCCGCTCCTTACGGCACCTCGAAATCCGATCCCGGCCCGGCCTCGGCGCCGCACCACGGTGTGCGGCCCGCCCCCGGCATCCATGCGATCTCAAGGAGTCGATCCACCATGGCCACCACCACCGCCCGTCGCGTCCGTCACGCTCCCCGCCCGTCCGAGTCGGACCGCAAGAACGCCGCCGCCGCTCTCCAGCGCGCCCTGGACCGCCGTGACAACGGTGGCTCGACCGGCCACTGAGTCGTCCGCAGACCATTCGACCCCACCAGAACACCTCGAACACCCTTGCGTCCCGTCCGTATGGTGGACGTCGGATGTCATGGGGTGGGACGCACCGTTAGGCTTCCGGCATGTCTCGCAGCATCGATCTCGCAGTGATCCCCGGTGACGGAATCGGCCAGGAAGTCGTGGCCCAGGGCCTCAAGGTCCTCAACGCTGTCCTCCCGCAGGATGTGAAGCTGGAGACCAAGGAGTACGACCTCGGCGCCCAGCGCTGGCACCGCACCGGCGACACCCTCCCGGACGCGGAGCTGGAAGCCCTCAAGAACCACGACGCCATCCTCCTCGGCGCGATCGGCGACCCGTCCGTGCCGTCCGGCGTCCTGGAGCGCGGGCTGCTGCTGAAGCTGCGTTTCGCGTTCGACCACTTCATCAACCTGCGGCCCTCCAAGCTCTTCCCGAACACCGCGACCCCGCTCGCCGGCCGCCCCGACATCGACTTCGTCGTCGTCCGCGAGGGCACCGAGGGCCCGTACACCGGTAACGGCGGCTCGCTGCGCACCGGCACCCCTGCCGAGGTCGCCACCGAGGTCAGCCTCAACACGGCGTACGGCGTCGAGCGCGTGGTCCGGGACGCCTTCGAGCGTGCGGCGGCCCGTCCGCGCAAGAAGCTGACGCTGGTCCACAAGAACAACGTCCTCGTCTACGCCGGCCACCTGTGGAAGAACACCTTCGATCGGGTCGCCGCCGAGTATCCGCAGGTCAGCACGGACTACCTGCACGTCGACGCCGCGACGATCTTCTTCGTCACCCAGCCGCAGCGCTTCGACGTCATCGTCACCGACAACCTCTTCGGCGACATCCTGACCGACCTCGCCGCCGCCGTCTCCGGCGGTATCGGCCTGGCCGCCTCCGGCAACATCAACCCGACGGGCGCGTTCCCGTCGATGTTCGAGCCGGTCCACGGCTCCGCCCCCGACATCGCGGGGCAGGGCAAGGCCGACCCGACCGCCACGGTCCTCTCCGTCGCCCTCCTGCTGCGCCACCTCGGCTACGAGACCGAGGCCGCGCGCATCGAGGACGCCGTCTCCGCCGACCTCGCGGAGCGCGACGGTGCTGCCGCGCGTACGACCGACGAGATCGGCGACGCCCTCGCGGTACGCGTAGCGGGCTGACCCGACGACTCCACTTCGAAGCCGCCGGGTCGCACTCAGCGCCCGGCGGCTTCACCTGTGCGGCCCCCGGGTGCCACCATCGATCCCTGGACCGCATTCACACCATTTCGTGCACGGCCCCCCGCAAGTGATAATCGAACGCGGGGCCGTGGCTCGCGGTAAAGCTCGGACGTCCTAGGACCTGACCGAAAAGCGTCGGGCACGTACAGGCGTGAGCGCGGTCCATCACACACAAGACCGGTGAAGGACACGCACTCATGACGACGCCCACGATCGAGCTCAAGCCCTCCTCGAACCCGCTGTCCGACGCGGAGCGCGAGGCGATCCTGGCCAACCCCGGATTCGGCCGGCACTTCACCGATCACATGGTGACCATCCGCTGGACCGAGGGCCGGGGCTGGCACGACGCCCAGCTGGTTCCGTACGGCCCGCTGTCGATGGACCCGGCCAACATGACCCTGCACTACGCGCAGGAGATCTTCGAGGGTCTCAAGGCCTACCGCCAGCCCGACGGCACGGTCGCCTCCTTCCGCCCCGACGCCAACGCCCGCCGCTTCCAGCGCTCGGCCGCCCGCCTGGCCATGCCCGAGCTGCCCGTCGAGACGTTCATCGAGGCGTGCGACGCGCTGGTGCAGCAGGACAAGGCGTGGGTCCCGGCCCACGGCGGTGAGGAGTCGCTCTACCTGCGCCCCTTCATGATCGCCGCCGAGGTCGGCCTCGGCGTGAAGCCGGCCAACGAGTACCTCTTCCTGGTCATCGCCTCGCCCGCCGGCGCCTACTTCCCCGGCGGGGTGAAGCCGGTCTCCATCTGGCTCTCGGAGAACCGCGTCCGCGCCGTCCCCGGCGGCGTGGGCGACGCCAAGACCGGCGGCAACTACGCCGCCTCCCTCCTCGCCCAGGCCGAGGCCGCCGCGCACGGCTGCGCCCAGGTCGCCTACCTCGACGCGGTCGAGCACAAGTGGGTCGAGGAGCTCGGAGGCATGAACCTCTACTTCGTGTACGCCCAGGAGGACGGCTCGAAGAAGATCATCACCCCGTCCCTCACGGGCTCGCTGCTCGCCGGCATCACCCGCGACTCCCTCCTCAAGGTCGCCCGCGACCTCGGTTACGGCTCCGAGGAGGGCCGGGTCTCCATCGACCAGTGGCGCGACGACACGGCGAAGGGCACCCTCGTCGAGGTCTTCGCCTGCGGCACGGCCGCCGTCATCACCCCCGTCGGCCTGGTGAAGTCCGAGGGCGGCGAGTGGACCCAGGGCGACGGCGAGCCCGGCGAGGTCACCCTGAGGCTCCGGGAGCGTCTTCTCGACATCCAGCGCGGCGTCGTCGAGGACACCCATGGCTGGATGCACCCGCTCGGCTAGGGGCTCCCACCCGGGGATCAGGCCGCACTCGTCTTCTCGGCGGTGCGGCCTTTTCTCTGCCCGAGGAATAGAGCGGCGCTCCAAAAGGGTCGGACGAAACTTCCCTGTTGCTTCAAAGCGCAGTTAGAGTGTCACTCTAAACCCGTTGATCAGGAGCCTCCATGTCCGTCGCCTCCGCCCCCTTCCGCATGCCCCCCGAGTGGGCCCCCCACGAGCGCACCTGGATGGCCTGGCCCGGGCCCAACCCCACCTTCGCCTCCGACGCCGAGCTGGACGAGGCCCGCCGCGCGTGGGCCGGCGTCGCTCGGGCCGTGCGGCGCTTCGAGCCGGTGACCATGGTCGTCGGGCCCGGCCAGGAGGAGGGGGCGGCGGCGCTGCTCGGGCCGGATGTGGAGCTGGTCGTGCGGCCGCTCGACGACGCCTGGATGCGGGACATCGGCCCCACCTTCGTCACCGACGGCCGGACGCTCGCCGCCGTCGACTGGACGTTCAACGGCTGGGGCGCCCAGGGCTGGGCCCGCTGGGAGCATGACCAGCACATCGCCCGGGCCGTCGCCGAGCTGGCCGGGGCCCCCGCCCACGGCTCCCCGCTCGTCAACGAGGGCGGCGCGATCCACGTGGACGGCGAGGGCACCGTCCTGCTCACCGAGACGGTCCAGCTCGGCGCGGAACGCAACCCCGGCTGGACCCGGGAGCAGGTCGAGGCGGAGGTCCACGCCCGCCTCGGGACCGAGAAGGCCATCTGGCTGCCCCGGGGACTGACCGGCGACTACGGGACGTACGGCACGCTCGGCCATGTCGACATCGTCGCCGCCTTCGCCCGCCCGGGCGTCGTCGTCGCCCACGTCCAGCCGGACCCCGCCCACCCCGACCACGAGGTCACCCGGGAGACCCTGGCGATCCTCCGGGCCGCCACCGACGCCAGGGGGCGCCCCCTGGAGGTCGTCGAGGTGCCCGCGCCCGCCCTGCTCCGTGACGAGGACGGGGAATGGGTCGACTACTCCTACATCAACCACTACCTCTGCAACGACGCCGTGATCCTCTGCGCCTTCGACGACCCGCGCGACGAAGAGGCCGCCGCGATCTTCCGGGGCCTCTTCCCGGACCGTACGGTGACGCCGGTCGACGCCCGTACGATCTTTGCCGGCGGTGGAGGCATCCACTGCGTCACCCAGCAGCAGCCGAAGGTCCGAGCGAACCCATGACCCACGCCCCCCGTCGCACCCACCACGCCGCCCCGCCCCGCGAGGACGTCCTCGCCGCCGCCATGGCCACCGTCGCCGAGCGCGGGCTCGACGGGCTGACCATGGCCGGGCTGGGGCGGGAGGTGGGCATGAGCAGCGGGCACCTCCTCTACTACTTCCGCACCAAGGACGAACTGCTCCTCCAGACCCTGGAGTGGAGCGAGCGGCGTCTGGGGGCCGAGCGCGGCGCCCTGCTCGCCCGGCCGGGGACGGCCCGCGAGCGGCTGGACGCGTACATCGGCCTCTACCTGCCCGCCGGGCACCGCGACCCCCACTGGACGCTCTGGCTGGAGGTCTGGGCCCGCTCGCAGAACGCCGACGACGACGCCCGCTCCCGGCAGGCCGCGATCGAGGGCGTCTGGCACCGTGACCTGGTGGCGCTGCTCGCCGAGGGGGTCTCGCGCGGCGAGTTCCGGCCCGTGGACGCCGACCGGTTCGCCGCCCGGCTGCGGGCGCTGCTCGACGGGTTCAGCATCCATGTGACGGTCGGGATCCCGGGGACGGGCCGCGAGCAGGTGCTGGGGCAGGCGGCGGAGTTCCTGGACGAGACGCTGGTACGGGGTGCTCACTGAACGACGCGACCAGGGTCACGACCGCATCCTGAGACACCGCGGTCACGGGGCCGTCGCTGTGCGAGACTGCTCCCGTGTCCTCGTTCGTCATGATTATTGGCAGCAGGCGCGCCGGTCCGCAGTGACCGCCCCGTACCACCACGTACGGCGCGGCCATCGTGCCCCAGACCCGCGCGCAGACCTCTCGCACCCGCGAGGGGTTTTTTCGTTTTCCGGCCCGCACCCGAGCCGGGGCGAGGCGCGGGGGATGATGGGGGCAAGTGGAGCTGGGGCCTGTTCCGGGTTCCCCGAACAGGCCCAGACCGTCCGGATCCACTCATCCGACAGGAGTCAGATCAGCATGACCACCAAGGCCAACGCCACCGACGACAGTTTCCATGTCTTCGACACCACACTGCGCGACGGTGCTCAGCGTGAGGGCATCAACCTGACGGTCGCCGACAAGCTGACCATCGCCCGTCATCTGGACACCTTCGGTGTGGGGTACATCGAGGGCGGCTGGCCGGGGGCCAACCCGCGCGACACGGAGTTCTTCGCCCGCGCCCAGCAGGAGATCACGTTCGAGAACGCCCAGCTCGTGGCGTTCGGCGCGACCCGCAGGGCCGGCGGCAGCGCCGCCGAGGACCCCCAGGTGAAGGCGCTCCTGACCTCCGGCGCCCCGGTGATCACCCTGGTGGCCAAGGCGCACGACCGGCACGTCGAGCTGGCCCTGCGCACCACCCTGGAGGAGAACCTGGAGATGGTCCGCGACACCGTCTCCCACCTCCGCGAGCAGGGCCGCCGGGTCTTCGTGGACTGCGAGCACTTCTTCGACGGCTACCGCGCCAACGCCGAGTACGCCAAGTCCGTGGTCCGCACCGCGTACGAGGCGGGCGCCGAGGTCGTCATCCTCTGCGACACCAACGGCGGCATGCTCCCCGCCCAGGTCCAGGCCGTCGTCTCCACGGTCGTCGCCGACACCGGCGCCCGCCTCGGCATCCACGCCCAGGACGACACCGGCTGCGCCGTCGCCAACACCCTGGCCGCCGTGGACGCCGGCGCCACCCACGTCCAGTGCACGGCCAACGGCTACGGCGAGCGGGTCGGCAACGCCAACCTCTTCCCGGTCGTCGCCGCCCTGGAACTCAAGTACGGCATGAGGGTGCTGCCCGAGGGCGCGCTCGCCGAGATGACCCGCATCTCGCACGCCATCGCCGAGGTCGTCAACCTCACCCCCTCCACCCACCAGCCGTACGTGGGCGTCTCGGCCTTCGCCCACAAGGCCGGGCTGCACGCCTCCGCGATCAAGGTCGACCCCGACCTCTACCAGCACATCGCCCCCGAGCTGGTCGGCAACACCATGCGGATGCTGGTCTCCGACATGGCGGGCCGCGCCTCCATCGAGCTGAAGGGCAAGGAGCTCGGCATCGACCTCGGTGACGACCGAGCCCTGGTCGGCCGAGTCGTGGAGCGGGTCAAGGAGCGCGAACTCCAGGGCTACACCTACGAGGCCGCCGACGCCTCCTTCGAACTGCTGCTGCGCGGCGAGGTCGAGGGCCGGGCCCGGCGCTACTTCCGTACGGAGTCCTGGCGGGCGATCGTCGAGGACCGCCCCGACGGCACCCACGCCAACGAGGCCACCGTGAAGCTCTGGGCCAAGGGCGAGCGGATCGTCGCCACCGCCGAGGGCAACGGCCCGGTCAACGCGCTGGACCGGGCCCTGCGCGTCGCCCTGGAGCGGATCTACCCGCAGCTCGCCAAGTTGGAGCTGGTCGACTACAAGGTCCGCATCCTGGAGGGCCGCACGGGCACCGAGTCCACCACCCGCGTGCTCATCACCACGGGCGACGGCACCGGCGACTGGGCGACCGTGGGGGTCGCCGAGAACGTCATCGCCGCCTCCTGGCAGGCACTGGAGGACGCGTACACCTACGGACTGCTGCGCGCGGGCGTCGAGCCCACGGAGTAGTCGCCGGGCAGCACGCCCAGGACCGCGTCGCGCGGGAGCCGCCGCCCGTCACCGGGTGGCGGCTCCCGCGTGTTCGAGACGGAACGCTCAACGCGCCTGCCCGGTGGGGGAAGGAGCCGGACCGATCTCGACGTGAGGTGGCGCGAAGTACTGACGGCCCCGCCCTCGATGTCGTCATGCGGCGGCAGATCCCGCGACGGCTCGTCCGGTCGAGGGAACGGCCGAGCTTCTCGGTCGTGTTCACCACCCACGCCGTCCCGCTCCTGATCGAATTCCCGGGCCGGATCGCGATCGTGCACGGGGGCCGGCCTCGACCTCAGGAGGAGAGAGCGCCCCCATGCCCCGCACACCGCACCCCCGCTCCCGGCCCCGGCCCCGGAAGGACGGAGCGGGACCCGTGACGGCCGCTCTCGCCGCCGGGGCCGTGCTGGCCACCCTGCTCGCCGGCCCGCCCACCGGCCCCGCGGCGGCGGCAGCCCCGGCGCTCACGGCGAGCGTCCTCACCGACACGGCGGTCCGGCCGGTACGGAACGGCGCCGACGCCCTGATCGAGCTTTCTGTCGCCACCACGGGCTCCGCGCCCACCGAAGAGCCCCTCACCGTCGCGTACACCACGAAGGGCGGCACCGCCCGGGCCGGGAAGGACTACACCCCGGTCACCGGCAGCCACACCTTCCCCGCGGGCACCGCCTCCGGCACCACCCACACGGTGACCGTCCGCACGGCGAAGGCGTCGAAGCCCGCCGTGGCGAAGACGATTCCGCTGGAGCTGACCGTCACCGGTGCCCAGGCCCCCCAGGAGAACCCGCAGGTCGTCATCGACGCCCACGGACTTCCCTACCAGAACGCGAACCTGCCCGTGAAGCAACGGGTGGCGGATCTGCTGGGGCGCATGTCGCCCGCCGAGAAGGCCGGCCAGATGACCCAGGCCGAGCGTGAAGCGCTCCGCGCCCCCGGCGACATCGCCGCCTACGGCCTCGGCTCGCTGCTCTCCGGCGGCGGTTCGGCACCCACCCCCAACACGGCGGCCGCCTGGGCGAAGATGACCGACGCCTACCAGCTGCGCACCCGGACCACCCGCTTCCAGATCCCGCTGATCTACGGCGTGGACGCGGTGCACGGGCACAACAACGTGGACGGCGCGACGATCATGCCGCACAACATCGGCATCGGAGCGGGCCGCGACCCGGAGAGGGCGGAGCGGACCGGCGCGATCACGGCGAAGGAGGTCCGCGCCACCGGCGTCCCGTGGAACTTCGCCCCCTGCGTCTGCGTCACCCGCGACGAACGCTGGGGCCGCTCCTACGAGGCGTTCGGCGAGGACCCCGCCCTGGTCGAGGCCATGGAGACGGTCATCCAGGGCATGCAGGGCAGTCCGTCCGGCGAGGACCTGGACCGCGCCGACAAAGTGCTGGGCAGCGCCAAGCACTTCGTCGGCGACGGCGGCACCGCGTACGGCTCCTCCACCACCGGCTCGTACACGGTCGACCAGGGCGTCACCGAGGTCACCCGGCAGGAGCTGGAGGCCGTACACCTCTCGCCGTTCGAGGAGTCGGTGAAGCGGGGCGTCGGCACGGTCATGCCCTCGTACTCCTCGCTGGACGTCCTGGGCGACGACCAGGGCCCGGTGAAGATGCACGCCAACGCCGAGATGATCAACGGCGTCCTCAAGGACCGGATGGGCTTCGAGGGCTTCGTCATCAGCGACTGGCAGGCCATCGACCAGATTCCCGGCGACTACCCGAGCGACGTCCGTACGTCGATCAACGCCGGCCTCGACATGATCATGGTCCCGACCGCGTACCAGGACTTCACCAGGACGCTCAAGGACGAGGTCGACGCGGGCCGGATCAGCGAGGCCCGGATCGACGACGCGGTCGCCCGCATCCTCACTCAGAAGTTCCGCCTCGGCCTCTTCGAGAAGCCGTACGCGGACACCACCCACCTGGACAGGGTCGGCTCGGCCGAGCACCGGGCCGTCGCCCGTGAGGCGGTGGCCAAGTCCCAGGTGCTGCTGAAGAACGACGGAGCCGTCCTCCCGATCGAGCCCGGCCAGAAGGTGTACGTCGCCGGGTCCAACGCCGATGACATCGGCAACCAGACCGGCGGCTGGACCACCAGCTGGCAGGGGTCCTCCGGGGAGACCGCCACCGGCACGACGATCCTGGAAGGCATGCGAAAAGCGGCACGAACCCCCGAGTCCGTGACGTTCTCCCAGGACGCCTCCGCCGCCACGGACGGTTACGACGTAGGCGTGGTCGTCGTCGGCGAGACCCCGTACGCCGAAGGCATCGGCGATGTTGGCAACGGGCACGACCTGGACCTGACGGCCGCCGACCGGGCAGCGGTCGACAAGGTCTGCGCCGCCATGGACTGCGCCGTCCTCATCGTCTCCGGCCGCCCCCAGCTCATCGGCGACCGGCTCGGGAAGATCAACGCACTGGTGGCCTCCTGGCTGCCGGGCTCCGAGGGCGACGGCGTCGCCGACGTCCTCTACGGCAGGCGGGCCTTCACCGGACAGCTCCCGGTGACGTGGCCAAAGGTGGAGGCACAGCTTCCGATCAACGTGGGGGACACCGCCTACGACCCGCAGTTCCCGTACGGCTGGGGCCTGACCACCCTGACGAAGCCCCCGGCCGGCGGTGAGCCGGCCCTCGCGGCCCTCGCCGTCGCCGCCCGGGCCGCCGAGAAGGCGCACCTGGGGAAGACCCCGGCGGGCAGGGCGATCGTGGACCGGGCCCGGCTGCTGGTCCAGCGGAAGATCGACGGGACGTTCACCCAGGAAATCTCGAAGCCGTTCGCGGAGGCGGACCACCTGCTGCTCACCGGTGATCTGACCGGGGCGGTGGCCAGGCTGCGTACGGCCTACCGAGCAGCGTAGGAAACGCGCTCCCAGGCGGGCGACGGCGTTCGTCGCCCGCCTGGAGTAGCGTTAAGTATGAGGAAAAGGCTCTTCCCCGCGCTGCTGGCGGGCCTGCTGCTCATCATCGCAGCGGCGGCCCTCGCCCTGACCTCCCCCGCGTCGGCCGCGCCCGCCGCGCCCGCCGCGACCATCCAGGACGCCGCCCAGGCCCTGCGCGACGACCCGGTGTATGTGGACCCGGGCGCCCGCGATCAGCTCTCCGTGGCTGACGAGAAGGCCCTGGAGAACAAGATCACGGACGCCGACAAGCCGGTGTTCGTGGCCGTCCTCCCCGATACCCCGGCCTTCCCCGAGGAAGGCCTCCTTCAGACCCTGCGCAGCGACACCGGCATCACCGGCGTCTACGCGGTCCGCCTCGGCGACGGCTTCGACGCGGGCGCCGACCCGCAGGTCATGCCCGTCCGAGCGGTCGACAACCTCACCGCCGCCGTGGAGAACCCCACCACCGCCGGCGACGCCGACACCCAGCTCAACGCCTTCGTCGACCGCGCCGTCGAACAGGCCCGGGGCACCGCCCCCGCCTCCTGGTCCGGCGGCTCGGGCGCTGAGGACGGGTCTGGAGCCCCGGTCGGCGGTCTGATCACGCTCGGCGCGCTGGTCGCGGCGGGCGGCGCCGGCGCGTACGCGATCTCCCGCCGCAACAAGCGCCGCGAGGAGGAAGAGGAGCGCGCCGCGCTCGACAAGCTCCGGGTCGTCGTCGACGAGGACATCACCGCGTACGGCGAAACCCTGGAACGCCTGGACTTCCACCCCGCCGAACCGGGCGCGGACGACACCATGCGCGCCGACTACGAACGGGCCCTGGACTCCTACGAGAGCGCCAAGTCGAAGATGGACAGGGCCGGACACCCCTCCGACGTACGCGAAGTCACCCGGTCCCTGGAGGACGGCCGCTACTCCCTCGCGGTCCTGGAGGCCCGCCGCACCGGCGCGGAGATCCCGGCCCGCCGCCCGCCGTGCTTCTTCGACCCGCGCCACGGCACGGCGGTCACGGAGGTTCTGTGGACCCCGTCCGGCGGCGCGTCCCGGGAAGTCCCGGTCTGCGGCGCGGACGAGGCCCGGCTCAGCCGGGGCGAGGACCCCATGAGCCGTACGGTCGACGTCGGCGACGGCAACCGCCGCCCGTACTGGGAGGCGGGCCCGGCGTACGGGCCCTGGGCCGGCGGCTACTTCGGCGGTGGCCTGCTCCCCGGCCTCCTGGTCGGCACCATGCTCGGCTCGATGCTCGCGACCCCGGCGTACGCCTCCGAGTACGGCGGCGGTGACTTCGGCGGCGGCGCGGGCGGCGACTGGGGCGGCGGCGACGTCTCCGGCTCCGACTTCGACGCCTCGGGCTTCGGCGGGGGCGGCGGTTTCGGCGACGGCGGAGGCTTCGGGGGCGGCGGCTTCGACGGCGGGGGGTTCTGAGCGTTCGTCGCCGCCCTCCGGCGCCCCGGCGCCCGGCGGATCCCCGCAGCCGGGGCCCGGCCCACGGTCCGGGGCGGCGGAGGGCTGCCCCGGACCGTGGGCCGGATGCGCGCTCAGCCGGTGGTGACCCTCAACGTGCCCGAGGCGGTGACATTCGCACCCGTGCCGTCCGATGGGGCCGCAGTCAGCCTCCAGGTGTAGCCGCCGGCCGGCACGGGGTCGCCGGAGGCGGACGTACCGTCCCAGCTGACCTTTACCGTTCCGCGCGTGTCCTCACCCGTCCAGGTGCGGACTATCTCGCCGGTCGAGCGACGGGTGAGGGTGAGCTGCCAGGACGCCGCCGGCTTGGAGAGCCACCACGCGGCGCTCCACGTGCCCGCCGAGGTGGCGGGCACGGTGCTGTGGGTGACGCCCAGGGGGGAGAGTGCCTGCTGCGGGGCGGTGACGTGGATGGTGTCGTCGGTCCCGACCCAGGCGAGCTTGCCCGCTGCCGGGTCCAGGGTCCAGGTGGTGCCGCGGCCGTCGTCGTCCGTGGGCGGCTTCACGCCCGTGACGGTGCCCAGGTCGGCGGTGGATCCGTCGGGACGCAGAGCGGTGAGGCGCAGATCGCCGGAGGCGTCGCGCGCGGCCAGGAACCGGTCGCCGAGCAGGACCCGGGACACCGGGGCGGGGTAATCGCGGTGCGTCGCCGTGTCGTACACGCCCGCCGCGTCCTGGGAGGCACAGCTCCAGTACACGAGGCTGCCGCTGACCTGGAGTTCGGAGGGCACACAGTCGACGCCCAGATCATGGCTCCCGGTCGCCCGCCCGGAGCGCGGGTCGACCACGTTCACTGTGCCGGGCTTGCCGGGCGCCGACTTGTACAGCCGGTCACCGGCCAGCGCCGCGCCCTGCGCCCGCTGGTCGCGGACGACGCGGTCGCCGACGATGTCGACGACGTACTGCCGGCCGCCCGCCTCGTACAGCACGAACTCCGGTGACGTGTCGATGATGCGGCCGAGGCCGTTCATGTCCGCCAGGGGGATGCCTTCGGTCTGATGGTCCGGGTCGTCGCCGGTCACGAGGACGTCACCGCCGGTCTCCGGATCTCTGATCACCTGGGCCAGTCCCTCGTCCGTGCCGTCGGCGAACCTGCCCGCCGTCACGAGAGCCGGGAACGCGGCGAGCGGAGCGCCGTCCGCCGGGTCGGGAACCGCCCCGATCTCCTTGCCGTGCATCTTCCCGTCCCTGTCGAGGTAGTTGATGTACCGCAGCCGTCCCCGGTCGAGGCTCAGCGCCCCGATCGTGCCGTCCGCGGTCTTGACCAGGGGAACCTCCCGCAGCACTAGCTCGCTGACGAGTTCCAGACCGTTGATGCTGAACAAACGGATCGCGCTCTTGCCGTCGCCGCCCCTGCCGAGCGCCACGACCGAACCGGTCCCCTCCGCGCGGAGGAAGGTCCCGAAGACGCTGCCCAGGAGCATCCGGGGAGTGTCCGCACCGGCGAACGGCGTGAGATACAGCGGGCCGCTCAGACCCTCGTACCAGAGCACGTTGTCGCCCACCACGTAGGAGGTGACGTCACTGTCGGAGGACGCCGTGGTGATCGGGACGACGCGGGGCGCGGCCGTGCTCTCCCGCTGACGGACCCTGACGCCCGGCCCGCCTTCGCCGCCCCGCGAGAACCAGCTGACGGTGGTCTGCGTGATGCGGAAGCTGCTCGCGTCACCGGTCACGGGCAGCGGTACGACCCGGCCGTTGTACGCGGTCAGGATGCCGTAACCGGGGGAGCCGTCGGCGAGGCGGTAGCCGATGACGAGCTGGTTGGACCACGAGCTCAGCAGCACGGGCTCGGCTCCGACGGTGGCCCCCGCGGGCAGCTGGACGACGGGATCGTCGGCGGCGGCCCCGCCCCGGGCCACCCGCAGTTCGTGACTCTCGTCGCCCCGGTCGACCGTCGCCAGCATCCAGCCGCCCGAGATGCGCAGGTTGAGGTAGCCGGCGGGCACCGTGACGGTGCTCGTGAAGGCGGGGTCCTCGATGCCGATCCGCACGACGTCCGTGCCGCCGTCCGCGCGCGGCCGCGTGTAGATGGCCCGGTTGAACTCGTCGTGACCGTGGACGAGCATGTCCTCGGCCACGTCGTCGAGTTCCGGCACCGCCTTCGTACGGCTGTTGTACGTGTTCGTCCAGAGGTAGCTCTGGCCCTCGCGGTGCAGGACGCCCTGGCTGCCGGTCGCCAGGACCGTCTCGTGGCCCTCGCCGAACCGGTCCGGCGCGGGTATCAGGACCTCCGCCGCCTCCGCCTTCCCGGCGGCGTGGGCCGTGGCCGGCAGAGCCGCGGCGAGCCCTGCGGCCAGCACCACCGCGACGGCCGCCGCCCCTGTGGCCCGCCCGGTACGCCGGCTGTGGGTGCGGCTGTTCGTGTGCAGGTGTCGGGACACCTGACCCCCCTCGTCAGTTGACCGATGATGCGCATCCGCGATGCGAACGTGATCAACCTTATTCATGTGTGGGGGAGTTGTGTCCGAAACGTGGGTAATCGGTGATACGAAGAAGGGTCGACGGAGGACGGTCGCTACTTCCGGCTCACCCACCAGGCGGCCACTCCGCCGAGGACGATCAGCACGCACATCACCGTGTTGCTCCGCCGGTAGTCCACGAGGATCGCGGTGAACTCGCGGAGCGTCGCGTTGGGCCAGAAGTACGCGGCCGTCGGCGAGCCCACCACCTGCCCACGGATCCGGACCCGCCGGGCGGTGAGGGCGGCGCGGAAGGCGTGGTAGTTGTTCGTGACGACGACGCACCGGTAGTCGGGCTTGGCCTCTTCCATGATCGCCTTGCTGAACCGCAGGTTCTCCTCGGTGTTCGTCGACCGGTCCTCCCGCTCGATGAGGTGCGCCGGAAAGCCCTCGGCCACCACGTGGTCGGCCATCGCGTGGGATTCCGGCAGGTCCTCGTCGGGCCCCCGCCCGCCCGAGGTGATGAGCACGGGGGACCCGCCGCGCCGGGAGAGCCGTGCGTGCACCTCCCGGCCCCGCCTCAGCCGGCTCGCCAGCAGCGGGGGCACAGTGGAGCCGCCGACGAGCCCCGAGCCCAGTACGACCACGAAGTCGGCCTTGCGGCGCACCCGCAGCCGCCCGTAGAGGAACGCGTAACAGACGAAGCACAGGAACAGGAACGAGAAGTAGAGCGCCAGCCCGCCGGCCGCCGTCGCCGCACCGATCAGTATCGGTGTCCGCAGGGCGGCGGCGGTGGCGAGCAGGGCGACCACGGCGAGGACGGCCAGGGCGGCCAGCAGGGAGAGCAGATTCGACGGGCTCCTGCCCTCCTCGCGCAGCATGCGTACGCCGTTGAGGAACAGGAAGCACGTCAGTACGAGCACCGCCACCGCCCCCACACCCAGCAGCGACCACACCACGACGGGCGCGGAGGCGGAGCCGGAGTCGACCAGCCGGTAGAGCAGGCCGGCCAGCGCACAGAGCGCGGCGAGCCCGAGGATGACGGCGTTGCTGAACTTGCGGCGCTCGCGCAGCACGCTCACACAGAAGACGAGGAAGAGGAGTGCCGCCGGGGCGTAGACCACCATGCGCACAGACTAGGCAGCGCTCAGGGAGTGGTCGACGGCGAGGCGGGGGTGGGGTTGGAGGGAAGCCGCGGCGACCGGTGGCCGGAGAGCGCGGGACTCATGGCCGCCGGTGCCGCCGCCGGCGTGCTGACGGTGGGAGAGCTGCGCCGCGCGGACACCGTCTCCGTCGCGTGGGGGCCGTGATGGAGACGGTGATTCTCGATCGGGGCGTGCCCTTTGCGGGGGCCGAGCCGTTGAACCCGGCATGAAGAAGCGAAGCGTACTCGCCGCCGTCACCCTCGCCGCCGGAGCGGTCATCGCCGCCATCTCCCCGCCTCCGGGGGGCGGGGACACCGCGCACGCCGCCGAGCCGCCCGTCAGCCTGGGCGCGCTGGACAACGTCAGCGAGCTCGGCGCGCTGGTCGACGGCGCGGCGGGGGCCACCACCTCCACCGCCGGCACGGTCACCAGCACAGTGGAAGGCGCTCAGCTCAGCTGAGCCGGCTGGGACCGGGGATAACGGGGATGGGGACGACCGAAGGGTCGCCCCCATCCTCTTTTTTCCGTTGCCGCCGCCCCGTTGCCGCCGCCCCGTTGCCGCCGCCCCGCCGCCGACGTCCCGCCGCCGGGTCAGGCCAGCGGCCGGGCCGCCGGGCCCGGTCGACCGTGCGGCCCCCGGTCAGGCCAGGAAGTCGACCCGCGGGCAGGTGCCCGCTCCGGCGGCGGCCCGGTAGACGGGCCAGGCCAGAGCCAGGTCCTGCCAAGGCAGACCGACGGGGGCGTAGACGGTGATCTGGTCGCCGCTCTCGCGACCGGCCCGCTCACCGTGGAGCACCTGGCCCAGCGAGGCGTGCGCGGCGTCCGCGCCCAGCCCGCTGTTGCCGAGAGCCCCCATGGCGACGGCGAGTTCGAGGTCGTCGACCACGGTCAGGGCGTGTCGCAGTGCGTCGGCGGCGAGTTCGACCTTCCCGGGTTCATCGGCGCCGAGCGTGGTGACGTGCATGCCGGGGCGCAGATCGGAGGCGTCGAGCAGCGGGCTGCGTGACCACGTCGCCAGGACGACGATGTCCCCGCGTGAAGCGGCGCGCCGAGGTTCGGCAGCCGTCTCGACCGGGATACCCAGAAGGCGCTCGTGCTCCGCGGCGAACGCGGCCGCCCGTGCGGGGTCGGTGTCGCACACGGTCAGCCTGGTCAGCTCACGCAGTCGGGCGAGACCTCGCAGCACCATCCGGGCCTGGGCGCCCGCACCGATGACACTCACCGATCCCGCGTGGTCGGCGGCGAGTGCGTGCGTCGCCAGAGCCGCGGCCAGCCCGGTGCGCCAGGCCGTGACCGTCGCCGAGTCGAGCACGGCCAGCAGTTCTCCGTCCGCCAGGTCGTGCAGACAGACCAGCCCGCGCAGCGCGGGAGTCGCGTCGGGGAACTTCGCGTTGACCTTCACCGTGTAGGCCGGAATCCCGGCGATCGCTCCGGGCAACAGCGCTGTCGCCGTGCCCGCTCCGGAGAGAGCAGCCGTGCCCGGCCGGGGAAGATCCGTCCGCACCCGCAACGGTCGAACGTCCGGATCGGCTGCGAGGAAGCCCGCGTGCAGTCCGGCCATCACGGTGTCGGGGTCGAGCAGTTCGGTGATCACGGAACGCGTCAGGAGCAAGGTCACCCGGCCACCCTCGCTCGTCGGCCGTGGCCACGGCAACTCCGCGGGGATCGCTCGATCGGCCTCAACGGGTCGCGGCCGGCGTAGAACCGGAACTCCGCGAACAGGGCCTCTTCTCCCAGCGGGAAGGACCCCTTCCACGGAGGGAAGGACCTTTTCCACGCCAGGAAGGACCTTTTCCACGGCAAGAAGGGCTTCTTCCACGGCAAGGACGTGGCAGTCACGAGGGGGATGCGTCGCCCCTGCCCCGGTCGGCCGCGGTGGCGCTGTGGACGCAGTCGCGGAGCAGGGCGCGGCGCTGGTCATGCACGGCATCGGGTTCTTGGCTGCTGGCCGCATAGACGTTGCTGACCGGGGACCAGGCCATGGACATGGCGATGACCATGGCCATGATGTCGAACGGGTCGCCCGCGCGGACCCGCCCGGCGTCCTGGGCCTCGGCGATGGCCCCGAGCTTGCGGTCGTCGTAGTGCTGGTGCGTCTCGACGAGGTGCCCGCCGGGGCGGCGCTCCAGTCGTGTCCAGGTCGCGAGCCGGATGAGGTCGGGGCGGAGCAGATATTCGTCGTAGAGGCGGACAGCCCAGTCCGCGAGATCGTCGGCGTCGATGGGCACGACGTTGGTGATGCGCTCCAGCGAGCTGAGGAAGATCGCGTCGAAGAGCCGTTCCTTGTCGCCGAAGTAGGCGTAGAGCTGTGCCTTGTTGGTGCGCGCTGCCGTCACGATGCGTTCGATGCGCGCCCCGGCGATGCCGTGCTGGGCGAATTCTTCGGTGGCGGCGTCCAGGATGCGCTGGTAGGTCGCGGCGCCTCGCGAGGTCTGGGGCTGTTCCGGCATGCCCCCACTCTACCAAACAGAACAGTTGGTTTGCCTTGAGGTGGGTCGGCCCTTACGCTGCAACAGACAGAACGGTCTGTTTAAGGAGTCACGTATGCGAACAACTACGGGATGGCAGGCGGCCGGCCCGACGGCGCTGCGGCGCGTGTCGATCGAGCGCCGCGACCTGCGCCCGGATGACATCGCGGTGCGGGTCGACTACTGCGGCGTGTGCCACACGGACCTGCACGCCCTGAACGCCTACGACCAGCACGGCCAGCGCGACCAGCATGCGGAAGCACCCCTGGTGCCCGGTCATGAATTCACCGGCGTGGTGACCGGGGTCGGCCTCGAGGTGACCACCTTCTCGGCCGGCGACCGCGTCGCGGTGGGCAACATCGTCGACTCCTGCGGCGTGTGCGCCATGTGTGAAGCCGGACAGGAGAATTTCTGCCACTCCTTCCCGACTCTGACCTACGGCGGCACCGACCGGCAGGACGGGTCGGCCACCCTGGGCGGCTACTCCCGCGAGTACGTCGTGCGCGACGCCTTCGCCTACCCGCTCCCCTCCGGCCTCGACCCGGCCGCGGCCGCCCCGCTGATGTGCGCCGGCGTCACCGTCTGGGAACCCCTGCGCTCCCTGGGTGTCGGCCCCGGCAGCCGCGTCGCCGTGGCCGGACTCGGCGGCCTGGGCCACCTCGCGGTCAAGATGGCCGTGGCTCTCGGCGCCACCACGACCGTCATCAGCCGGAGCCAGGACAAGCGCGACGACGCCCGCGAGCTCGGCGCCCACGACCTCATCGCCTCCACCGACACCCAGCGGATGGCCGCGGCACGCGACGCCTTCGACGTCGTCATCGACACCGTCTCCGCCCCGCACGACCTCGCCCCGTACCTGAAGCTGGTGGCGATGGACGGCACCCTCAGCCTCCTCGGATACCTGGGCCCCGTCACGGTCGAGGCCATGGACCTGCTCATCGGCCGCAAGAAGCTCAGCTCCGCGGGGAGCGGAGGGCGCCGGGCGACAGCCGAGATGCTCCAGTTCTGCGCCGACAACGGCATCGCCGCCGACGTCGAGGTCCTCCCGTCGTCACAGGTGGACACGGCACTCGACCGCCTCCGGCGAAACGATGTCCGCTACCGCTTCGTGCTCGACCTGTCCGACCTGTCCGACCTGGACTGAGGGGGCGATTGGCCGGGGAACTCGCCGGGCACGAGAAGACCCAGGCGTACCCGGAGGCGGTCGAGACGGCACACACGGACTTCGGCGTCCCTCAGTAGCGCGACGCCGCCTCGCGTAGGTGCTCAGTGCTGCACGCCTCCTGGCGGTAGCCGTACGAGAACAGAGCCGGGCCCCGTGGGTTCGCGAGAACTTAAGGTGGTTCAGGTTCATCGGGAGCCTGGGGGCCGGTGCGGCCATCTCCAGCGACAGACCCCTGAGTTATGGGGAACGCGCTGGGTCGGCTTCGACAGGGGTGCGTGTGGAGTGCGCGGAGCAGAGGACGGCCAGTCGGGAAAACCGGTCGACAGACAAGTGCACGAGGCACTGTGATGGCTCTGGCTGCCCGCCGCATGGAGCGGGCCCATCGCAGGAGTTGCTCTTGACAGCCGGGAAAGCCGCAGACCCCCGCCCCGCGATCGATGCCGCAGTGGCCAGGCGCCTGGTCGATACGCAGTTCCCGCAGTGGGCCGATCTGCCTCTCAAGCTGCTCGACCCGGCAGGTTCGGACCATGTGATCTACCGGCTGGGCGAGGACCTGTCCGTCCGGCTGCCCCGCCATGCGGGTGCCAGAGGACAGGCCATGAAGGAGTCTGAATGGCTTCCCAGGCTCGCCCCGCACCTGCCGTTGGCCATCCCGGTACCGGTGGGGGTGGGTGAGCCCGACTTCGGCTATCCGTGGCCGTGGGCGGTGTCCCGCTGGCTGGACGGCGATGTGGCGACCGCCGGGGCATTGGCCGACTCGTCCGGGTCCGCCGTCCAACTGGCGGAGTTCCTCACCGCCCTTCAGGCATTCGTCCCCGAGGACGTCCCGGTCGAGGACGCTCGCGAGGACCTCACCGGTCGGCCGCTGACCGACCGGGACCGCGCGACGCGAGCCGCTATCGCGGAGGTCGACGGCGCGTTCGACGCCGTGGCCATGACCGAGCTGTGGGATGCGGCGCTGAGCGCCCCCGGATGGGATGGTCCGCCGGTCTGGTTCCACGGCGACTTCCACACCGGCAACTTGCTGACCGTCGCCGGCCGCCTGAGCGCGGTCATCGACTTCGGCGAGCTCGGCATCGGCGACCCGGCCTGCGACCTGATCATCGCCTTCACCCTGATGTCTGCCAGGAGCCGGGCTGTCTTCCGCGACACGCTCGGTGTAGACGATGCCACCTGGACCCGGGGCCGCGGCTGGGCCCTGGCCACCGGCCTGAACGCCTACACCTCCTACGCCGCCGTAAATCCCCGGGTCGCCGCTCAGACCACCCGCCAGATCACCGAGGCTCTGATCGGCTGATCAAACGATTCCAGGGTGTGCGGGTTCATGGAGAACGCCCCGGACCCGGCCCGGGGTTCGGATCCGAGGAGCTCGCGGACGGAGTCCGCGTAGCGGATGGCGGTCTTCGGCGACGCCGACGACGAGCGCGAGGTGGAGCGGGTCGACGCCGTGGGGGGAGGGCCTCCTGGAGCTGTCTGTCGACCGCCTGGCCATGGGGCCGGCGAGCGCCGAGCACGTCCTGCACATCAACGCCGACGCGGGCGTCGACACGGTCCTCCCGGCCGCCGTCGTCGACCTGTCCCGGCGAGGTGTGGAGACGGGGCGCGGCGCGGACAGCTGCTCGGCCCTGGTGGAGCTGATGGCGAAGCCCGGGAAGCAGCCCTGTGCCGGACCCGACCGACCTGACCGTCCCGACCGATCCGGGCACGGACTGTCGGGTCCGGCACCCTGGTTCCTTCCTACGGTGAACGAGCAAGGGAAGGAGTCAGCGGTTGCTGGAACGGCTGAACGACGCGATAGAGCACATCGAGGCGCACCTCGGTGAGCGCATCGAGGCGGCGGAACTCGCGCGTATCGCGATGACGTCGGAGTACCACTTCCGCCGGATGTTCTCCGCGCTCGCGGGCCTCCCGCTGTCGGAGTACATCCGTCGCCGCCGCATGACGGTCGCGGGGGCCGAGGTGCTCGGCGCCCCCGACCGGACGCTGCTGGACGTGGCGGTGCGGTACGGCTACGACACGGGGGAGGGCTTCGCCCGCGCCTTCCGGGCCGTGCACGGCATCGGCCCCGGAGAGGCCCGGCGAAGTGGCGCGGTTCTGCGGTCCCAGCAACGGCTGACCTTCCGGCTCGTCGTCGAAGGGAGTACGGCCATGCAGTACAAGCTGGTGGATAAGGACGCATTCCGGGTGGTGGGCAGGAAGACCCGCGTCCCGCTCATCCACGAGGGGCCGAATCCGGCCATCGCGGAGTTCATCCGGGGGATCGGCCGGGAGGAGCTGGACCGCATCGCGGCCCTCTCCGACCAGGAGCCGGCGGGCATCGTCGGGGTGAGCGACCAGCTCGACCCGAGCCGAGCGGAAGGCACCGAACTCGGCTACTACCACGGGGTGGTGAGCGGGGCGGAGCCTCCGGAGGGCCTGGACTCCCTGGACGTACCGGCAGGGACCTGGGCGGTCTTCGAGAGCGAGGGTGAGTTCCCGGTGGCTCTCCAGTACCTCTGGCGGGATGTGTTCACGCAGTGGTTCCCGTCGAACCCGTACGCCTCCCGGCCCGGCCCGGAGATCCTGAGGGTGCGGCTGACGGAGGAGGGGAAGCGGGCGGAAGCGGAGCTGTGGATCCCGGTGGAGCGGACCTCCGGGGGCTGAGCGTGCCGCACGAAATATGCGGCACGGCAGAGGTTTACGGCCATGGGGCATATGCGATGCCTTATTGGTCCAGACCTATTGTGTGGCGGGGCTCCGCTCGCTAGCTTTTCCCTGGCGGCGCGCGCTGATCGGCTCGGCTCTACCCCTTCGCTGACGCACGGTCATGTGCGTTGACTGGAAACGGAGTTACCGACATGCGTAGACGTATCACCACCATCGCGGTCACTGCTGTGGCGGCGGCCGCGATGGCCCTCGGCACGGCCTCCACCGCCTCCGCCGTGGGCTCGGGCTACACGATCCGTGGCCACTACGAGTCGCAGGCGGCCTGCCAGGCCGCCGGGGCGGCCGGCGCCGCCAACCACATCTGGAGCCCCCTGTTCATCTGCAAGCCGTTCGCGGCCAAGCCGAGCGTGTACGAGCTGTGGGTGCGTTACTGACCCCGCGGCGCAGAGACGGGAACCGCCCCGCTTCCGGCTGCGTTGGTGGCCGGGGGCGGGGCGGGGTCTTTTCGTGTACGGGTACGGCTCAGGCGGCCGTGCTGCCGTGGACGAAGGCGCTCCAGGCGGCGGGCTCGACGGTGAGGACGGGGCCCTCGGTCACCTTGGAGTCGCGGATGTGGACGGCGGAGGGGTGGGTGGCGACCTCTACGCAGTCTCCGCCCTGGTCGCTGCTGTAGCTGGACTTGCGCCAGTGGTAGGCGACTTCGATGCAGTTGCCGCCGTCGCCGTTGCTGTAGCTGGACTTGAACCAGTGGAGGGCTGTGGAACCGGGGGCGGGGTGTGCTGCGCGGGACATGTCTCTCCAAGCAGTGCGTCAAGCAGTGCGTCAAGTAGCCGGGTGCTCTCCGCGACGGTGAGCGCCTGAGAGCGCAGCATCCCATACCTCTGCATAAGTGCGCTGACGTCGGAGGGTTCGTCGTACAACTCGCCGCGCAATTGGCCGTCGACATACACGAGCCCGTCGTGGTCGGGCGTCTCCAGCAGAACGAGCGGCCCCGCGAGCCCGGCGTGCCGAGGGGTGTTGCGGGGCATGATCTGGATGGTGACGAACGGCAGATCCATGCAGCGCCGCAGGTGGAGAAGCTGCTCCCGCATGACGTCGGGATCGCCCATCTGGGCGTGCAGGATGCTCTCCTCCAGGATGAAGTGGAGGATCGGTCGGGGCTTGCGCTCAAAAATCTTCTGGCGGCCTAGCCGGTCCGCCACCCGCTTCTCGATCTCCTCCTCTTCGAGCGGCGGGTAGTTACAGCCGAAGATGAAGCGCGCGTACGCCTCGGTCTGCAGCAGCCCCGGGATGAGCTGGGACTCGTACGAGATCAGGCTCACCGCGTCCTGCTCGTACTGCACGAAGTCCTTGACCAGTGCCTGGTAACGCTCCTTTCGCGGAATCCGCTCCACCGCGACCCGCAACACGCCCTTGGTGTCCAGCAGTTCATCGAGCTGGATGGCCAGGTCCAGCTGAAGGGCCCGTCGCCCCTGCTCGATCGAGGCGACGGTGTCCTCGCCCACCCCGAGCTGCTCGGCGAGGGACGCTTGCGTCAGCCCGGCGAGTTTGCGGAGGTGGCGCACCTGCGCCCCGACCAGCTGCCATGAGGTAACTCGCCTGATGCTGCTCTGTTTTCCGTTTTGCATGACCTGGCTCTCCCCGTTCCGGCCCCGCTGTCAACCCGTCAGAACCCGTACAAAAGCTTTTGTACGTCTCTCGGCTCTGCGACAGCGTAGTAACTCCGTGTGAGCGTGGAACCATGAACGAGACAACTCAACTTCCCTACTACCGCGCCGCCTTCTACTGCCGTGAGCGCAGGTCGATCCCGGTCGTACGCAAGTTCGCCCGTAAGGCGCTGGTCGAGTGGGAGTGCGAAAAGCGTATGGATGATGTGCTGCTCTGCGTAACCGAGCTGGCGACCAACGCCCTGCGTCACGGCGTCCCGCCGGGGCGTGGCTTCAAGGTCCACATCTACCTGGAGCGGATCGAGAACGCGCTCCGCGTCGAGCTGCACGACAGTGGTGACGGCGAGGTGCGCCCGGCGGGCGAGCTGCCGGGAGCCGACGACGAGGGCGGGCGCGGGCTGCTGCTGGTCGCGGCGCTGGCGGACAAATGGGGGGTGGGGGAGCGGAACCCCGGCAAGATCGTGTGGTGCGAGTTCGATCTCTCCTGGCTTGCCGTTTCGGCAAGGATGTTTGTCGTTTCGGCCTTGTTGCGCGCACCATCTCCATCAACCGGAGATGGTCCGTATGGAGAGCAGGAGCGACGACATGAAGCAGCAGCGGTACGACGTGGTGATCGTGGGCGGCGGGGCGGCCGGCCTGAGCGGGGCGCTGACCCTGGCGCGTGCCCGGCGCTCGGTCCTGGTGATCGATGCGGGTGAGCCTCGTAACGCGCCCGCGTCCCACGTGCACAACTACCTGGGCCGCGAGTCGACCCCGCCCGGCGAGCTGCTGGCGATCGGCCGGGGCGAGGCCGCCGGGTACGGGGCGGAGATCGTCGAGGGCCGGGTGGCCTCGGCCGAGCGGCTGCCGGGGGAGCGGGGCTTCCGGGTGGCCACGGAGGACGGCCGGAGCGTCGAGGCGCGCAGGCTGCTGGTGACGACGGGGCTCGTCGACGAGCTGCCGCCCGTGCCCGGTCTGGCGGATCGCTGGGGGCGCGAGGTGCTGCACTGCCCGTACTGCCACGGCCACGAGGTGGCGGACCGTCCGATCGGCGTGCTCGCCACCGGGGCCCTCGCCGTGCACCAGGCGCTGATGTGGCGGCAGTGGAGCGAGGACGTCACCCTCTTCCGCCACACGGGCCCGGAGCCGACGGACGAGGAGTACGAGGAGCTGGCGGCCCGGGGCGTGGCGGTGGTGGACGGCGAGGTGACGGGCCTGGAGGTCGCAGACGACCGGTTCACCGGCGTACGGCTGGCCGGCGGCCGGGTGATCCCGCGCGAGGCGCTGGTGGTCCAGGCGCGCTTCGTCGCGCGTTCGGCCGTACTGGAATCGCTGGGACTGGTCCCGGTCGCGCAGGAGATGGGCGGCGAGGTGATCGGCGCGTACATCCCGACCGACCCGGCCGGCGCGACCGAGGTTCCCGGGGTCTGGGCGGCGGGCAATGTCACCCGCCTCACCGAACAGGTCATCGGCGCCGCCGCGGCTGGCCTCATGGCGGCGGCGGCGATCAACGGCGACCTGATCACCGAGGACACCCGTGACGCGTTGGAGGCGCGGCGGCGCGGCTGAGCGGACGCCGACGCGGCTGACGGGACGCCGTTGCGAGGACGGGAGGCCGTCGCAACGGACGGGACGGGACGCCGTTGCGCGGGCGGGGTGCGGTTACGAGAACACGGCCCCGAGGAGGTCCCGCGCCCACCCGAAGAACGTATGCACCAGCACCGCCAGCAGCACCAGAATGCCGAGGATCACGGCGGTGCCCCAGGAACAACTGCCCCCGGGTCCCCCCGCCGGCTCGTCGCGCCCGCCCAGCTCCCCGTCGAACAGATCCATGGCTCCGTCCACGCCCCTCTCCCGCCCCACCACCCGAGACCGGGTGATCGGAGCCCCCCGGCTCCGTCGGGTGAAGGCTCGCACGGTTCGGTCGGTTCGGCGGAGGCGGTGCCGTACTCAGAGGGGGAGGGAAAGTACTCAGGCGGCCCCGCCTCCGTCGGTGCGGGCACCCGTCTCTGTCCACACCCCTGCCCGTCCGGCGTAACGCAGGCAGGTCAATGACGGAGCTCCCGGGTGATGGGCGGGGCCCGGTGGATGTGTGAGTTCCGGTCGAGGGGATACGCGGAGGGTCCGGCACCACGCGGGTGGCCGGGCGTCGGCAACGTAAAGGGAGATCTCCGTGGGCATCATCGCCTGGATCCTCATCGGCCTGTTCGCGGGGCTCATCGCCAAGGCGTTGACGCCCGGCAAGGACCCCGGGGGCTGCCTCGTCACGATCGTCATCGGCATCGTGGGCGGGCTGCTCGGCGGCTGGCTGGGCAAGGTGATCTTCGGCGTCGACTCGATCGACGGATTCTTCAGCCTGTCGACGTGGATCGCCGCCGTCGTCGGCTCCGTGATCGTCCTGCTCGTCTACCGGCTGGTCGCGGGACAGCGATCGCGCTGACGCGGCACGGAGGACCGTCGGGAGCGATTCCTCGACGAGTCAATTCGTCAGGGTTTGCCTACATTGGCAGAGGGTCAGTAGGGCAGCCGTAGTAGGAGCCATCGCCGACACGTCTGCGGAAGACAAACAAGAGGAAACGACGACATGACCGACACCTCTCGCAAGCCGACCACCTCCGACTCCGGCGCCCCGGTGGAGAGCGACGAGCATTCGCTCACCGTCGGCCCCGGCGGGCCGATCCTGCTCCAGGACTCGTACCTGATCGAGCAGATGGCCCAGTTCAACCGCGAACGCATCCCCGAACGCCAGCCGCACGCCAAGGGAAGCGGCGCCTTCGGCACGTTCGAGGTGACCGCGGACGTCTCCCGGTACACGAAGGCCGCGCTCTTCCAGCCCGGCGCCACGACCGACCTGGTCATCAGGTTCTCCACCGTCGCGGGGGAGCGGGGCAGCCCGGACACCTGGCGGGACCCGCGCGGCTTCGCGGTGAAGTTCTACACCAGCGAAGGCAACTACGACATGGTGGGCAACAACACCCCCGTGTTCTTCGTGAAGGACCCGATGAAGTTCCAGCACTTCATCCGGTCGCAGAAGCGCCGCGCGGACAACAACCTCCGCGACCACGACATGCAGTGGGACTTCTGGACCCTCTCGCCCGAGTCGGCCCACCAGGTCACCTGGCTGATGGGTGACCGGGGCATCCCGCGGACCTGGCGCCACATGAACGGCTACACCTCGCACACGTACATGTGGATCAACGCCGACGGCAAGCGGTACTGGGTGAAGTACCACTTCAAGACCGACCAGGGCATCGAGACGTTCACGCAGCACGAGGCCGACCAGATGGCTGCCGCGGACACGGACTACCACACGCGTGATCTCTTCGAGCACATCCGCGACGGGGAGTTCCCGAGCTGGACACTGAAGGTCCAGATCATGCCGTACGAGGACGCGAAGGACTACCGCTTCAACCCGTTCGACCTGACCAAGGTGTGGCCGCACGGCGACTACCCGCTGATCGAGGTCGGCCGGATGACGCTGAACCGCAACCCCACGGACAACCACGCCGAGATCGAGCAGGCGGCCTTCCAGCCGAACAATCTGGTGCCGGGCATCGGCCCGAGCCCGGACCGCATGCTGCTGGCCCGGCTGTTCAGCTACGCGGACTCGCACCGCTACCGCATCGGCGGCAACTACCAGCAGCTTCCCGTCAACGCCCCCGTCGTCCCGGTGCACACGTACTCCAAGGACGGGGCGATGGCGTACCGGAAGACCACCGACCCCGTCTACGCCCCGAACTCCAAGGGGGGCCCGGCGGCCGACACGGAGCGCTACGGCACCCCGCCGAGCTGGTACGCGGACGGCGACATCACCCGGGCCGCCTACGTGGACCACGCGGAGGACGACGACTGGGGCCAGCCGGGCACCCTGGTCCGCGAGGTCATGGACGACGCGGCGCGGGACCGGCTGGTGGACAACATCGTCGGCCACCTGCTGAACGGCGTGACCGAGCCGGTGCTGAAGCGGGCGTTCCAGTACTGGACGAACGTGGACGCCACCCTCGGCAAGCGTGTCGAGCAGGGCGTCCGCGCGAAGGCGGGCGAGAAGGACCCCAAGGCGGCGGAGCAGAGCAACCCCGCACGCTCGTCGATGCAGCGCAAGGCCTGAGGCGGGCCCGGCCGTCCAGCAAGGCCCTCGCCCCGTCGGACCGACGGGGCGAGGGCCTTGCCGTTTACTCCCCCACACCGTGGGCCGGGGCGCTCAAGGCGAAGGTGCGGCGGTCCGCCACCGTGCTCCGGCCCCCCTCCACACGGCATCGCTCAGTGCTGGATCAGGCCGCCGACCGGGACCGGGGCGACGTGCCCGGAGGGCGGAAGGGTCCGGGCCAGGGCGAGCCCGACGTCCACCAGTGACGACCGGTGCAGCCGGGTGACCTCGGGCAACGGGGTCCACACCGACGCGGCGGTGTCGCCGTTCGGCTCGGGCCGCAGGTGGCCACCGGTGATGCGTACGCGGTAGAAGACACCGACGTTCTGCAGCTCGGGCGCACCGGGCCGGCGGCGCTCGCCCGCCGGAACCACCCGTGAGTCCACGCCGAGCAGACGCTCGACGACGGCCTCCAGACCGGTCTCCTCGGCGACCTCCCGGACCACTGCGTCGTACGGATCCTCCGCATGCTCGACCCTGCCGCCCGGAAGGGTCCACGTCCTTTCGCCGCCCGGGCCCACGGCAAGCGCGAGCAGCACCCGCCCGTCCTCGATGCACACCGCGTACGCGGCCAGTCGTCGATCCATGCGGGGAGGCTAAGCCTCGGCGGGCACGGTCGGCCATGGCCGGTCCGGCTCCGGGCGCCCGTCGTCCAGTGGGCCTACCTGACGAGGGCCTTGTGCGGCGGTCGGGGGCCGTGCCGCCGGACGCGGGCCGCGCGCTGCTCCACGCCGTAGCAGAGTGCGAGAAGGAGCAGTGCGGGGAGCGCCGTCAGGAGAAGCGGGGTGAGGCCGACGAACAACGCCACGGCCGTGCCGGCCACCTGGATCGCGCCCAGTACCAGCAGAAGGCGGGCCGCGTTCCGGCCGGCGCGGGCGGGAAGGCACCGACGGCGTACGCATGGTCGAACAGGCCTTGCCGAACGACGGCCGTTCTCGGCACCCCCCTCACCGCCCAAGATCATCGCGGTGCAGAATGACCTGTATGTCGATAAAGAACACGCCTCAGGCGGCCACACTCGACGATGCCCCGTCGATCAGCCGCACCCTGGCCCGCGCCTTCGCCGACGACCCGATGATGGGGTGGTTCTTCCCCGGCGGGGCCTCGCGCGAGCCCGACCTGGTCCGTTACTTCACCACGATCTTCACCCGGCAGTACGGCCCCCACGGGGTGTGTGAGCGCACCGGGTCGGCGGCCGCGTTCTGGGTGGCGCCGGAGGGGCAGGACAAGGCCGTTCCCGACGCGGAGACCGTCGCGGAGCTGGAGGAGATCCTGGGCGACCGGGCGCCCCTGTTCCGGGAGGCCGTCCAGGCCGCCGCCGAGCAGGGACCCAAGGAGCCGCACTGGTACCTCGCGGTCGTCGGCGCGGACCCGGCCGCCCGGGGCCAGGGGCACGGGGCGGCGCTGCTGCGTTCCGGTCTCGCCAAGGCGGACGCTGCGGGACTGCCGGTCTACCTGGAGTCCTCCAAGCCGGACAACCTGCCCTTCTACGAGCACTTCGGCTTCACGGTGTTGGGCGAGGCGGCACTGCCGGGCGGCGGCCCGGTGCTGTGGGTGATGCGACGGGAGCCGCGCCCGGCCGAGCGCTAGCAGACCGACGGCGGGTGGGGCCCGGGGCCCCACCCGCCGCGTCGCGCGTATGACCACGATCGGCGCGCCGGCCTGTTCAGAGGCGGGCGGCGGGGAGGGGCTCCACGGCGAACGGGCGGGGCCCGAAGGCGTGGTCGGAGCGGGCGCGTACCAGCGGCAGCGCCTGACGGAGGTCCGCGCCGAGGTGGTGCAGCGAGTCGCCACCACGCGACTCCCAGACGGCGAACTCCCCGTTCGTGTCGCGTGATGCGGTGTTCCACAGCAGGGCATCGCCGTTCTCGCTCCACGCGAAGACCTCCAGCGTGGCCGCCAGGGACCAGTGGCCGTCCGGCTCGATCATCCAGTCGAACTCCTCGGCCTCGCCCTCTCGGTAGCTCGAGCGAAAGCGCGCCGTGAGCCGGTCGGCCCGACCGTGCAGACCGTCGGCGTACCCCGGCAGGACCGGTGGGTAGACCAGCCACATCCCGAAGGTGCGTCCCCACCCCGCGTGGCGAACGAACGCCCGATAGGAGTCCGGGAGCCCCCCGCCGTCCGCGAAGCGGAATCCTTCGAGGACCTCGAAGTCGATGTGCTCCACCGTCGGTGCGCCCGGAAGACGCAGCTCGGCCACGGGATCGCTGCTCATGCCGTGGATGCTAATCGGTGCCCGTGAGTACGACCCGGGGACCGGCCAGTTCATCAGCGTCGACCCGTTGCTCGACATCGACAAGCACCAGACGCCCAACGGCTACAGCTACGCCGGCCAGGCCCCGGCCACGAACTGCGACCCGACCGGTACGTGCCCGGCCCCGGGGAACGGCAGGTGCCGGCCGGGGGACAACAACGGTATGCCGGACCCGTCGTTTCCGATCAATACGAATCCGCCACCCAGCACCGGCGGAACAGCCGGTACCAGTGCGTCGAGTAGCGGCGTGGCCCCTGGTTCTTCAGGGTCCAACAGTGCCGGAAGCGGGCTTCCGGCAGGATCGATCCGTGGGCCCATCGTGCATCCACGCATGATGGGCCTACGGCCATTCTGGATGCGCGCAGCGTCAGCCTTCTTGATCAAGGAGCCCCGCCCCCGTCCACGTCTGAGGCGCCCACACCCCCGACCGCTTCAGCGACGCCGGGCAGTGGCGGAAGATCTCGTCGATCTCCACGACCAGGGCCAGCTTCGGGCGCTGGCCCTTCACCGTCATCGCGTCGAAGAACGGGGCGTCCGTGACGATGTGGGCCCGGCCGTTGACGCGCAGGACGTCCATCGCGCCGGGTATCAGGTAGAGCAGGCCCACGCGCGGGTTGGCCAGGATGTTGTGGAAGCTGTCCGCGCGGCGGTTGCCCGGGCGGTCGGGGAGGGCGATGGTGCCCGGGTCCAGGACGTGGGTGAAGCCGGGGGAGCCGCCACGCGGGGTGGCGTCGCAGTTGCCGGCCGCGTCCGACGTGGCCATGGTGCACAGCGGCGAGCGGGCCAGCAGGTCCAGGTCGTCCTCGGTGAGCCGGTCGTGGACCTTGTCGATGACGATCGGGTGCGGGGTCCCCAGGAGCTCGCGCAGTTCGTCCGCCGAGCCCAGGGGTACGGCCCCGGCCAGCGGACCGGTGGCGGGGGCGGAGAGGGCGGCGGCGTACGACAAGGAAGTGCTCCGGAGCTCGTGGGGTGCGGCAGCGCACTGTCGAACAGGCGCTGTTAGGGTGACCTTACTTTGGGCCCCCTTGTGTTCCCCGTCCGGGGTGGACCGGCCGACGAGGGCGTCACCCGTGCCCGAGGGGATCCCCCGGCGCCGACGAGCAAGGGTTGAGGAACGAACAGTGCACCACCGCATTCCGGCCGCCCCGGTGGCCGGGTCGTGAGCGGCCCGGCCCTCCTGGCGAAGGAGAAGCCGTCGGGCGGCGGCAAGGAGACGCGGCGCAAGCGCAGCCGGCCCGTACTCGCGCTCGGGCTGCTCGCCGCCCTCGCCGTGCTCTTCCTCACCGTCGTCGCCAGCCTCGCCATCGGCTCCGGCGACGTGCCCTTCCGGGACGTCGTCGACGGGGTCCTCGGCCCGGACACGGCCGTCAAGGGGCAGCTCATCGTCCAGGAGGTCCGCATCCCGCGCACCGTCGCCGGGCTGCTGGCGGGCACCGCGCTCGGCCTCGCGGGCACGGTGATGCAGGGCGTCGCCCGTAACCCCCTCGCCGATCCCCAGCTCCTCGGCATCAACGCGGGCGCGTCCGTGGCCGTGGTCTGCTCGATCACCCTGCTCGGGTTCACCGTCGCCACCCAGTTCATCTGGTTCGGCTTCCTCGGCGCGCTGCTCGCCGCCCTCCTCGTCTACGGGGTCGGCTCGCTCGGGCGGGAAGGCGCCACGCCGGTGAAACTGGCGCTCGCCGGGGCCGCGACCAGCGCCGTGCTCACCTCGGTGACCAGCGCGATCCTCCTCCAGGACCGGGGCAGCTACGACCAGTTCCGGTTCTGGCAGCTGGGCGCGCTGACCGCCCGGTCCTCCGAGGTGCTGTGGCAGGTCTCGCCGTTCATCGCGGCCGGCGTCGTCCTCGCGCTGGCCCTCGGACCGCAGCTCAACGCCCTCTCCCTCGGCGACGACCTGGCCCGCGGCCTCGGCCAGCGGGTCGGGACCATCCGCATGGTGTCCGCCCTCGCCGTGGTGATCCTCTGCGGCGCGGCCACCGTCGTCGCCGGACCCATCGGCTTCGTCGGGCTCGCCGTACCGCACGCCGCCCGGCTCATCACCGGACCCGACTACCGCTGGGTGCTCCCGTACAGCATGGTGCTCGCCCCGGTCATGCTCCTCGTCGCCGACATCGTCGGCCGGACCATCGCCCGCCCCGGAGAGGTCCAGGTCGGGGTGATCACGGCCGCGATCGGCTGCGTCCCGTTCATCTGGCTGGTCCGGCGCAGGAAGCTGGTGGAACTGTGAGCCGGCCGACCCCCGTCGCCGAGGACGCCGCCCGCGCGGACGAGGAGCGGCTCGCCGACGCCGTACGCCAGGTGTCCGCCGTACGCGGCCGGAGCCTGCGGCGCTCCGTCCTCGTCGCCGCCGCCCTGCTGGCCGCCGTGATCGTCATGTTCGGCGTCTCGCTCAGCTTCGGCGACATGGTGATGCCGATCGGGAAGGTCGTCGCCACCCTGTTCGGCGGCGGCGACGGCGGATCACAGTTCGTCGTCCTGGAACTGCGGCTGCCCCGCGCCCTCCTCGCGATCCTCGTCGGTGCGGGATTCGGTCTCTCCGGAGCCGTCTTCCAGACCGTCCTGCGCAACCCCCTCGCCAGCCCCGACCTCATCGGCATCAGCGCCGGGGCCAGCGCGGTCGCCGTCACCGCCGCCCTGCTCTTCCAGGTCAGCGGAGTCGCCCTCTCCGCGAGTGCCCTCACCGGTTCGCTGGTCGCCGGGGCGGCCATCTACCTGCTCGCCTGGCGGCAGGGAATCGCCGGCCAGCGCCTGGTCCTCGTCGGGATCGGCGTCGGCATGGGCCTGTCCAGCATCGTCTGGTACGTGATGGCCCGCTCCGAGGTCACCGACGCGCAGGAGGCGTTCCGCTGGCTCGCGGGCAGCCTCAACGGCCGTTCCTGGGGCCAGGTGTGGCCGCTGCTCATCGCCCTCGGCGTCCTCGTCCCGCTCACCGTCCTCGCCGCCCACGCGCTGCGCCCCCTCCAGCTCGGGGACGACGCCGCCGCCGGGCTCGGCGCGAAGGTCGAGGGCGGGCGGCTCGCGCTGCTGGGCTGCGCGACCGCGCTCGCCGGGGTCGCGACCGCCGCCGCAGGACCCGTCGGGTTCGTGGCGTTCGTCGCCGCCCCGATCGCCCGCCGCCTGGTCCCGGGCCGGGGCGCGGCCCTGCCGCAGGCGGCCCTGACCGGAGCACTGCTGGTCCTGGTCGCCGACTTCGCGGCGCAGCACGCGCTGCCCTCCGTGCAGCTGCCGGTGGGCGTGGTCACGAGCATCATCGGCGCCCCGTATCTGCTCCTGCTCCTGGCGCGCGCCAACCGCGTGGGCGGCGGGGGCTGAGATGGCGACGTATCAGCAGGACATGGCGGCGAATCAGCAGGACATGGTGACGTGTCAGCAGGACATGGTGACGTGTCAGCAGGACATGGCGACGTACCGACAGGACGACGAAAGGCGTGGCCCCCTCGTGGCCGATCACACTCTGGAAGCCCGGGACGTCCGGCTCGGCTACGGCGAACGCGAGATCGTCCCGGGCCTGAGCGTGGCGGTGCCGCCCGGCCGGATCACCGTCATCGTCGGCCCCAACGCCTGTGGGAAGTCGACGCTGTTGCGGGCGATGGCCCGGCTGCTGGCCCCGACCGCCGGGGCGGTGCTCCTGAACGGCCGGTCCATCCAGGAGATGCCGACCAAGGAGGTCGCCGCCGTGCTCGGCATCCTGCCGCAGAGCCCGACGGCCCCCGAGGGCATCACCGTCTCCGACCTGGTCGGACGAGGCCGCTACCCGCACCAGGGCTGGTTCCGACGCTGGAGCGCCGAGGACGACGAGGCCGTCGCGCGAGCCCTGCTGTCGACCGACGTTCTCGAACTCGCCGACCGGTCGGTGGACGAGCTGTCCGGTGGTCAGCGTCAGCGGGTGTGGATCGCGATGGCGCTCGCCCAGCGCACGGACATCCTGCTGCTCGACGAGCCGACGACCTTCCTGGACGCCAGCCACCAGCTGGACGTCCTGGACCTGCTCACCGACCTCAACCACGAGCAGGGCGTCACCATGGTGGCCGTGCTGCACGACCTGAACCTGGCCTGCCGGTACGCGGACCACATGATCGCTATGAAGGCGGGGCGGATCGTCGCGGAGGGCCGGCCGGTCGACATCGTGACGGAGGAGCTGGTCGGCGAGGTCTTCGGGATGCGCTGCTCGGTGATCGAGGATCCGGCGTCGGCCACCCCGATGGTCGTGCCGCTGGGCCGCCACCATGTGAAGGGCCCGGCCGCCTGAGACGCGGCACCCGGGTGGCCGTTACCGGGAAGGCCAACCCGATGGCACCGTTGTCATTAGGTGAGGCTAACCTAAAGGGCATGAACGCTTCCGCTCCCCGGGCCCGGCGCCCCCGCCGCACCCCCCTCCTCGCGGTCGGCGCTGTCGCCGTCCTGCTCGTCGGTCTCTCGGCCTGTGGCTCGTCGGACGGTTCCGACAGCTCCGCCTCCCCCGCCTCCGAAGGGGCCTCCGCGGGCGCCTTCCCCGCGAAGGTGGCGACGAAGTTCGGCGAGGTCACCGTCGACAAGCAGCCCAAGCGCATCGTCGCGCTCGGCTGGGGCGACGCCGAGACCGTGCTCGCGCTCGGCGGCCAGCCGGTCGGGGCCAGCGACTGGCTGCCGTTCGGCGGCGAGGGCGTCGGCCCGTGGGCCAAGGGCATGTACGACGAGAAGCCGGAGCTGATCGGCACGATGGAGCCGGAGTTCGAGAAGATCGCCTCACTCCAGCCGGACCTGATCCTGGACACCAAGTCCAGTGGCGACCAGACGCGTTACGACACCCTGAAGAAGATCGCCCCGACCGTCGGCGTGCCGAAGGGCGGCGACCAGTACAAGCTCTCGTGGGAGCAGCAGACCACGATGATCGCCGCCGCCATGGGCGTACCGGACAAGGGCGAGAAGCTGATCGCGGAGACCGAGAGGAAGTTCGAGGCCGCCGCGAAGGCCCACCCCGAGTTCAAGGGCAAGACCATCACGGTCGGCTCGCGTACCTCCGAGGGCTTCGGTGTCTACGTCGGTGGCACCGGGCGCGTCGACTTCGTCGAGCGGCTCGGCTTCGAGAACAGCCCGAAGGCGGAGGCCCAGGCCGGCGAGGGCTTCTCCGTGTCCGTCTCCAAGGAGAACCTGGACCTGCTCGACGCCGACCTCACGGTCATGGCGCCCATCGGCATTCCGGCCACCGACATCAGCGGCGACCCGCTGTACAAGGCTGTCCCGTCGGTCAAGGCGGGCAACGACATCGTCTTCGACGACCAGGACATCTCGCAGGCGTTCGCCACGGACTCGGTCCTGTCCGTCTCGTACGCGCTGGAGAAGGTCGTCCCGCTCTTCGCGGAGAAGGTCGCGTAGAAGGTCGCGGAGCAGCACCGAACGTACCGCGCGCCCCGTCCCCGGGAGAACCGGGTGCGGGGCGCCGCTGTGTACGGGCGGACGCGCTCGGCGGCCGGTCGTGTCCGGCCGCGCCGGGGCGTCAGGCCGCCGGGGCCGCGGCCTTGATCGCGGAGATGTCGAAGGTCAGCTTCACCTTGTCGCTCACCATCACGCCGCCGGTCTCCAGCGCCGCGTTCCAGGTCAGGCCCCAGTCGGAGCGCAGGATGTCCGCGCTGCCCTCGAAGCCGACGCGCTCGTTGCCGTAGACGTCGGTGGCGGAGCCGTTGAACTCCAGGTCGATGGAGAGGGGGCGCGTGACGTCCTTGATGGTCAGGTCGCCGGTGATCCGGTACGCCTCGCCGCCCAGCTGCTCGGCCTTCGTCGAGCGGAACGTCATCAGGGGGAACTTCTCGGCGTCGAAGAAGTCGCCGTTGACCAGGTGGCCGTCGCGGTCGGCGATGCCGGTGTCGACACTGGCGATCTTCACGTCGATGGAGGCGGCGGAGTTCGCCGGGTCCGTGCCGTCCACCACCAGGGTGCCCTCGTGCTCGCCGAAGGAGCCGCGCACGTTCGTGACCATCGCGTGGCGCACGGTGAAGCCGATGCTGCTGTGCGAGGGGTCGATGGTGTACGTGCCGGTCAGGGCGGCCAGCGCCGGGTCCACCGCGGGAGCCTCGGTGACGGTGGGGGCGGCGGTCGTCTTGCGGGTGAACAGAGCCATGGCTCCTCCTCGGGGATGCGCTACGGGGGACGGATCGAGCGGTGCTGAAGGTGTTGTTCAACCTTCAACGAGTTCGACTGTAACCCTATCTAGTTCAAAGTTCAACATCTGGGGTACGGGCATCCGCGTGCGCGGGCAGGGCTGAGCGCCGCACCGGCCGGACAGGCCGCCTGCGGCGCTCAGCTGACTTCAGGCACGCGAACCCGTTCGCGCCGCCGCGCACGGCTCTGCGGGCTGTTCAGTCCCGGTGACCGGTCCGGAGGATCCGGTCGACGATCTGCGCGGCGCGCTGCGGCTGCTCGTCGAACCATCGGCCGAGGTGTTCGCGGACAGCCTCCCCGACACAGCCGCGCACCTCGGTGTTGCCCAGCAACTCGCGCGTGGCGCCGAGGTATTCGGGATGGTCGAGTTTCACCGACACGACTGCCGTGAGGCCGTCGCCGATCCGGTCGGCCCGGGGAGCGCCGTTCCCTGCCGGCAGCCCTCGTTCACGCGCGTACGCGGTGACCGCCGCCGCCACTCCGTCCCGGAAGCCGTCCACGTGCGAGCCTCCCTGGCGAGTGGCCCGGCTGTTGGTGAAGCCGCGTACGTGCTCCGGGTGGGAGCCGCTCCACAACAGGGCCACCTCCATCGTCCCCGCCATCCGCGGATCCTCGTGCTCGAAGCCGATGACGTCCGGAGGGAGGAAGGTCCCGGTCTCCGCGTCGAGGGCGGCCACGAAGTCCCGCACGCCGTCCGGAAACCGGAAGCTGACCGCCCGGGGGCCGCCCGCCGGGCGCTCGTCGGTCAACGAGATCCCCAGGCCCCGGTTGAGGTAGGACACCTGCCGGAAACGCTCCGCCAGCACGGCGAACGAGTACCGCGTCGTCTCGAAGAGTCCCGCGTCGGGCCAGAAGGCGATGACCGTCCCGCTTCCGGCCGTCGGCCCCGTGGCGACGGGCCGGGCGGCCGCGACGCCGCGCGCGTACTCCTGGACCCGACGCGTCCCCCCGTGCCGCACCTCGGCCGTCAGCCTGCTCGACAGAACGTTGGGCACGAAGAGCCCCGCACGGTTGACGGGGCTCAGGTGTGCGATGTGCCGACCACCGCGTTCGGCGGCGGGCATACCGGTCAGCAGCGCTTCGAGACCGCCGCCGCTGTCCGCGTCGGCCCCGAAGGGAACCTCAGGTCCGTCGTCGGCGACCCGCACTCCGCCGTCCTGGGTCAGCGTGACGTCGACGGAGCCGCCTTCGCGGCCGGCCAGGACACGGTTCACGGACCAGCCCACGGCCTGGAACACCAACTCGTGCAGCCCGCGTTCGCCCGTCGAGCCAACCCACATGCCGGGCCGCTTCCGAATGCCTTCCCGTCCCTCCAGCGCCTCGATCCCGACACCGCCGTACCCCATCCTCTTCCCACTCACGAAGGCCCCTCCCATGGTGCTCGGTAGATGTCCGCAGCCTATGCAGAATCCATGAAAACACCAGGTCAGAGGCGTTTTGGCGAAGCTGTGAGCGGGTGGGTGGGAGCGTGCCGGGAAGCAGTCGGCCAGGCGGGCCGCGGACCGTGCCCGGAACGCGGCCGCGGCCCCGCCGAAGCCGCGTACGCCCCCACTCCGGGCACCCCTGAGGCCTCTCGTTCCATCTTCGGGCGGACGGATGGGCGGACGGGCGGGCATCGAAGCTCGACCCGGTGGACCACCGGGCGCGCATGGACCGCCGCGAGGCGCCGTGCCGTAGCGACGAGACACGGTGAGCAAGCTCGCGGGTCGATGCAAACGGCTGAGCCCGCTCGGGTGGCGCGCGGCAACTACCTGCCGATGGAACCGTCGGCCTGCTCGCGGAGGATGTCGGCGTGACCCGCGTGGCGAGCCGTCTCTTCGATCATGTGTATCAGGACCCATCGCATCGATCGCACGACGGCCGCCTTGCCGCCCGATCGAGCACACGGCTGACTCAAGTCGTCACAGTGCTCGATGATCTCGTTGGACCGCTCGATGGCGCGGCGATAAGCGGCGAGGAGACCGGCCGCGCTGTCCGTCTCGGCGAGATCCATGCCGAAGTCCGGATGCTCGATATCGGCACCCTCGAAGGCCCAGGTGAACCAGTAGAGCTCCGCCGCGGTCAGGTGCTTGACCAGGCCGAGAACACTGGTCCCCGACGGCACGCCGGGTGTACGTCCCTGCCTGGCGTCAAGGCCCCGCGCCTTTGAGATCACCGCGTCGCGGACGTAGTCCAAGAAGGCGAGCAGCGTCGCCCTCTCGTCGGAGCCACTGTCGGGCGGGCCCACGTCGGGGCGTAGTTGTATCTCTGTCATCGGGGAACGTTAACGTGATCCACTGGCTCGCTGTGCGAGTATCCGGTCGGCCGGCGGGGGCGGCCGTGACACCCGGTCGCGGTGACGCGGGGCCCGCCACCCCCGGATGCCCCCAGAGGCCGAGGTGTCGCGCCCTCTGGCGGACGCGCGTAGAACTCGGGCACTATCTCCCTGCCCGGCGCGCGTGGCCCCGTGCCCGCAAGCCCACTGATTCGTCATGAGCAGGAGGAATCCCCCCCCATGGTGACCCGTCCACGACTCCGCTCCGCCCTCACCGCCCTGGCCCTCGTCCTCGGCGCCCTCTTCGCGCCCGGCATCGGCGCTCTCGGCAGCGGCGCCACCGAGGCGCACGCCGTGACCAAGCTGACCCACGCGCAGGCGACCTCCCGGTTCAGCTCGTCCGGGGTGACCTGGTCGTCCTCCGGTGGCTGCTCCAACCGGAACGTCCCCACGTGCACGTCCTTCGACCAGCTCATGCTGACGAGCGCCCAGGGTGCGCAGACCCTCAAGAGCGCCACCGGCTGCGCGCTCAACATCACCGGTGGTACGGAGACCGGGCACGCCGGCGGCACGTACTCCCACTGGAACGGCTACAAGCTCGACTTCGGCAAGAGCACCTGTCTGAACAACTACGTCACCGGCACCTTCACCTACATCGGCACGCGGGGCGACGGCGCGCGCCAGTACCGGTCCGGCTCCGGCAACATCTACGCGGACGAGGGCAACCACTGGGACGTGACGTACTACAACTGCGGCGGCTGCTGACGGCAAAAGCCCAGGGGTCGCCCCCACCGGGGCGACCCCCACCGCCACATGGAACCGGGTATTCCGGTGTTGCGGGACAGGGCCTTCCGGCCCTACGGGATCGGGTCGGCGTCCGGGCCCTCCTGCTCCAGCAGGTCCCGGGCGAAGTCCTCCCACTGCGCGTACCGGTCCGGGTGCGCGGACCGCTGGACCGCCTGGCACACGTCGCCGGGCTCCATCGACTCCCAGCCGTCGATCTGGAGCAGCCCCGGATTGGCGCTCGGCGAAGGCAGCCCGTAGAAGGACTTCGACGCGGTCGGCACATGGGTGATCTGTGCCGGCGTGCCCCAGCCCATGCTGGGACGCTGCTGGAAGACGCCGAGCGAGTCATGGTCGACCGGAGACGTGTAGTTGACGAACTTCGACTCCTGCATGGCCGTCATCAGCGCGATGACCTGGGCCTCCTCGGGAAGCTCCGCCCCCTTCCCGACGCCGATGACCGTCCGGGCGTGGGCGAGCTGCTCCGGGCCGAGGTCGGCCGCGGCGGCGAAGAACACGCGCAGCTCGCTGTCCGGGGCCGACCTGAGCAGCTGCGCGGTGGCGGTGTCCACCCGGCCGGTCGCGGGCAGGCCGTAGCTCTGCTGGAAGGCGCGCAGGCCGTGCGCCCCGGGGGCCTGCGGGGCCTGCGGGGCCTGCGGGGCGGGGGAGGGCGGTGGGGCGGGGGCGGCGTGCGCCGGAGCCGCTGCGGTGAGCAGGAATCCGGCGGCGACGGCCGCGAGCACGCGGCGGGGGAGTCGGTTCGTTCGCATACGGAACGGTCCCGAGGTACCGGAACGAAGTCAAGAACGCCACACACCATGTCAATTGATGATGTATCGGATGGCCCGAAGGTGTCGGTCGGGCAGGAGTGTGCCCCCGCCCGAAGGGACAGGGGGCGGGGGCACACATGCCTACCGGGCGGGCGTCAGGAGCCCACGCTCACCGTGAAGCGGCGCGGGTTCCCGTCGTGCGCAGCGCCCGAGACGTCCGGCTCGCCGTCCGGGCGGACGTCGTCGTAGGGGAACGCGTAACCGATCGGGCTGTTCGCGTGGACCACCCGGGACCAGTGGTTGGTGACCGTTCCCTTGTAGTAGTCCGCCGTCGACGTCCCGTTCGGCTGGCTCGGGTGACTCAGCATGATCGAGCGGTTGAAGCCCGCCGCCAGCCGGGCCAGGATCGCCTTCTTGTCGTCGGAGTCGCCCGGGTTGTTGGTGAACGGGCCGTGGTTGCAGGTGAAGATGTCCTTCGTCTGCGGCTTGACGAAGGTGTGGCCGCCCTCGAAGGTCAGCGTGTCCCCGCTGACCCGGCCGGCCAGCGTGCCCCGGCCGCCCTGGAGGTCGATGCGCAGGTCCTCGGAGCGGTACTTCTCCCAGACCTCGTCGATCTGCGCGGTGAACAGGTCCCGGAACGGCATCTCGGCGGGCCGGTCGAAGTACGGGGCCATGACGTTCTGCGGCGAGACGACCCGCAGGACGCCGCCGTCGTCGCTCCGGGTGATCAGCTTGTCCCACGGCTGCCCGTCGGCGGCGGCCTGGGCGGTGAGGTCGTCCGCGATCCGCTGCACCGCTCCCTCCGGGTGCGGCGCGACCACGTGCGTCCCGTCGCCCTCCAGCGTGATCCCGATCGGAAGGGCGGTGATCAGGTCCACGTAGCTGATGTTGGAGTACAGCTGCTCCGTGTTGAAGGTGAACTCGCAGAACGACCAGGTGCGCCCGTAATTGGGGTCCGTGGGCGTCGCGAAGGCGGGCTCCACCAGCGAGGGGCCCGGGTTGAGGTAGAAGTCCAGCTTGTCGTCGCGGACGAAGTAGACCCGCGCCCCGTACATCTGCGGCAGGGTCAGCACGACCGGACCCGCGCCCGCGCCCTTGAGCGGGATCGCGCAGTCGACGGGCAGCGGCGTCTGCGGAGCGCCGGGCGAATCGGGGCGGTAGACGCCGCCGTCCGGCTTGAGCAGCACCCAGCGGTCGGTGCCCAGCTCGTGGCCGGTCACATACGCGTGCACCGTGCCCGGCAACGACTTGTTCTCCAGGGCCAGTTCGCAGGTCGCGGGGGCCGCGGAGGCGCGGGGGCTCAGAGCGGTGCCCCAGGCGGGGTACGTGAGCGCCGCGGCCGAGGCGGCGGCGCCGGTCAGGAACATTCGGCGTGAGATCACGAGGGGACTCCCGAGGTGGTGGGGGGCCGCAGGCGGGTGGTGGGGGGTGGCGCGGGACCGTGGGGGTGCCTGCGGTGCGCACCACTCTCGCGAGGCGCGGAACGAGCGTCAAGACTTGTGACTGAGAGCGCTCTCAAAAATGCCGAGTCTTCACAACTCGACGCCCCGAAGCGGTACTTGCCGGAACCGAGCGGGTGCGAACCGTGACCGCCCGGAGGTGCCGACGGCCAAGAGGTGAACGAGGTCCCGGCCTGCCCCGCACCGTCCTGACTTGGACTAACGCACCGGGGTTGTTGGACGGAGTCGGCCCCCGGAGCCGAAGTTCGTTGACGATGTCCGGACACGGCGACTACTCAGGGGCCATGTCGCCAAGATTCCCTCGCCCCGGCCTGATCGCCGCGGCCTCAGCAGCCGTCCTGGCGCTCAACGGGACCGCCCTCCCCGCCGCAGCCGCCGATCCGTCCCCCGCCCCGGCCGGGACGGGGGAGTCCGCCGACTCCTCCGTCATCGGATCCGACCGGCTCGCCGTCGCCGTCGCCGACGACTTCCCCCGCGTCCTGTCGTACACCGACCGGGCGAGCGGCGAGCAGCTGCTCGGCAGCGTCCGGCCGGTCACCGCCGTCACCCTCAACGGGACCGCCCGTCCGGTGAAGCTCAAGGGCAAGCCGAAGGTCACCCGCTCCGCCGCCCGCTACACGCTCGCCTTCGACTCCCTGCCGGGCGTCGAGATCGACGCCTCGCTCACCGTCTCCGGGCGGGCCACCACGTTCCGGGTGACCGCCGTCCGCGACACCGCGGCCTTCCGGGTCGGGACCATCGACATTCCCGGGCACGACCTGATCTCGGTCGGCTCCGCCGAGGCCGGGGCCGCCACCGCGTTCACGAAGCTCGACCCGGACTCCACCCGCACCGCCGACGTCTTCGCGAGGATCACCGGGGAGACGAAGCCCGACTCCGCGCCCGTCGGGGCCAGTTACGCGATCCTCAACAACGGCTCGCTCGCCGCGGCGATCGAGTCCAACTCCTCGTACGACAAGCCCGCCGGGGCCACCGGCGGCGACGACGCCCGCTTCTGGCACCAGGCGCGCACCGAGGAGGGCGGCGTCCGGGTCGGCGTCTGGTCCGGCCAGTGGACCTACCGGGGCGAGGGCGCGCCGAAGCCCGAGAGCGGCGAGAACCTGCCGTGGGCCAAGGTCGTCGTCACCCCCGACGCCAACGGCGACCAGGCCGTCGACTGGCAGGACGGGGCCGTCGCCTTCCGCACCATCGGCGTCACCGCGCCGGGCAGCGAGGACACCGCGAAGCGGGTCGTCACCCACATCCCGTTCAACTTCGCCAGCCAGGCCACCCACCCGTTCCTGCGCACCCTCGACGACGTCAAGCGGATCTCGAAGACCACCGACGGCCTCGGCCAGCTCGCCGTCCTCAAGGGGTACGGCTCCGAGGGCCACGACTCCGCCCACCCGGACTACGGCGGCAACTACAACAAGCGGGCCGGAGGGCTGAAGGACCTCAACACCCTGCTCAAGGACGGCGAGAAGTGGGGCGCCGACTTCGGCGTCCATGTGAACGCCACCGAGTCCTACCCGGAGGCCAAGGCCTTCTCCGAGCAGCTCGTCGACAAGACGAAGCCCGGCTGGAACTGGCTCAACCAGAGCTACTACATCGACCAGCGCCGCGACATCAACAGCGGCGACCTGGCCAAGCGCTTCCAGCAACTGCGCGACGAGACCGACGAGAACCTCGACTTCCTCTACATCGACGTCTACTACAGCCACGGCTGGATCGCCGACAAGACGATCCAGGCCGTACAGAAGCAGGGCTGGACCGTAGGCACCGAGTGGGCCGACAAGTTCGAACGCGCCTCGCTCTGGTCGCACTGGGCCAACGACCTCAACTACGGCGGGGCCACCAACAAGGGCCTGAACTCGCAGATCATCCGGTTCATCCGCAACGGCGAGAAGGACATCTGGAACAACCACCCGGTCCTCGGCCAGACCGCCCTGGAGGACTTCGAGGGCTGGACCGGCGAGACCGACTGGAACGCCTTCACCGCCAACATCTGGCAGAAGAACCTGCCCGCGAAGTACCTCCAGCAGCAGCGGATCACCCGCTGGGACGGCAACGACATCACCTTCACCGGCGGGGTGCGCGGCACGGTCGAGGACGGGAAGCGGACCTTCTACGACCAGGGCCGCAAGGTGCTCAGCGGCACCGACTACCTGCTGCCGTGGGACGGCGGCAAGAAGCTCTACCACTACAGCGAGACCGGTGCCACCAGCAGCTGGGAGGTGCCCGGCAAGGGTCCGTACACCGTCTACGAGCTGTCCGACAACGGCCGGAAGAAGGTCGCCACCGTCCGCCCGGCGAACGGGAGGATCACCCTCACCGCCACCGCCGGACAGGCCTACGTCCTCTACCCCGACCGTGCGCCGAAGGAGAAGGAGGCCGCCTGGGGGAAGGGGACCGGGCTGAAGGACCCCGGCTTCAACGACCGTGGCCTGAAGGGCTGGACGAAGACCGGTACCGCCGCCCGTGACACCGACGAGCAGGGCCGCAACAGCGCCGAGCTCTCCGGATCGGGCCCGGCCGCGCTCTCCCAGACCGTCACCGGACTCAAGCCCGGCAAGCGCTACACCGCCTCCGCCCTGATCGAGGTCGAGCCCGGCGCGAGCCGTCGTACGGTGTTGAGCGCGGGCGGGAAGGCGGTCGCCGTCGAGCGCTCCACAGCGAAGGACCACGTCGCCGCTTCCGACTGGCACGGCACCTCCTTCCAGCGCGCCAAGGTCAACTTCACCGCCCCCGCGAACGGTCGCACCACCCTCCGCATCGAGGCGGCGGCGGACTCCACGGCGAAGGTCCGCGCCGATGACGTACGGATCGTCGAGAACGCCCCCGCGACCCGCACCGGCACGGTGGCGTACGAGGACTTCGAGGCCGTCGACCAGGGCTGGGGCCCCTTCCTCAAGGGCGACGCGGGCGGCTCCACCGACCCCCGCACCAGCATTTCGCAGCTCCACGCCCCGTACACCCAGTCCGGCTGGAACGGGAAGCTCATCGACGACGTGCTCGGCGGGAAGGAGTCCCTCAAGGCCCACGAGGAGAACACCGGGCTCGTCTACCGCACCGCCCCCTGGACCGTCCCGCTGAAGGACGGACACCGGTACGAGATCGCGTTCGACTACCAGTCCAGCCACGCCGGGGCCTACAGCTGGGTGGAGGGCTACGACCGGGCCGCCGACGGCGAGGCCGCCTCGACCGAGACCCGGGCCACCCCGATCGGGCAGCAGCGCACCACCGGGAAGTTCAGCCGGACGCTCACCGCGGGCTGCGGCGACACCTGGACCGGGCTGCGGAAGCTGCCCGGAGCACCCGAGGGCGCGGACTTCGTGCTCGACGGCTTCACCGTGACCGACCTCGGACCGGCCCCCGCCGGACAGGAGGCGGTCTGCGGCAGGCTCGGCGTGGCCGCCGACGCCGAGACGCTGGAGCCGGGAGCCCCGAACACGGTGAAGGCGACCTTCGGCAACGACGAGGCGAGCGCCGCCACCGGCGTGCAGCTCGCACTGACCGTGCCCGAGGGCTGGAGGGCCGAACCCGTGGGCGCGGTCGCCTTCGACTCGGTCGCCCCGGGCGCGAAGGCCACCGGCAGCTGGCGGGTCACCCCGCCGGTCGACGCCCCCTACGACACGTACGCGCTGGACGCGAAGGCCACGTACACCGTCGGGGGAGCAGCCAGGACGCTCGGCGCGGGAACCTCCGTCCGTACGCTTCCGCCGCCGCCCACCGCGGACAGCTGGGCCGGCGACCTCGACTGGACCGCCTCGCAGAACGGCTGGGGCCCGGTCGAACGCGACCGCTCCAACGGAGAGTCCGGGGCCGGTGACGGCGGCCCCCTGAAGATCGGCGGCGTCGCCTACGCCAAGGGCCTGGGCACGCACGCCCCGGCGAAGATCCGGTACTACCTGGGCGGGAAGTGCACCTCCTTCACCGCCGAGGTGGGCGTGGACGACGTCCAGACCACCCGGGGCAGTGTGCGGTTCTCGGTCACCGCGGACGGCACGGAGAAGGCGGCGTCACCGGTGCTGGGGGCGGCCGACCCCGCCTGGAAGCTCACCGCCGACGTCACCGGCGCGAAGTACGTCGAGCTGATCGTCCAGGACAGCGGCGACGGCAACGGCAACGACCACGCCGATTGGGGCGATGCCCGCTTCCACTGCGGAGGCTGACCGCCGTCCGCCCGGCTCCCCGGGCACGGTGAACGGCAGAGGTCATCTGCCGCGTCATACTGAGGGGGCCCTTGCGGGCCCCCTCAGAGCATGTGGCCCACGGCACACCCTCCGCTTGTGGAGTCTTCACAACCGAAAGCGGCGTTTCGCTGGTGGATCGCGCGCACGGCGATCTGGTTCTGTTCACTCCCACCACGAAACCGGGCAGGAGACTGTACGGAGTCGACGGCACGATTTCTGGGTCGGTGTTCGTAGGGTCAGTACATGACCGTTGTGGACGAGACCCAGGGCGAGCCGAGCGACGCCCGAGGCCGGGTGGCCGAACTGCTGGCCCTGCGCGAGCAGGCGCGGCGCGGACCGAGCGAGCGGGCGACCGAGGCGCAGCACGCCAAAGGGAAGCTGACCGCCCGGGAGCGGATCGAGCTGCTGCTCGATCCGGGTTCGTTCAAGGAGGTCGAGCAGCTGCGCCGGCACCGGGCGACCGGTTTCGGCCTGGAGGCGAAGAAGCCGTACACCGACGGTGTCATCACCGGCTGGGGCACGGTCGAGGGCCGCACGGTCTTCGTCTACGCGCACGACTTCCGGATCTTCGGCGGGGCGCTGGGCGAGGCGCACGCCACGAAGATCCACAAGATCATGGACATGGCCATCTCGGCCGGTGCTCCGCTGGTGTCGCTGAACGACGGCGCCGGGGCCCGTATCCAGGAGGGCGTCTCGGCGCTCGCCGGCTACGGCGGCATCTTCCAGCGCAACACCCGCGCGTCCGGTGTGATCCCGCAGATCAGCGTGATGCTCGGCCCGTGCGCGGGCGGCGCGGCCTACAGCCCCGCGCTGACCGACTTCGTGTTCATGGTCCGTGAGACCTCGCAGATGTTCATCACCGGACCGGACGTCGTGAAAGCGGTCACCGGCGAGGAGATCACCCAGAACGGACTCGGCGGCGCGGACGTGCACGCCGAGACCTCGGGCGTCGCGCACTTCGCGTACGACGACGAGGAGACCTGCATCGCCGATGTCCGCTACCTCATCGGGATGCTGCCCTCCAACAACCGCGAGAACCCGCCGACCGTCGACAGCGACGACCCCGCCGACCGGCGCGGCGACGTCCTGCTGGACCTCGTCCCGGCCGACGGCAACCGCCCGTACGACATGCACAAGGTGATCGAGGAGCTCGTCGACGACGGCGACTACCTGGAGATCCACGAGCGCTGGGCCCGCAACATCATCTGCGCGATGGCCCGCCTGGACGGCCAGGTCGTCGGCATCGTCGCCAACCAGCCGCAGTCACTGGCGGGCGTGCTGGACATCGAGGCCTCCGAGAAGGCCGCGCGTTTCGTCCAGATGTGCGACGCTTTCAACATCCCGATCATCACTCTTCTGGACGTCCCCGGCTTCCTGCCGGGCGTGGACCAGGAGCACGGTGGGATCATCCGCCACGGAGCGAAGCTGCTCTACGCCTACTGCAACGCCACCGTGCCGCGGATCTCCCTGATCCTGCGGAAGGCCTACGGAGGCGCGTACATCGTCATGGACTCCCAGTCCATCGGGGCCGACCTCACCTACGCCTGGCCCACCAACGAGATCGCGGTGATGGGCGCCGAGGGCGCGGCCAACGTCATCTTCCGCCGGCAGATCGCCGACGCCGAGGACCCCGAAGCCATGCGCACCCGCATGGTCAAGGAGTACAAGGCCGAGCTGATGCACCCCTACTACGCGGCCGAGCGCGGCCTCGTCGACGACGTCATCGACCCCGCCGAGACCCGCGAGGTGCTCATCGCCTCGCTCGCCATGCTCCGCAACAAGCACGCCGACCTGCCGTCCCGCAAGCACGGCAACCCCCCGCAGTAGTCCTCCTCCGCAGCGGCGCGATCCGCCGCACGGTCCACGACATCCTGCCGAGAAGACGGAGACACCCCACCATGAGCCCGACGTCCGCCGAGTCCGTCCTGCGCGTCGAGAAGGGTCACGCCGACCCCGAGGAGCTGGCGGCCATCACCGCCGTCCTGATGGCCCGCGCCGCCGCCCAGCCCACCGCCCCCGCCCACCGCGGCCGTGACACCGCCGGCTGGCGGCGCCTGGAGCGCACGCCCGGCTTCCGCGCCCCGCACAGCTGGCAGGGCTGACCCCCTCGGGACCGTACGTGGAAGGGCCCCGCACTCCGAGGAGTGCGGGGCCCTTCCACGTACGACCGGTGTCCTAGCGCAGCCGCGCCATCAGGGCGTGCTCGACCAGCGTGATGAGCGCGCTCTTGGCGTCCGCGCGGTGCCGGGCGTCCGTCGTCAGGATCGGGGTGTCCGGTCCGATCTGGAGTGCTTCGCGTACTTCGTCGGGGGTGTAGGGCTGGTGTCCGTCGAAGCCGTTGAGGGCGATGACGAAGGGGAGCCCGCTGTTCTCGAAGTAGTCGACGGCGGGGAAGCAGTCGGCGAGGCGGCGGGTGTCGACGAGGACGACGGCGCCGATGGCGCCGCGGACCAGGTCGTCCCACATGAACCAGAAGCGGTCCTGGCCGGGTGTGCCGAAGAGGTACAGGATCAGGTCCTGGTCCAGGGTGATGCGTCCGAAGTCCATGGCCACCGTCGTGGTGGTCTTGTCCCCGGTGTGGGTCAGGTCGTCGATGCCCGCCGAGGCGGACGTCATCACGGCTTCGGTGCGCAGCGGGTTGATCTCCGAAACGGCACCGACAAACGTGGTCTTACCCACGCCGAAGCCCCCTGCCACCACGATCTTCGCCGAGGTAGTGGAGCGGGCCGCTCCGCCGCTAGAGCTTGCGAAGTCCACTGAGCACCCTTTCGAGCAGTGTCACATCTGGCTGGCCGCCGGCGGCCTCGTCGCCGCCGGGCTGATGAATAGCGACGAGCCCGGCCTCGGCCAGGTCGGCGACGAGGATCCGGGCAACGCCGAGGGGGATCGAGCAAAGGGCCGAGATCTCGGCCACCGACTTGATCTCGATGCAGAGCCGGCAGATCCGCTGGTGCTCGGGCAACTGCCCTTGCAGCCGGGACAGATCGGCCGTGGTGCTGACCAGCGCCTCGATGGCGAGCTGGTAACGCGGTCGGGTCCGGCCGCCGGTCATGGCGTACGGACGGACCAGCGGGTTGTGCGCGGCGGGCTGGGCGGGCTCGTGAGCCCGCCGCTGCTGCACCGGCTGACTACGCGGCTGCTGGGGTGCGTCGTACCGCTGGGGCTGCTGCGGCTGCTGCGGCTGCTGCGGCCACCCCGCCCCCGGCTGCTGCTGCGGGGGCCACTCGGACCCCTGCGCGCCGTGAGTACCCTGCTGCTGCTGGTGGTGCTGCGGCTCCTGGTATGGCTGGTACTGGCCTGGGCCCTGTCCACCAGATGCGGCAGGGAAGCCGAAACGGTTGTCACCGTGCTCACCCGGAACCCTCTGGTCACCGTTGTAGGGGTGCCCGCCTGTGGGTGCTGCCACGTTTCCTCCTCCGACTGCCGGTCACCGATCCCAGTGGGGCCGCGCCACCGCACTTTATGGCGCGGTGGCGAGAAACGCACTGTCTGTCTGCTAGTTAAGAAGACTTCCCTGGAGTTCGGCGCGGAGGTCCGGAGTCAGGACACTGCCCGCACGGTCCACGAGAAGGGCCATTTCATACCCAACCAGACCGATATCGGCGTCCGGGTGGGCCAGAACAGCGAGTGAGGATCCGTCGGAGATGGACATGATGAAGAGGAATCCACGCTCCATCTCCACAACGGTCTGATTCACGGCGCCGCCCTCGAAGATCCGCGAGGCGCCCGCGGTCAGCGACGTCAGACCGGAGGCGACGGCCGCCAGCTGGTCGGCACGGTCGCGCGGGAAACCCTCGGACATCGCCAGCAGGAGTCCGTCGGCGGAGACCACCACCGTGTGCGACACCCCGGGGGTGTTGTCCACGAAATTGGTGATCAACCAGTTGAGATTCTGCGCCGCCTGGCTCATCGGGCTCACACTAACGCTCCTGGTGGTAGGTGGTACTGGTGTCCGAACCCTCGCTGCGTCCCCGCAGGATCCCCCGCCGCAGGTTGCTCAACCTGCCCCGGACGTCCTCGGGCGCGCGGGAGACCTGTGGGCCGCCCTGCTGGGTCTGCTCCGCCGTGCCCTCGACCAAGTTGGCCTTGGGCACGCGCCGGGGGAGGCCGGAGGGGGTGATTCCGCCGGCCTTCGGCTCACGGAGCTTCTCGGCCCGCTCCCAGCGCTCGTCGTTCGTCGAGCGCCAGTCGTCGGTGCCGTCCCCGTCCGCCTGCGGGTCCTGCCGCTGTTCCTGCTGCGGCGGGGGCCCCGGAGTCGGATCGGGCTGGTCGTTGCCGCGGCCGCCGGGGCCGGGCTGCCAGTGCTGCTGAGCGCCGCGGCGCGGCAGACCGGCTTCGGTCAGCTCGTGGCCGACGTTCGGGGTGGGCCCCGGACGGTCGAAGCCTACGCGCTCCGAAGGCTCTGCGGGCGTGCTCGGAACAGATTCCGATTCGGCGGGCGCGATCGGCTCATAAGTGTTCTGGAAACCACTCTGAACAGGCCAATCATCCTGGTGGGACTGGTCCGGCGAAGCCGCGTACGGGTCGGCGTACGGAGCCTGCTGCGCCTGCTGATCGGCATATGCCGATTCCGGATAACCGTCTCCCGGGTGCTGCTGCGCCTGCTGATCCCGCTGCTGCGCGTAACCGTCCCCGGCACCGTACTGCTGCTGGTACGTCTCCTGGTACGGCTGCTGCGCCTGCTGCTGCCCGAACTGGTCCTGGCCGTAGCGATCGCCGGCGTAACCCTGTTGCTGCTGACCGCCGTGCGGTTCGCCCGCGTACGGCTCCTGCGCGTAGCCCTGCTGTTCCCGGGAGTTGTCGCCGAACGGGCCGCCCGGGCCCGCCTGGGCCTCCAGGGCAGCCCTGCGCTCCTCGCGCATCAGCGAGCGGTTGACCGGGTCCAGCTGACCCGGGTCCGCCGGGGCCTCGTAGCGCGAGTCGTCGAAGCCGAGCTCCGCCGCCGTGCGCATCGGGGCCTGCTGCGGCGCCGGCTCGAAGGCCGGCTGCTGCTGCTCGGGGATGATCGAGGAGACGGTGAAGTCGTCCTGACCGGAGCCCGGTTCGCCACCGCCACCGTGGGTGATGGCGTCCGGCAGCATGACCAGCGAGGTGGTCCCGGCCTGCTCGCCCGAGGGGCGCAACTGGACCCGGATCCCGTGCCGGTCGGCCAGCCGGCCGACCACGAACAGGCCCATGCGCTGCGACACCGCGGCGTCCACGGTCGGCGGGTTGGCCAGCTTGTGGTTGATGTCGGCGAAGTCCTCGGCGGTGAGGCCGATGCCCTTGTCGTGGATCTCGACCATGACCCGGCCGTCGGGCAGCCGGGTCGCGGTGACCTTGACCTTCGTCTGCGGCGAGGAGAACGTGGTGGCGTTCTCCAGCAGCTCGGCCAGCAGGTGCACGAGGTCGGTGACGGCCTGGCCGTGGATCTCGCTCTCCGGTACGCCCGTCAGCTGGATGCGCTCGTAGGACTCCACCTCGGAGGAGGCGGCCCGCAGGACGTCCACCAGGGGAACCGGCTGGTTCCAGCGGCGGCCGGGCTCCTCGCCCGCGAGGACGAGGAGGTTCTCACCGTTGCGGCGCATACGGGTGGCCAGGTGGTCCAGCTTGAAGAGGCTCTCCAGCTGGTCCGGATCGGCCTCGTTGTTCTCCAGGTCGGTGATGAGGGTCAGCTGTCCCTCGATGAGCGACTGGTTGCGGCGCGAGAGGTTCGTGAAGATCGCGTTGACGTTGCCCCGCAGCATGGCCTGCTCGGCGGCGAGCCGGACGGCCTCGCGGTGCACCTGGTCGAAGGCGCGGGCGACCTCGCCGATCTCGTCCTGCGTGGTGATCGGGATCGGCTGCACCCGGGTGTCGACCCGGCCCGGGTCGGTGCGCGAGAGCTGGTCGACGAGGGAGGGCAGCCGCTGCTCGGCAATGGAGAAGGCGGCGGTACGCAGCCGGCGCATGGAGCGGCTCATCTGGCGGGCCATGAGCCCGGCCAGGATGAAGGCGGCCAGCAGCGCGATGACGACGATGAGGCCGTTGACGATGGCGTCGGTCTTGGCGTCGGAGGAGATGCTCGCGGCCTCGTCCACCGCCTTGGCGACCAGCTCGTCCTCGACGGTGGCGTACCCCTCGAACTTCGCGGTCGCCGCGGCCATCCAGGTCGCGGGCGTGATGCCCTTGGCCGCCAGCTCCTCGGGGTCCTGCCCGCGGCCGATCTCCCGGGCCATGCCGTCGAAGACCGAGCCGTCGATGCTCGGCGGGGCGACGAAGGGCTCACCGGCGGCCTCGGCTTGCTCCTTGGCCGCCTTGAGCTGCTTGGCGCCGTCGGCCGCCTTGCCGGCCATGACCTGTTTGAGCCGGTCGACGTCGTCCTGGGTGCCCCCGGAATTGAACTCGCCCAGCGCGATCTGCTCCAGGTAGTTGTACGAGCCGAAGGCCTTGACCTGTTCGTCGTAGGTACTGGGCTTCTTGCTCGGGCGCACCAGAAGGTGCATGCCGATCGAGCGCTGAAGCGATTCTGCAGCCTTGGACAGCTCGATCGCGTAGACCGTACGGCCGTAACTGGTGATGTTGCCGGTGCCGAGGCCGAGCTCGTTGGCGAACTGCATGAGCGAGTGCTGGACCTCGGTGTAGCCCTCTTCGGTCTTCACCGGGTCCAGGGCACCCGCGTAGGCGGCTTTGCGAAGCTCGGGGAGTTTGGGCTCCTCGGCCTTGAAGAGCTTCAGACGGCGCTCCAGGCCCGGCTTCGCGGGCATCCCCTTCACCGCGTCGTCGAACTTCCGCGCGGCTTCGTCCGTGGTGGCCCGGGTCTGTTCGACCACATCGGCGTCACGTTCGCCCGAGAGCAGCGGCTCGGCGGTGAGGTCCCGCTCGTTCAGGAGCGCCTGTCCGTAGTCGGACGCGGCGCGCACGACGACCGCGGTCTTCTCCGCGTCCTGCGCCTCGCTCCAGGTGTCGATGGAGCCCTTCACCTGGAAGCCGCCCATGACGAGGCCGACCAGCACCGGGATCAGGAGGATCGCGTTCAGCCGGGTGGCCACCCGCCAGTTGCGCGGGGACATCCGGCTGGTGCTGCCATCACCGGTGGGCTCCGTGCCGGGCCCGTCCGCGGGGGACGGCACAGCGCGCGACGGCGGGGTGAAGTTGCCCCGCTCGGGCTGCGCCGCGGAGCCCTCGTTGCTTCGCCTCACTCGACCAACAACCTCTCGGCGTCGGCACCTACGCTGTGCCGGATTATTCGTTCAGGGCGGTCCTACTGGGGAGTTCGTCGAATTGCAGCACGGGGACCGGTCCCGTTCCAAACAGTCGGAACCAGCGATTCCGAGTGGCCCATACCTCAGATAAAACGGGCATAAAGAACGAGCCCCGTCAAAAGGCGGGGCTCATGTGAGCGCAGTGGCACCGAATGGATGCGTCGGGTGGCGGCGTGGAGTCAATTCTCTCTCGAAACGTTATGAACACGGGGGCGGATCGTGTCAAACGACACAGGCCGCCCCCGTGTGACTACGGCAACTTCCGTATGCCGATATCGACTTGTGCTTGGGGGAAGAACTACTTCAGGCGTGCCATCAGCGCGTGCTCGACGAGGGTGATCAGGCCGCTCTTGGCGTCGGCCCGGTGCCGGGCGTCCGTCGTGATGATGGGGGCGTCGGGTCCGATCTGGAGTGCTTCGCGTACTTCGTCGGGGGTGTAGGGCTGGTGTCCGTCGAAGCCGTTGAGGGCGATGACGAAGGGGAGCCCGCTGTTCTCGAAGTAGTCGACGGCGGGGAAGCAGTCGGCGAGGCGGCGGGTGTCGACGAGGACGACGGCGCCGATGGCGCCGCGGACCAGGTCGTCCCACATGAACCAGAAGCGGTCCTGGCCGGGTGTGCCGAAGAGGTACAGGATCAGGTCCTGGTCCAGGGTGATGCGTCCGAAGTCCATGGCCACCGTCGTGGTGGTCTTGTCCCCGGTGTGGGTCAGGTCGTCGATGCCCGCCGAGGCGGACGTCATCACGGCTTCGGTGCGCAGCGGGTTGATCTCCGAAACGGCACCGACAAACGTGGTCTTACCCACGCCGAAGCCGCCCGCCACCACGATCTTCGCCGAGGTGGTGGCGCGGCCCGTACCGCCGCTAGAGCTTGCGAAGTCCACTGAGCACCCTTTCGAGCAGTGTCACATCCGGCGCGCCGCCGGCCTCTCCGTTGCCCGGCTGGTGGATGGCCACCATGCCGGCTTCCGCCAGGTCCGCCACCAGGATCCGGGCGACGCCGAGCGGCATCGACAGCAGCGCCGACACCTCCGCCACCGACTTGACCTCACGGCAGAGGTGGCAGATCCGCTGGTGCTCGGGGAGCAGGGTCCCCAGGTGCGCGGGGTCTGCCGTCGTGCTGACCAGTGCCTCTATCGCGAGCTGGTAGCGCGGCCGGGTCCGGCCGCCGGTCATGGCATAAGGACGAACCAGCGGCTGGTCGCCTTCCCCGTCGTACGACGCGTGGTGCAGTGCGCCGTACGGATCGGGTGAGGCGGGTGGCGGGGTCATGAATCCTCCGGGCGTGACAGCAGGTTCTCGGCTTGCCGTCTGCAAGGGGCCGGTGAGGGGACTAAAGCGGCCTGACGGGTGAGGGTTATGGGCATTACCTGGGGGGATCGTGTCGTGAATCCGCTGGATGGCCGCCTAGTGGAGCAGACTTCCTTGGAGTTCGGCGCGGAGGTCGGGCGTGAGGACGGTGCCCGCACGGTCGACCAGGAGGGCCATTTCGTACCCGACCAGACCGATGTCGGCGTCCGGGTGGGCCAGAACGGCCAGTGACGAACCGTCGGAGATGGACATGAGGAAGAGGAATCCCCTCTCCATCTCCACAACCGTCTGACTGACGGCGCCGCCCTCGAAGATCCGGGACGCACCCGCGGTCAGCGAGGTGAGACCCGACGCGACCGCCGCGAGCTGGTCGGCGCGGTCGCGCGGGAAACCTTCGGACATCGCCAGCAGCAGGCCATCCGCGGAGACCACCACCGTGTGGGAAACGCCTGGGGTGTTGTCCACGAAGTTGGTGATCAGCCAGTTCAGATTCTGCGCGGCCTGACTCATGGGGCTCAACTAACGCTCCTGCTGGTGAGTGGGGCCGAGATGGATACTGCCGGTCTGCGGGCCGTTGTTGGCCTGCCGACCCTGCTGGATGCCCCGGCGGAGATTGGTCAGACGACCGCGCACGTCATCGGGCGCGCGCGAAACCTGTGGTCCGGACTGGTGATTCTGCTGCTGTGCGGTCCCCGGAACCAAATTGGCGCGGGGAACACGGCGGGGCAGCCCGGAAGTGGTGACCCCGCCGGCGGCGGGCTTCTTGACCCGTTCGGCCTGGCGTACGAGCTCGTCGTTGGGCGAGGCCCGCCACGAGCTGGTGACCGAGGGGTCGGCCGCACCACGCCGAGGCATGGGCGGGACCGGCACATCGGAGGAGTCCGGAGCGGCCGGCGCCTGCGGTTCGGCGGGCGGCTGCTGGCCGCCCTGGCCCGGACCGTGGAACCAGTTCGTCTCCAGGGTGTCGTACAGCGGCGTACGGCCGTCCCCGGGACCGGCCGGCGGCAGGGCCTCCGGCTGCCGGGACTGCTGCGGCAGCGCGGGACGGTACGGCGGGGCCTCGCCCGCCGGGGAGACGGACGGCAGCGGCGCACCGAAGTCATCGCCCTCCGCGCCGCGCTGACGCGGCGCGGGCAGCTGCTGACCCTGGTCGTACTGCCCCTGGCCCAGCTGGTTCTGGTCCGGCTGCTGCGGGACACCGAAGTCGGGCCGCGCGAACTGCGCGGTGCTCGCCGGGTCCTGGCCCTGCGGAGCGCCCTGCGGATACGACCGGTCCTGGGGAGCCCCCGGCGCCGAGAAGTCGGGCCGGGCGAACTCGGAGGTGGCGCCGGGGCCCTGGCGGTCGTCCGACGGCCGCTGGTTCAGCGGGGCGTTGAACGACCGGTCCTGGCCGAGGTCCGCCGGACGGGCGAACTGCCCGGTCGCGTCGTGCTCCTCGTGACCGCGCGGCGTGTCCGCGCCCCAGCTGGGGGTCGTCGGCCGCTGCGGCTGCGGGTTGCCCCCGGGCAGCTCCGCACGCGGTCCACCGGGCGGCGGCAGCTGACGGCCGGGGCCACCGGACTGCTGGAAGCCGCCCTGGGCGGGGCCGCTCTGCTCCTGACGGCCCTGGGGCTGCGCTCCCGGGCCCTGCTGGTTCTGCTGGTTCGACTGGTTCTGCCAGCCGGACGGGTTCTGCTGGTTCGGCGGTGCGAACTGACCCGGGCGCCCGTTCTGCCCGGGGGAGGGCGGAGCGCCGTGCCCGAACAGGTTGGTCGCGTCACCCCGGCCCGGGGCCTCGCCCTGCGGGCCGCCCTGGCCGCCGCGGGCACCGAGCCGGGCGCTGTTGCCGAAGGCGCCGGAGAGGCCGCCGCCCTGGCGCTGGGGCGCCGGACCCTGACCGGGGAAGTCCTGGCCGGGTCCGCCGTTGTTCGGCTGGCCGCCGCCCTGAGGGCCCTGAGGACGGCCGGCACCGGTGTCCCGGGCCGGCAGCGCCGCCCGGGGGCCCGCGCCCGCGCCGACCTGGCCGCGCTGGGCGCCCGGTCCACCGCCGAGGCTCTTGGCGCCCGGACCGGCCGGTCCGCCGCCCAGGCCCGCGCGCTGACCGTTGCCGGCGCCGTTCCCATTGCCCGCGAGCAGACCGCCCGGGGCGCCGGGCTGCTGTCCGGGGCCCTGCTTGGACGGGGGCTGCTTGCCGCCGTGCGCGACGTCGACGGGCAGCATGACCAGTGCGGTCGTACCGCCGGAGTCGGAGGGGCGCAGCTGGATCCGGATGCCGTGACGCAGCGACAGCCGGCCGACCACGAACAGACCCATGCGGCGGGAGACGGAGACGTCCACGGTGGGCGGCTGCGCGAGCCGCTCGTTGATCGCGGCGAGGTCCTCGGGGGAGAGGCCGATGCCGGTGTCGTGGATCTCGACGAGCACACGGCCGTCGGGCAGCGCGTGGCCGGTGACCTTGACCTTCGTCTGCGGCGAGGAGAACGACGTCGCGTTCTCCAGCAGCTCGGCGAGCAGGTGCACGAGGTCGTTGACGACCCGGCCGGCGACCTCGGTGGCGGGCACCGCGGTCAGCTCGATGCGCTCGTACTGCTCCACCTCGGAGGCGGCGGCGCGGAGCACGTCGACCAGCGGGACGGGCCGGGTCCAACGGCGTCCCGGCTCCTCGCCCGCGAGGACGAGGAGGTTCTCGCCGTTACGGCGCATACGGGTCGCGAGGTGGTCGAGCTTGAAGAGCGAGGACAGCTGGTCCGGGTCGGCCTCGCGGGACTCCAGCTCGGAGATGAGCGAGAGCTGGCGCTGGATGAGGCCCTGGGAGCGGCGCGAGAGGTTGGTGAACATCGCGTTGACGTTGCCCCGGAGGAGGGCCTGCTCGGCGGCGAGGCGGACAGCCTCACGGTGCACGTCGTCGAAGGCCGCGGCCACCTGGCCGATCTCGTCCCGGGAGTGCACGCCGACGGACTCGACGGAGGTGTCGACGTCCTGCGGGTCGGTCTCGGAGAGCTGCTTGACGAGCTCGGGCAGCCGGTCCTGGGCGACCCGGGTGGCGGTGTCCTGCAGACGCCGCAGCGAACGGATCATGGAGCGGGCCACCACGAATGCGCCGACGAGCGAGACGCCGAGCACGATGAGGATGACCGCACCGTTGATGATCGCCTCGCGCTGGGAGGCCTGGCGCAGCTCGCGGGCCTTGGCCTCCATGTCGCTGAGGAGGGTGGCCTCGATCGTCTCCATGGCCTTGATCTTGATGGTGCTCTGGTCGTACCAGTCCAGGTACGACCGGACCTGCTTGCCCTCGATCCCGTTCGTGGTGGTCAGGATCCGCTTGGCGTACATGTTCCCGGCGTTGATCTCCGGGTTGCCGCTGTCCAGGGGCGCCATGAGCTCTTCGGCGCTCTGCCCGGTCGTCGAGTAGATCTGCTTGAACGAGGTGAGGGCGCGGGCTTCCTTGGCGAGCGCGTTCTCACCGAACTGCCGGTCGTTCGGGTTGAGGTGCGGCTCCTTGACCGACCCGCCCGGGAGCGCGGCGGCGATGACCGCGCGCTGGACCGAGGCGTACTCCTTGGCGGAGGAGAACGCCGCCAGGGCCCGGGTCCGCTTGATCATGTCCGGGTTGCTGGTCGCCTGAGCCATGTCCTGCGAAAGGCTCAGCAGCGAGGTGATCAGCTGGTTGTACTGGTCGATCGTGTTGAGACTCGGGGTGCCCTCGTCGTACGCCGTCTTGCGGATCGTGCGGATGGTGCCGAGCTGGGAGGCGATCGACCCGATGCTCGCGTGGATGCTCTCCAGCGACTCGTCGCCCTCGGTGTCGCCGATCGCGTCGGTCTCGCCGAGGAAGGCGTCCTTGGCCCGGTCGGTCTTGTCCCGGGGCCCGGTGACCTTGTAGTCGGTGGGCTTGGACTTGTTGGACAGCGGACCGGCCGACTGGTCGCGCTCCACCTGCAGCGCCTGGGCGAGCGAGGTCGCCTGCTTGGTCATCATGGTCAGCAGCTGCATGTGCTGCAGCTGCTGGCTGTCGTTCATGGACTCGTTGATCCGCAGACCGCCCAGGCTGGTCGCGGCGACCACGGGGAGGGCGAGGAGCGAGACCAGTCGCGTGCTGATGCGCCAGTTACGGAGCGCTATGCGCGAACCCGTGTCGACCGGGCCGCGCGGTTGTGCGGGCGTGTTCGGCTCCGCGCCGCCGCTCGTCGTGGAGCCCGAGCCCTGCGCGCGGTCGCTGTTGTCGCCGGCAGCGGCCGGCCCGGGGTTCTGGGCGTGCTGGGGCGAGGAACCGCGGTCGGTCCCGCCGCGCGGCTCCTGTTCCGCCGGAGCGCTGCCATCCCTCTTGAAACGTCCCTGCACTAGCGTCGCAACCTCTGGACCAGGCGTCCCGCCCGCGTGTGCGGACAAGAACGGTGTCGGCGTCGTGGGGCGCTGGACGCGCCCCATGGGTGGTCGTATGAGTGACCGGCGTACTTCCCCCTCCCGCCGCCACTCGGCGCTGCGTTGCGCCCCTGCGCGCCGGCCTGAAACCCGCGGCGGTGCGTGGAATTCCAGCACAGTGCAGGATCTCCAACAAGGGCCGTGTACCGGGCTGTGACCTGCGTGACACGTTGTGATGGGCGGGTGACAAGCGGTGGAGGGTGATCGTGGATAAAGCGGACCATTGCGGAGAATTCACCTAGGGGAGGGGGGTGTCCCAGACGCGATGATCAGGAGCGGAATGGTGGATTCAGTGATGCATTGTCCGTTTTGTGGATCAAGGTCAGCTGTCCGTAATAGGTCAATTGTCGATTAGTTCGTGAGCAAACTCACATGATGATCGTCGCCTCATCCCGGCTCCGGCGGGGAATCGGATGTTTAGCCTGACGCTTTACAGGGATGGCGAATCCGACAAGCCGGCGCCGCGACGAGCGACGCCCTCACCGACAGGGTCCTGACGGCAGATGAAGACGACGACGATGTTCCGCAACATTGCCAACCCCCGGCGCACCACGCTGGCGCACCTCAAGGACGCCGAAGCGCTGAGGACGCCCCCCCAGCCGGAGCACGCCGCCGACCTCCCGACCGTGACGGCCAACCCGCGCCGCACCATCCTGATGGAAGCCCCGGTCACGGCCGCCCAGTAGGGCCCCCGCAGTGCGCGCGGCTGTCCCCCCTCATCGGCGTTAGCCTGGAGCGTCAGTCTTCAGTCAGCCAGCAAGTGAGGGGCGACAGCATCCCGTGCGCATCGCCAGGTTCTCCATCGACGGCAATGTCGCCTTCGGCGCCGTCGAGGGGCAGGGCACCGTGGAATCCGGTGACCTCGTCCTCGACATCATCAAGGGCATTCCGTACGCCGACTTCGAGCTCTCGGGCACCAAGGTCCCGCTGAACAAGGTCCGGCTGCTGCCCCCCGTGCTCCCCAACAAGGTCGTGGCCATCGGCCGCAACTACGCGGAGCACGCCGCCGAACTCGGCCACGAGGTCCCCGACGCGCCGATCACCTTCTTCAAGCCCACCACCTCGGTGATCGGCTCCGGCGACGCGATCGAGTACCCCTCCTTCTCCAACGAGCTGCACCACGAGGCCGAGCTGGCCGTGGTCATCGGCCGTATGTGCCGCGAGGTCCCCCGCGAGCGGGTCAAGGACGTCATCCTCGGCTACACCTGCGCCAACGACGTCACCGCCCGTGATGTGCAGCAGCGCGAGAAGCAGTGGGCCCGCGCCAAGGGCTTCGACACCTCCTGCCCGCTGGGCCCCTGGGTGGAGACCGAGGTGGACCCCCACGACCTCACCATCCAGGCGACGGTCAACGGCGAGCAGCGACAGCTCGGCCGCACCAGCGACATGGTCCGCTCCATCGAGGACCTGATCGTCCACATCACGGAGGCCATGACGCTGCTCCCGGGCGACGTGATCCTCACGGGCACCCCCGCAGGGGTCGGCCCCCTGCACATCGGCGACGAGGTCGCCGTCACCATCGAAGGCATCGGCACTCTCACCAACAAGGTGATCAAGCGTGGCTAACGCACCAGCGGCACCAGTCCGCGTACGTTTCTGTCCCTCCCCGACCGGCAACCCGCACGTGGGCCTGGTCCGGACGGCGCTCTTCAACTGGGCCTTCGCCCGGCACCACCAGGGCACCCTGGTCTTCCGGATCGAGGACACCGACGCGGCGCGCGACTCGGAGGAGTCCTACCAGCAGCTGCTCGACTCGATGCGCTGGCTGGGCCTGGACTGGGACGAGGGCCCCGAGATCGGCGGCCCGCACGCCCCCTACCGCCAGTCGCAGCGGATGGACCTGTACAAGGACGTCGCCGAGAAGCTGCTCGCCGCCGGGTACGCCTACCCCTGCTACTGCACCACCGAGGAGCTGGACACCCGCCGCGACGCCGCCCGCGCCGCCGGGAAGCCGTCCGGTTACGACGGCCACTGCCGCGACCTCTCCGCCGGGCAGAAGAGCGCGTACGAGGCCGAGGGCCGCAGCTCGATCGTCCGCTTCCGGATGCCCGACGAGGCCATCACCTTCACCGACCTGGTCCGCGGCGACATCACCGTCCAGCCGGAGAACGTCCCGGACTACGGCATCGTCCGCGCCAACGGGGCCCCGCTCTACACGCTGGTCAACCCGGTCGACGACGCGCTGATGGAGATCACCCACGTCCTGCGCGGCGAGGACCTGCTCTCCTCCACCCCGCGCCAGATCGCCCTGTACCGGGCGCTCATCGAGCTGGGCATCGCCAAGGACACCCCCGCCTTCGGCCACCTGCCGTACGTCATGGGCGAGGGCAACAAGAAGCTCTCCAAGCGTGACCCGCAGGCCTCGCTCAACCTCTACCGCGAGCGCGGCTTCCTCCCCGAGGGGCTGCTGAACTACCTCTCGCTGCTGGGCTGGTCGATCGCCGAGGACCGCGACATCTTCTCGATGGACGAGCTGGTCGCCGCGTTCGACATCAAGGACGTCAACGCCAACCCGGCCCGCTTCGACCTCAAGAAGTGCGAGCACATCAACGCCGAGCACATCCGCATGCTGGATGTGAAGGCCTTCACCGAGGCCTGCGGCCCCTGGCTGCGGGCCCCCTTCGCCCCCTGGGCCCCGGAGGCGTTCGACGCGGAGAAGTGGACGCGGATCGCTCCGTACGCCCAGACCCGGGTCACGGTGCTCTCCGACATCACCGACAACGTCGACTTCCTCTTCCTCGACGAGCCGGTGGAGGACGAGGAGTCCTGGACCAAGGCGATGAAGGGCGACCCGGCGGCCCTGCTCACCACGGCCCGCGCCAACCTGGAAGCGGCCGACTGGAGCGACCCGGAGTCCCTGAAGAACGCTGTCCTCACCGCCGGCGAGGCCCACGGTCTCAAGCTCGGCAAGGCGCAGGCCCCGGTTCGCGTCGCCGTCACCGGCCGCACCGTCGGCCTGCCGCTCTTCGAGTCCTTGGAGATCCTGGGCCGCGACAGGAGCCTGGCCCGGGTGGACGCCGCGCTGGCGAAGCTGACCGTGTAAGCGACAGGTCACCCCGAGGAGGGCCGCAGCCGACCGGCTGCGGCCCTCCTCGGCCTTTTCGCCTCCTCGGCCGACCACCTGCGGCTACCGTGAGATCCATGCCGATCCGCGCCGTGCTCTGGGACATCGACGACACGATCTTCGACTACGCGCATGCCGACCGCACCGGTATGCGGCAGCACCTGGAGCGTGAGGGGCTGCCCGAGGCGTACGCCTCGGTGGAGGTGGCCCTCGACGCCTGGAAGGCGCTGAGCGTTCGGCACTGGACCCGGATGACCGCCGGTGAGACCGACTTCCGAGGACAGCGGCGGGACCGGGTGCGGGAGTTCCTCTCCCGCGATCTGGAGGATGCCGAGGCCGAGGCGTGGTTCGGCCGTCACGCCGCCCACTACGAGGCCGCCTGGGCGCTCTTCCCGGACGTCCTGCCGGTGCTCGACCTGCTGGCCCGTGACTACCGCCACGGAATCCTGTCCAACGCCAACACCGACCACCAGCAGCACAAGCTGACCGCGCTCGGCATCCGGGACCGCTTCGAAGCGATGGTCTGCGCGGTCGAGCTGGGGATCGCCAAGCCGGAGGCCGGCGCCTTCCACGCGGCCTGCGAGGCGCTCGCACTGGAGCCGCACGAGGTGGCGTACGTCGGCAACGAGCCCGACATCGACGCCGCCGGAGCCGTCGCCGCCGGGCTGACCGGTATCTGGCTCGACCGGCGAAGTAGCGGCGGGAGGCCGGATCTCGTGACGATCACCGGGCTCGACCAGCTCCCCGGTCTGCTGGCGGGCCATACCCGTTTTGGAGCGCCGGACACCTTCGGGTAATGTTCTTTCTGCGCCGCCCGAGCGGGCCGAAAAGATCCGGCCGGGAAGCGCAGACAGAGATGAAACCCTCACCAGGGGTTGCGTTTCAGTGGGCTATGGTGTAATTGGCAACACTACGGTTTCTGGTACCGTCATTCTAGGTTCGAGTCCTGGTAGCCCAGCGCAAGACCAAGCAGTACGAGCAAGATCAGCAGGACAAGCCCCCGTTGTGTAGCGGCCTAGCACGCTGCCCTCTCACGGCAGTAGCGCCGGTTCGAATCCGGTCGGGGGTACAGATCCTTCCCGCGAGAACATCATGGGTCGCACCCATCGCTCTCGATGCAGGATCGCTAGGGCCCCCGTTGTGTAGCGGCCTAGCACGCTGCCCTCTCACGGCAGTAGCGCCGGTTCGAATCCGGTCGGGGGTACTTGTCACACCATGGGCTATGGTGTAATTGGCAACACTACGGTTTCTGGTACCGTCATTCTAGGTTCGAGTCCTGGTAGCCCAGCGCAAGTCAGCAGTAATCACGCCCCCGTTGTGTAGCGGCCTAGCACGCTGCCCTCTCACGGCAGTAGCGCCGGTTCGAATCCGGTCGGGGGTACAACAGAGCGGTACAGGAAGGCCCTTCACTTCGGTGGAGGGCCTTCCGGCTTGTCCGGAGCGGGATGCCCCGTGCCAAGTCGCCCGCCCGGCACTGTAGTTGCGCCCTGTGGGGGAGCCCAGGAAAGGAAAAGGGCCGCCACGACGCTGGGGCGGCCTTCGGGAAGTTCGGTCACGAGGAAGTGGGTGTGCGGCGTCAGCCCGTGCGGCGCAGTGCCTCGCTCAGCCGTGCCGCCGAGTCGATGACCGCCTGGGCGTGCATCCGGCCGGGGTGGCGGGTCAGCCGCTCGATCGGCCCGGAGACCGAGACCGCGGCGACCACCCGGTTCGACGGGCCGCGCACCGGCGCCGAGACCGAGGCGACGCCCGGCTCCCGCTCGCCGATCGACTGGGCCCAGCCCCGCCGCCGTACGCCGGAGAGCGCCGTCGCCGTGAACCTGGCGCCCTGGAGCCCCCGGTGCAGACGCTCCGGCTCCTCCCAGGCCATCAGGATCTGGGCGGAGGAACCCGCCTTCATCGTGAGGGTCGAGCCGACCGGCACCGTGTCCCGGAGCCCGGACAGCCGTTCCGCCGCGGCCACGCAGATACGCATGTCGCCCTGCCGGCGGTAGAGCTGCGCGCTCTCGCCGGTGATGTCGCGCAGGTGGGTGAGCACCGGTCCGGCCGTGGCCAGCAGGCGGTCCTCGCCCGCCGCGGCTGCCAGTTCCGACAGCCGGGGGCCGAGAATGAACCGGCCCTGCATGTCCCTCGCCACCATCCGGTGGTGTTCCAGTGCCACGGCCAGCCGATGGGCCGTGGGCCGTGCGAGCCCGGTCGCCGCGACCAGCCCGGCGAGGGTGGCCGGACCGGACTCCAGGGCGCTCAATACCAGAGCTGCCTTGTCGAGAACGCCGACGCCGCTAGAGTTGTCCATACGACGATACTCCCGTCTCACTCTGTGAAACGCAAGTTCAATTTTCGGCGGAAGTTGCGAACCTGTACGGGCGGCCGCACAACGGCTCGTAGCCACCGCCCCGCACGGGGGTCAGGACGGAGGCGCACCGAATCTCTAGTTGGGCCGGCGAAGACGCCGGCCGGAGGGAAAGCGATGGGTAGGACACTCGCGGAGAAGGTCTGGGACGACCACGTCGTCCGACGCGCGGAGGGCGAGCCCGACCTCCTCTTCATCGATCTGCACCTGCTGCACGAGGTGACCAGCCCGCAGGCCTTCGACGGGCTGCGCAAGGCCGGACGTCCGGTGCGGCGCCTCGACCTCACCATCGCCACCGAGGACCACAACACCCCGACCCTCGACATCGACAAGCCGATCGCGGACCCGGTCTCGCGCATCCAGCTGGAGACCCTGCGCAAGAACTGCGCGGACTTCGGCGTCCGGCTGCACCCGCTGGGCGACGTCGAGCAGGGTGTGGTGCACGTGGTCGGCCCGCAGCTGGGGCTGACCCAGCCCGGCACCACCGTGGTCTGCGGCGACTCCCACACCTCCACGCACGGCGCGTTCGGCGCGCTGGCGTTCGGCATCGGCACCAGCCAGGTGGAGCACGTCCTCGCCACCCAGACGCTGCCGCTGGCCCGCCCGAAGACCATGGCCATCACGGTCGAGGGCGAACTGCCCGACGAGGTCACCGCGAAGGACCTGATCCTGGCGATCATCGCCCGGATCGGCACCGGCGGCGGCCAGGGCTACATCCTCGAATACCGCGGCTCCGCCATCGAGAAGCTCTCGATGGAGGCCAGGATGACCATCTGCAACATGTCGATCGAGGCCGGCGCCCGCGCGGGCATGATCGCCCCCGACGCCACCACCTTCGACTATCTCAAGGGCCGCGACCACGCCCCCGAGGGCGAGGACTGGGACGCCGCCGTCGCGTACTGGAAGACCCTGCGCTCCGACGACGACGTGGTGTTCGACGCCGAGGTCGTCATCAACGCCGCCGAACTGGCCCCGTTCGTCACCTGGGGCACCAACCCCGGCCAGGGCGCGCCCCTGTCGGCCAACGTCCCCGACCCGGCTTCGTACGAGGACGCCTCGGAGCGCCACGCCGCCGAAAAGGCCCTGGAGTACATGGGGTTGACCGCGGGACAGCCGCTGCGTGACATCAACGTCGACACGGTCTTCGTAGGTTCGTGCACCAACGGCCGGATCGAGGACCTGCGCAACGCGGCGTCGATCCTGGACGGCCGCAAAGTCGCGGACGGCGTACGGATGCTGGTCGTCCCCGGCTCGGTCAGGGTCGCGCTCCAGGCCGTCTCCGAGGGCCTGGACAAGGTCTTCACCGAGGCCGGCGCCGAATGGCGGCACGCGGGTTGTTCGATGTGTCTCGGCATGAACCCCGACCAGCTGGCCCCCGGCGAGCGCTCCGCCTCCACCTCGAACCGCAACTTCGAGGGACGGCAGGGCAAGGGTGGCCGTACCCACCTGGTCTCGCCCCAGGTCGCCGCCGCCACCGCCGTGCTGGGCCATCTGGCCTCGCCCGCCGACCTGTCCGACACCCGTACCCCCGCCGGAGTCCGATAGCCATGGAAGCATTCACCACGCACACCGGCCGGGCCGTTCCGCTGCGCCGCAGCAACGTCGACACCGACCAGATCATCCCCGCGCACTGGCTGAAGAAGGTCACCCGCGACGGGTTCGAGGACGGGCTCTTCGAAGCCTGGCGCAAGGACGAGAACTTCGTCCTCAACCGCCCCGAGCGCCAGGGCGCCTCGGTCCTGGTCGCCGGCCCCGACTTCGGTACGGGCTCCTCCCGCGAACACGCGGTCTGGGCCCTGCAGAACTACGGCTTCAAGGCCGTCGTCTCCTCCCGCTTCGCCGACATCTTCCGGGGCAACTCGCTGAAGAACGGGCTGCTCACCGTGGTTCTGGAGCAGGACGTCGTCGACGCGCTCTCGGAGCTGACGGAGGCCGACCCCACCGTCGAGGTGACCGTCGACCTGGAGGCGCGCCAGGTCCGCGCCGGGAGCATCACCGCCGACTTCGAACTCGACGAGAACGCCCGCTGGCGACTGCTCAACGGCCTCGACGACATCAGCCTCACCCTTCAGAACGAAGCGGACATCGCCGCGTACGAGGCGGCCAGGCCCGCCTTCAAGCCGCGTACCATTGCCGCCTGAGCAGCGCTTTTCCAGGACTGCGCCCCCTGCCTCCCGGCAGGGGGCGCAGTCGCTTGTTGAGACCCCGTCGGGCGACAACTCGCCCCAGATGGCACAATCGGTGCATGGAACGCGACAGCCAACTCAAGCTCTATGGCCAAGTCGCCGACCGATTGAAGGAAGCGCACGCGAAGGTGCGTGCACTGCAAGTCCCGGAGAGCGTACGGATGGCGCTGGCCCGGAAGCTGCTGGTCGTCACGGCCGCGGCGAAGCACGATCTCCCGGACGCGGCAAGGCGTCTGGACCGGATGATGAAGGACCTCGATGAGGGCCGATTCCCCGAAGGTGACTGACACGTGGAACTGCGCATCGGTCGACTTCGTTGCGGCACTAGGGTGATTAGCCCGTTTCGTGTTTGATTTGCGGTATATATCTGCCTAACGTGCGAAAAAGCTTGAACACTTTCGTTCTGGCAATGTCTCCGAAGGGGAAGACGTGAACAAGGCGCAGCTCGTAGAAGCGATTGCCGACAAGGTCGGCGGCCGTCAGCAGGCCGCAGACGCTGTCGACGCGGTACTCGACGCGATCGTCCGTGCCGTTGTGGCCGGGGACCGTGTCTCGGTCACCGGCTTCGGCTCGTTCGAGAAGGTCGACCGCCCCGCCCGGTACGCCCGCAACCCGCAGACGGGTGAGCGCGTCCGGGTCAAGAAGACCTCGGTGCCCCGCTTCCGCGCGGGCCAGGGTTTCAAGGACCTGGTGAGCGGCTCGAAGAAGCTCCCCAAGAACGACGTGGCCGTCAAGAAGGCCCCCAAGGGCAGCCTCTCGGGCGGCTCCTCCGCCGCCCGTACGACGGTGAAGGCCGCCGCCGCCAAGAAGTCGGCCGCCAAGAAGGCCACCGCGAAGAAGACCACCGCCAAGAAGGCGACTCCGGCGAAGACCACCGCCGCAGCCAAGAAGGTCACCGCGAAGAAGACCACCGCGACGGCCAAGAAGGCCTCCGCGGCAGCCAAGAAGGCGACTCCGGCGAAGAAGGCCGCGACGACCGCCAAGAAGGCCTCGCCCAGCAAGACCGCGCCCGCCAAGAAGACCACGGCGAAGAAGGCGCCCGCGAAGAAGACCACGGCGCGCACGACCACGGCCAAGAAGGCCACCGCACGCAAGAAGTGAGACCGGGCACCCGCTCGCTCATCACAACGCGCCGGGCCGGGCTCCCCTCCGGGGGAGCCCGGCCCGCGGGCTTTGCGGGCCCCGTTCGGCCCAGCGGTCCCGCTCCGGTCGGGGCGGGGTCAGAACGTCTGCAGCGTCACCAGCGTGATCCGCAGGTCCGCTCCCACACCCTCGCCCTCGATCCGCACCCGCTGCCCCGGACGCAGCAGCAGCAGACCGCCCGCGTCGAAGGCCGGGGCGTCGAAGTCCACCGGGGTGCCGTCGTCCAGCAGCACGCTGCCGCTGCGGGTCTCGGGGTCGTACGTGTACGAGGTCGCCTGCATGGGCGGCAGCCTATCGGTCACCGGACGGGGCGGCAGCGGCCGTGATCCGCGCTGTGTGCGGCCCCACCCCCAGGGCCAGGGCGACCCGCAGATCCTCGCCCGTATCCACGTCCCGGCGCACCGAGTCGACGCCGGACAGCGCTATTTCCGCCGCCCCCGACGCCAGGTGCCGGGCCCCGGACGGACCGCCGAAAGCCGGACGGAATTCCGCACCGCCCGCGGCGGCCAGAAATGTCGTTCCGATTCCCGCCGCGTCCCGGAGAAAAGCGCTGGGAAAAGCGGAAGCAAAATCGAGCACCCGCGCCAATTCTTCGGTGCGCAGTGCCGGCAGATCCGCGTTGAGCGCGGCCACCGGGGAGGCGGGCCGCAGGGCCCGCACGGAGCGTGCGCCGTGCGCGAGCGCGGCGTTGAGCCCGGCCCCCGGAGTGTCCGGCACGATGCGCGCCCCGAGCGCGGAAAGAGCCGCCGCGGCCACGGCGTCGTCCGTGACGACCACCACATCCCGCACCAGGGGACAGGCCAGCGCCGCGGCCACCGTGTCCTGGGCGAACGCCAGGGCCAGCCGGGGCCGCGCGGCATCGCCCGCCGCTTGCCCCAGGCGGCTCTTGGCCCGTGCGAGCGGCTTCAGCGGAACGACCAGGGACCAGGGCCCGGCCGGATCGGTGTTCGTGGCGATCTCCCCCTCCGTACGCGTCAGCACTTATTCTCGCCTGCCGGTACGACAACCTGGAGGTCCGCTACCGAACGTGAGGCGTACGGTGTTCTCGACAGAGCAGGGGCCTGGGGCGAGACTTGACCCTCGGTAGCCAGGCCGCACGTCGAAATCCCTAAGGAAGGTGTCCGAGTGCCCCGCCGCAGAATCGGCTTCTGGTACCGCCTGGCGGCGGTCATCGCCAAGCCGCCATTGGTGGTTCTGTTCAAGCGCGACTGGCGGGGGATGGAACACATTCCGGCCGACGGCGGATTCATCACCGCCGTCAATCACAACTCCTATCTTGACCCGCTCTCCTACGGCCACTTCCAGTACAACACCGGGCGGGTGCCGCGGCTCCTGGCGAAGGCCGCCCTCTTCCGCACCCCGTTCGTCGGGATGATGCTGCGCGGCACCGGCCAGATCCCCGTCTACCGCGAGACCACCAACGCCCTGGACGCCTTCCGGGCCGCCGTCGACGCCATCGAGCGCGGCGAGTGCGTCGCCTTCTACCCCGAAGGCACCCTCACCCGCGACCCCGACATGTGGCCGATGGCCGGCAAGACCGGGGCCGCCCGGGTCGCCCTGATGACCAAGGCGCCCGTCATCCCCGTCGCCCAGTGGGGCGCCAACCTCGCGATGCCGCCCTACGCCAAGGAGAACAAGTTCCGGCTGTTCCCCCGCAAGACGCTCCAGGTGCAGGCCGGGCCGCCCGTCGACCTCAGCCGCTTCCACGGTCTGGAGCCGACCCCCGAGGTGCTCCGCGAGGTGACCGAGGTCATCATGGCGGCGGTCACCCGCGAGCTGGAGGACCTGCGCGGCGAGAAAGCGCCCGCCGAGCTCTACGATCACCGCAAAGCCCGTGCTGAACAACGGCGCAGGGCCCAGGGAAAGGGACCCACGTGACGCACCCCGTAAAAGCAGCCGTCTTCGGAACCGGCTCATGGGGTACGGCCTTCGCCGTGATCCTCGCCGACGCGGGCTGCGAGGTCACCCTCTGGGGGCGCCGCGCCGAGGTCGCCGAGACCATCAACACCACCCGCACCAACCCGGGCTACCTCCCGGGCATCGCGCTCCCCGACTCCATCCGCGCCACCACCGACGCCGCCGAGGCCCTGCGCGGCGCGGAGTTCGCGTTCCTCGTCGTGCCCTCCCAGACGCTGCGCGCCAACCTCGCCGACTGGGCCCCGCACCTGGAGCCGGAGACCGTCCTGGTCTCCCTGATGAAGGGCGTCGAGCTGGGCACCGCCGAGCTGATGAGCGAGGTGATCGCGGACGTCACCAAGGTCTCCGCCGACCGCATCGCGGTCGTGTCGGGACCCAACCTGGCCAAGGAGATCGCCGAGCGACGCCCCGCAGCGGCCGTCGTAGCGTGCGCCGACGAGTCCGTCGCCCAGCGTCTCCAGGCCGCCTGCCACACCTCGTACTTCCGGCCGTACACCAACACCGACGTGGTCGGCTGCGAGCTCGGCGGCGCCGTGAAGAACGTCATCGGCCTCGCCGTCGGCATCGCGGACGGCATGGGCCTCGGCGACAACACGAAGGGCTCCCTCATCACCCGGGGCCTCGCCGAGACCACCCGACTGGGCCTGGCCATGGGCGCGGACCCGTTGACGTTCTCCGGACTCGCGGGCCTGGGCGACCTGGTGGCCACCTGCTCCTCGCCGCTCTCGCGCAACCACACCTTCGGCACCAACCTCGGCCGCGGCATGACGCTCCAGGAGACGATCGCCGTCACCAAGCAGACCGCCGAGGGCGTCAAGTCCTGCGAATCGGTCCTCGACCTGGCCCGTAGGCACGGGGTCGACATGCCCATCACCGAGACCGTCGTCTCGATCGTCCACGAAGGCAAGTCCCCGGTCGTCGCCGTCAAGGAGCTGATGTCGCGGAGCGCCAAGGCCGAGCGACGCTGACGTCTCCCTTACCAGCAGGTACGCTCATCGCGATATGAGCAGCGAGAACCTCCCCCAGAGCCCTGAGCGCGCCGAGAGCCCTGTGCCGCAGCGCCGCAAGCCCCGCGTGGCTGTCGTGTTCGGCGGCCGCAGCTCCGAACACGGCATCTCGGTCGTCACGGCCGGCGCCGTCATGAAGGCCATCGACCGGACCAAGTACGACATCCTGCCGATCGGCATCACGACGGACGGCCGCTGGGCGCTCACCGCCGACGAGCCCGAACGCATGGCCATCACCGACCGCCAGGTTCCCGACGTGGACCGGCTCACCGAGTCCGCCGAGGGCAGCGTCGTGCTCTCCGTGGACCCCGGCAGCCGTGAGGTCCTCTACAGCGAACCCGGCTCCGTGCCCAAGGCGCTGGGCGAGGTCGACGTCGTCTTCCCCGTGCTGCACGGCCCGTACGGGGAGGACGGCACCCTCCAGGGGCTTCTCGAACTCTCCGGTGTGCCCTACGTCGGCGCGGGTGTTCTCGCCTCCGCCGTCGGCCAGGACAAGGAGTACATGAAGCGCGTCTTCCTCTCCTTCGGGCTGCCGGTCGGACCGTACGAGGTCGTGCGCCCCCGCGAGTGGGACAACGACCCCGCCGCCGCCCGTAAGCGGATCGTGGACTTCGCCGGCGAGCACGGCTGGCCGCTGTTCATCAAGCCCGCCCGCGGCGGCTCCTCGATGGGCATCACCAAGGTCGACGCCCTCACCGGACTCGACGAGGCGATCGAGGAGGCCCGCCGCCACGACCCGAAGTTCCTCGTCGAGTCGCTGCTGCGCGGCCGCGAGATCGAGTGCGGGGTGCTGGAGTTCGAGGACGGCCCGCGCGCCAGCGTGCCCGCCGAGATCCCGCCGGTCACCGCACACGACTTCTACGACTTCGAGGCCAAGTACATCGACTCGGCCGCCGGGCTCGTGCCCGCACCGCTCACCGAGGAGCAGACCGCCGAGGTCCAGCGGCTCGCCGTCGCCGCCTTCGACGCCGTCTCCTGCGAGGGCCTGGTGCGCGCCGACTTCTTCCTCACCGAGGACGGCTCCTTCGTCATCAACGAGATCAACACCCTGCCGGGCTTCACCCCGATCTCCATGTACCCGCGCATGTGGCAGGAGAGCGGCGTCAGCTACCCGGAGCTCGTCGACCGGCTGATCCAGGCCGCGTTGAGCCGCTCCACCGGACTGCGCTGACGAAGCCGGCGGCCTTCAGAACTTGCTCGGTACCGTCTTGGAGACCGGGCCGGCGAACGCGGCCAGCGGCGTGATGTCGTGGGCGTACGTCGAGTCCAGCGTGACCTCGACGTACGCCTTGCGGTACGTGGTGGTGAACCGCGGACCGGAGCCCTCGGGCTCCTCCAGCATCCACCCCACGCCGTCCGCCTCGACGCCCTGTGACTGGAGGTCGTCCATCTTGGCGGGCCGGGGGACCCCGCAGCGCAGTACGATCGCCCCGTCCCCCCAGCCGGCGGTCAGCTCCGAATCCGGGGAGGGATCGCTGCGTTCCAGTTCGAGGACGGTCTTCGGCAGTTCCTCGTGCAGGGCCTCGCAGTACGCCGCGGCCTTGGAGGACGGCGTGGGAACCGTGATCGAGGGCCCAGCGTCGCTGAGAGAACAGCCCGCCGCGGCCAGCACGAGCACGGCAGCGGACGGACCGAGGAATATCGAGCGGGGGGAACGGCGGGCGGATGACGTCACCGGCCCAGCCTAGACGGGGGTCAGAGGTGGACGACCGGGCAGGTCAGGGTTCGCGTGATGCCGTCCACCTGCTGCACCTTGGCGACCACCATGCGGCCGAGTTCGTCGACCGTGTCTGCTTGGGCCCGCACGATCACGTCGTACGGACCGGTGACGTCCTCTGCCTGGATGACTCCCGGGATCTTGGAAATGGTCTCGGCGACGATCGACGCCTTGCCCACTTCGGTCTGGATGAGGATGTACGCCTGTACCACGGAACCTCCAGGGCGGCCACGAGGATCATGTGGGGGAAAGGGACGCCACGTTATCGCGTTGCCACGGGCCACGGGGAGACCTACGGGCCGGATGGCGTCCACAGCGTGGCGTACAGGGCGCAGAAGTTGACGTATCTCTTGACGGTACCGACAGCACAGACGGCTCGCGACCGGGGGCCCGGACGGGTGTCCGGGGCGATAAAGGAGAGGTGAGACTCGGTGAAGGGAACCGTGGGCGAGTTGGGGGAGTTCGGGCTCATCAGAGAGCTCACGTCCCGACTCACCACCACTCCGGCGGTACGGCTGGGGCCCGGCGACGACGCCGCGGTCGTGGCCGCGCCCGACCGCAGGGTCGTGGCCAGTACGGACATCCTGCTGGAAGGCCGGCACTTCCGGCGTGACTGGTCGACGGCGTACGACGTCGGCCGCAAGGCCGCCGCCCAGAACCTCGCCGACATCGCGGCCATGGGCGCCGTGCCCACCGCGCTGCTCCTCGGCCTCGTCGTCCCCGCCGACCTCCCCGTCACCTGGGCCGCCGAGCTGATGGACGGGCTGCGCGACGAGTGTCAGGTTGCGGGCGCCGCCGTGGTCGGCGGCGATGTGGTCGGCGGTGACACGATCACCGTCGCGATCACCGCCCTCGGCGACCTGCGCAACCACGAGCCGGTCACCCGGGGCGGTGCCCGCCCCGGCGACGTCGTCGCGGTCACCGGCTGGCTCGGCTGGTCCGCCGCCGGGTACGCCGTGCTCTCCCGCGGCTTCCGCTCGCCCCGCGCCTTCGTCGAGGCCCACCGCCGTCCCGAACCGCCGTACCACGCGGGCCCCGCGGCCGCCGGGCTCGGCGCCACCGCGATGACCGACGTCAGCGACGGCCTCGTCGCGGACCTCGGACACATCGCGGAGTCCAGCAAGGTCCGCATCGACCTGCGTTCCGGCCTCATCGACATCCCCTCGCAGATGTCCGACATCGGCCAGGCCGTCGGCGTCGACCCGCTCCAGTGGGTGCTGACCGGGGGAGAGGACCACGCGATCGTGGCGACCTTCCCGCCGGACGTGAAACTGCCCGCGCGCTGGAAGGTGATCGGCGAGGTCCTCAACCCCTCCGCCCTGCCCCAGGTCACCGTCGACGGCGCGCCCTGGACCAGCAAGGGCGGCTGGGACCACTTCGGCTCCATCGAGGACACCCCGCCCCGCGCGTGAGCCGGGGACCCGCGCGCGGGGATTAGATTGCTGCGTATGCCCATACGTACCGCTGTACCGCCCCGTGTGCTCACCGTCGCCGGATCCGACTCCGGCGGCGGTGCGGGGATCCAGGCCGATCTGAAGACGATGCTCGCGCTCGGCGTGCACGGCATGAGCGTGCTCACCGCCGTCACCGCACAGAACTCCCTCGGCGTCCAGGGCGCGTGGGAGCTTCCGGTGGACGCCGTACGCGCCCAGTACCGCAGCGTCGTCGACGACATCGGTGTCCAGGCCGTGAAGACCGGAATGCTCTCCTCCACCGCCCTCGTGGAGACCGTCGCCGAACTCCTCGCCACGACCGACGCGCCCGTCGTCGTCGACCCGGTCGGCGTCTCCAAGCACGGCGACGCGCTGCTCGCCGCCGAAGCCCTCGATTCCGTACGGACGAAGCTGCTGCCCGTCGCCACCGTCGCCACCCCGAACCTCGACGAAGTGGCCCAGCTCACCGGGGTCACGGTCACCGACGAGAGCGGGATGCGCCGGGCCGCCGACGAGATCCTCGCCTTCGGACCGCGCTGGGTCGTGATCAAGGGCGGCCACCTGCCCGGTGAGGCGGTGGACCTGCTCACCGACGGGAGCGCGGAACACTGGCTGCGCGCCCCCCGGCACGACAACCGCCACACCCACGGCACCGGCTGCACCCTGGCCTCGGCCATCGCCTCCGGGCTCGCGCTCGGGAAGGACGTGCCCACGGCGGTACGGGACGCGAAGACGTACGTCACCGGCGCGATCGAGGCCGGTTTCCCGCTCGGCGGCGGCATCGGCCCCGTCGACCACGGCTGGCGGACCCGCCCGGCCGCCGATCCGGCTTCCTGATCAGCCCCTGAGCACAGCAAAAAGCCGGTCCACCGAGGTGGACCGGCTTTTTGGGCAACCGGCAGGCTGCGCTACGACGGGGACGTCAGCGCGCGACCTTGCCGGCCTTGATGCACGAGGTGCAGACGTTGAGCCGCTTCGGCGTCCGACCGACCACGGCACGCACGCGCTGGATGTTGGGATTCCAGCGACGGGACGTACGGCGGTGCGAGTGCGAAATGCTGTTGCCGAAGCTCGGCCCCTTGCCGCAAACGTCGCAGTTGGCAGCCACGGGTCACTCCAAAGACTTCAGATGCACTTACAGTGAAATCCGGCGCGCCGGAATCATTTGACTGAAGTGGCGGTACCGGAGGAATGGCCCGACTCTCATCGGGCAACCGGAGCAGCATACAACGACTGCTTCGGAGATACGAAACTACCACGGGTCGGTCCCCCGCCCCGCCCGCCCCCTGTCCGGGCCGGAACCCCGGCAGGCGGGCTAACCTGCGGTGCAGTCCGTCGCCACGGCCGATCGAGGAGGACCATCGGTGCCGCAGCTCCCCGACGATCTGAACGCCGTCGCGGTGCGCACGTGGTGCTCACTGGCCCTGGAGGCCCTGGGCCGGGAGCGCGCGGAGATCGACGCGATCAACGTCTATCCCATCGCCGACGGGGACACCGGCACCAATCTCTATCTGACCGTCGAGTCCGCCCACGCGGCCGTCGAAGCGGTGTTCGCCGCGCACGAGACCGGAGCCACCGCGCCCGCCACCGCCGACGCCGTACGCGCCATGGCGCACGGCGCCCTGATCGGCGCCCGCGGGAACTCCGGCACCATCCTGGCCCAGCTGCTGCGCGGCATGGCCGGGGTGCTTGCCGACGGCGGTGACGCGGCTCACCTGCGCCTCGCCCTCACCCGGGCCGCCGACGCCGCCCGCCGGGCCGTCGCCCACCCCGTCGAGGGCACCGTGCTCACCGTCGCCACCGCTGCCGCCGAGGCCGCCGCGGGCGAGGATCCGGACCTGTGCGCCGTCGTGCACGCCGCGTACGGCGGAGCGCGCGCGGCCCTCGCGAAGACGCCCGAGCAGCTCGCCGTCCTCGGCCGGGCGGGTGTGGTCGACGCCGGGGGCCGGGGACTGGTCGCGGTCCTGGGCGCGCTGGTGGAGACCGTGACCGGGCAGGCTCCGGCACGGGGGCCCCGCACCGGGCCGGGGAGGACGCCCGCGCCCGTGGACGGCGGCTCCGTGGTGGGCCTGCCGGTGGGCGGCACGCCGGTGGAGGGAGGCACTCCCGTAGGACCTTCGGGGGCCGGCCCGCTGGACTGTCCCGAGAACAGGGGCGCCGGGCCCGCGTTCGAGGTGATCTACCTCCTGGAGGCCCGTGACGAGCAGGTAACCCGGCTGCGCACCCGCCTCGACGCGCTGGGCGACTCCCTGGTCGTGGTGGGCGGCGACGGGCTCTGGCACGTCCACGTCCACGTCGACGACGCCGGGGCGGCCGTGGAGGCGGGCGTCGAGGCCGGGCGGCCGTACCGCATCCGGATCACCCACTTCGCCACCGAGAGCGGCCACGACCTCCGCGTCCAGGCCGAGCCCACCCAGCGCGCCGTCGTCGTCGTGGTCCCCGGCGACGGACTGGCCGGGCTCTGCACCGAGGCCGGCGCCACCACCGTGATCGCCCGCCCCGGCGAACCGCCCGCCAGCGGCGAACTGGTCGACGCCATCCGCCGCGCCCACGCCCGTGAGGTGGTGCTGCTGCCCAACGACGCGACCCTGCGCCACACCGCCGCCGCGGCCGCCGAACAGGCCAGGACCGAGGGGGTCCGGGTCGCCCTCGTCCCCACCCGGGCCGCCGTCCAGGGCATCGCCGCCCTCGCCGTCCACGAGCCCGACCGGGGCTTCGACGAGGACGTGGTCGCCATGACCGCCGCCGCCGGCGCCACCCGCTACGCCGAACTGGCCGTCGCGGAGCGCCAGTCGTGGACCATGGCCGGGGTCTGCCAGGCCGGGGACATCCTCGGCCTGATCGACGGCGACGTGGCCGTGATCGGCGCCGACGTCCCGGCCACCGCCCGCACCGTCCTCGACCGGATGCTGGCGGCGGGCGGCGAGCTGGTCACCCTCGTCCTCGGCGAGGACGTCCCCGACTCGCTGGCCGACGCGCTGGAGGAACACGTGCGCGAGGGCTACCTCGCCGTGGACACCGTCGTCTACCGGGGCGGGCACCAGCGCGCCCCCCTGCTGATCGGCGTCGAGTAGCCGGGAATCCGCGGCACGGTCGCGCCCGGCGGACAGCTGTCAGTGCCGTGGTGTGCAATGGATCGCGTGTCCTCGTTCGATGAACCCCTCAAGAAGCTGCTCGGCGGAGCCACCGCGAAGGTGATGGCCGAACACCTCGACCTGCACACGGTCGGTGATCTGCTGCACCACTACCCGCGGCGGTACGAGGAGCGCGGCAAGCTGACCGCGCTGGCCGACCTCCCGCTGGAGGAGCACGTCACGGTGCTCGCCCAGGTCGCCGACGCCCGGATCCTGATGTTCAACAACGGCCGGGGCAAACGCCTGGAGGTCACCCTGACCGACGGCAGCGGCCGCCTCCAGCTGGTCTTCTTCGGCCACGGAGTCCACAAACCGCACAAGGAGCTGCTCCCCGGCCGCCAGGCGATGTTCGCGGGCAAGGTCTCCGTCTTCAACCGAAAGATGCAGCTCGCCCACCCCACATACCAACTGCTCGACGCCTCCGACGCCGACGAGGCGACCGAGGCCGTGGACGCCTTCGCCGGGCGGCTGCTGCCGATCTACCCCGCCTGCAAGCAGCTCGACTCCTGGCGGATCGCCAAGGCCGTCGACGCCGTACTGCCCAGCGCGCGGGACGCGGTGGACCCGCTGCCCGCCTCCCTGCGCGAGGGCCGGGGCTTCACCTCACTGCCCGAGGCGCTGCTGAAGGCGCACCGCCCGCAGACGAAGGCGGACGTGGAGGACGCCAGGGCCCGGCTCAAGTGGGACGAGGCGTTCGTCCTCCAGGTCGCCCTGGCCCGCCGCCGGTACGCCGACACCCAACTGCCCGCCGTCGCCCGCCGCCCCGTCGCGGACGGCCTGCTGGACGCCTTCGACGTCAAGCTGCCCTTCACCCTCACCGAGGGCCAGGAGAAGGTCAGCAAGGAGATCTTCGACGACCTGGCCACCGAGCACCCGATGCACCGCCTCCTCCAGGGAGAGGTGGGCAGCGGGAAGACGATGGTGGCCCTGCGCGCCATGCTCACCGTGGTCGACGCCGGCGGCCAGGCCGCGATGCTCGCCCCCACCGAGGTCCTCGCCCAGCAGCACCACCGCTCGATCACCGAGATGATGGGCGAGCTGGCCGAGGGCGGCATGCTCGGCGGCTCCGACCGCGGGACGAAAGTCGTCCTGCTCACCGGGTCCATGGGCATGGCTGCCCGCCGACAGGCCCTGCTCGACCTGGTCACCGGCGAGGCGGGCATCGTCATCGGCACCCACGCCCTCATCGAGGACAAGGTCCAGTTCCACGACCTCGGCCTGGTCGTGGTCGACGAGCAGCACCGCTTCGGCGTGGAACAGCGCGACGCCCTGCGCTCCAAGGGCAAACAACCGCCCCACCTCCTCGTCATGACCGCCACCCCCATCCCCCGTACGGTCGCGATGACCGTCTTCGGCGACCTGGAGACCTCCGTCCTGGACCAGCTCCCGGCCGGCCGCTCCCCGATCGCCAGCCACGTCGTCCCCGCCAAGGACAAGCCGCACTTCCTCAGCCGCGCCTGGGAACGCGTCCGCGAGGAGGTCGAGAAAGGCCACCAGGCGTACGTCGTCTGCCCCCGCATCGGCGACGACGCGGAAGAGGGGGAGGGCAAGAGCGGGAAGAAGGCGAAGGCCAAGAAGCCGGCCGCCGACGAGGACCCCGAGAAGCGCCCGCCGCTCGCCGTCCTGGAGATCGCCGACGAACTGCGCAAGGGCGCGCTGGCCGGACTGGGCGTCGAGGTGCTGCACGGGAGGATGCACCCCGACGAGAAGGACGACGTCATGCGCCGCTTCGCGGCCGGGGACGTCGACGTCCTGGTCGCCACCACCGTCATCGAGGTCGGGGTCAACGTCCCCAACGCCACCGCCATGGTGATCATGGACGCCGACCGCTTCGGCGTCTCCCAGCTCCACCAGCTCCGCGGCCGCGTCGGCCGTGGCTCCGCCCCCGGCCTCTGCCTGCTGGTCAGCGAGGCCCACGAGGCGAGCCCCGCCCGCGCCCGGCTCTCCGCCGTCGCCGCCACCCTCGACGGCTTCGAGCTCTCCCGCATCGACCTGGAGCAGCGCCGCGAGGGCGATGTGCTGGGCCAGGCCCAGTCCGGAGTGCGCTCATCGCTGCGGATGCTCACCGTCATCGACGACGAGGAGGTGATCGTCGCCGCCCGCGAGGAGGCCGCCCGGATCGTCGCCGCCGACCCCGAGCTGGAACACCTGCCGGAGCTGCGCACGGTGCTGGCCGCCCTCCTGGACAAGGACCGCGAGGAGTATCTGGACAAGGGGTGAGGGCACGGGGCGTGCTGCCGGTCGGGCCGGTGCGGGCCGCACGCCATATCGTGGACGCACGGCACGCGCACAGCGCGCGACACCGACCGCCGACGGCCCGTGCGCCGTACGCCCCCGACCCCGAGGACCCGACAACCATGACCCGCGTGATCGCCGGCTCGGCCGGCGGACGCCGCCTGGCCGTCCCGCCCGGCACCGGCACCCGCCCCACCTCCGACCGTGCGCGCGAGGGCCTCTTCTCCACCTGGGAAGCGCTGCTCGGCCCCCTGGAGGGGACCAGGGTCGCCGATCTGTACGCCGGATCCGGCGCCGTCGGCCTCGAAGCGCTCTCCCGCGGCGCGGTCCACGCCCTGCTCGTCGAGGCCGACCCGAAGGCCGTCCGCACCGTCCGCGACAACGTCCGCACCCTCGGTCTCCCCGGTGCGGAAGTCCGCACCGGCAAAGCCGAGCAGATCGTGACAGGACCGGCGCCCGCCGACCCGTACGACATCGTCTTCCTGGACCCGCCGTACGCCGTCACCGACGACGATCTTCGCGAGATCCTGCTCACACTCCGTGCTCAGGGGTGGCTCAGCGACGATGTGCTCGTCACCGTGGAACGCGGCACTCGGGGCGGAGAATTCGGCTGGCCCGCCGGATTCGAGCCACTGCGGTCCCGTCGCTACGGCGAGGGAACGCTTTGGTACGGTCGCGCCGCCGCTACGTGCGAAGACGCACGATGACCGGACCTGAGAGCGAGGGAATCACAGTGCGCCGCGCCGTCTGTCCGGGGTCGTTCGACCCCATCACCAACGGACATCTCGACATCATTGGCCGTGCCTCGAAGCTGTACGACGTGGTACACGTGGCGGTGATGATCAACCAGTCCAAGAAGGGGCTGTTCACCGTGGACGAGCGGATCGAGCTGATCCGCGAGGTCACCGCCGACTTCGGCAACGTCGAGGTGGAGTCCTTCCACGGCCTGCTGGTCGACTTCTGCAAGCAGCGGGAGATCCCGGCGATCGTGAAGGGCCTGCGGGCCGTCAGCGACTTCGACTACGAGCTGCAGATGGCCCAGATGAACAACGGCCTCTCCGGCGTCGAGACGCTCTTCGTGCCCACCAATCCGACGTACAGCTTCCTGTCGTCCTCGCTGGTCAAGGAGGTGGCGACCTGGGGCGGCGACGTCTCCCACCTGCTGCCGCCGACCGTGCACGAGGCGCTCGTGAAGCGGCTGGGTGAGCGCTGAGTCACTGACGGCCCGTCACCAGGTGTCGGGCGGCGGCCGACTGGCCTTACAGTCGTCCCGTCCGTCTCCAACGGAGCAGCAGCTTCAACAGAGCAGCAGAGAGTGGCGAGCACACGGTGGACGTGCAGAAGAAGCTCGACGAGATCGTCGAAGCGGTCGGGAGCGCCCGATCCATGCCCATGTCGGCCTCGTGCGTGGTCAACCGCGCCGAGCTGCTCGCCATGCTCGAAGAGGTACGCCAGGCCCTGCCCGGCTCCCTCGCCCAGGCGCGGGAGCTGATCGGCGGCCATGAGCAGCTCGCCGTGCAGGCCCGGCAGGAGGCCGAGCGGATCATCGAGTCCGCCCACGCCCAGCGCGCCTCGCTGATCTCCGAGACCGAGGTCGCCCGCCGGTCGCAGAGTGAGTCCGACCGGATCCTGTCCGAGGCCCGCCGCGAGGCCGAGGAGGTCCGGGCCGAGGCCGACGACTACGTGGACAGCAAGCTCGCCAACTTCGAGGTCGTCCTCACCAAGACCATCGGTTCCGTGGACCGGGGCCGCGAGAAGCTCCTCGGTCGCGGTCAGGGCCTGGACGAGCAGGGCTACCAGGACCCCGACTTCGCCGAGGCTCCCGAGCGCAGCGCCGACCCGGAGACCCTGCGGCAGCGGGCCGACGCCTATGTCGACGCCAAGTTCGGCGCCTTCGAGGCCGTTCTCGCGAAGACCCTGGAGGCGGTCGGCCGGGGCCGCCAGAAGCTGCACGGCCGGGTCGCCAGCGACGACCTCGGCGCGCACATGGCCGCCCAGGACGCCGCCGGCGACCAGGGGCACACCAGCGACGCCGACTACCTGGCCGGCCTCGCCGAGCTCGCCCCGGAACCGCGCCAGGCGCCCCAGCCGCCCCATCAGCCCGAGTACCCCGCGCCGCCGCAGAGCGAGCCGAGCTACGCGCAGGCGGCGTACGGCTATCAGGAGCAGCCGCAGCAGCCGCTCCAGCAGGGTGTCCAGGACGCGTACGGCTACCAGCAGCAGCCCGATCCGTACGCGGCGTACCAGCAGCAGGGGGGCTACGACCCGAACGGGTACCCGCCCCCGCCGGGGACCCAGCCGGACTACGGCTGGCCCCAGCAGGCCCAGCCGCAGCCCCAGCAGTCCCAGCCCCAGGCGGCCGACCAGCAGGGTGGTGCCGCGCTGGACGAGACCAGTCTCTTCGACACCAGCATGATCGACCTGGAACAGTTGCGCCGGTACGAACAGGGCCGCTGATCCCGGGCGGGCTGACCCGATTGGGTGCTGAGCGGTCCGTCCAGTATCCTGAATCCTCGGTCGCACATAGGTCCGCGATCTCGGCTGCCCGTTTCGTCCACGGAACGGAGACGGCTCGTCCCCGGACCGTAGACGGCCCTTCCTTCGCAGTACGACACCCATGATCTCGAAAGCAGGAAAAGCCCTGAACGGCCACCTCGACCACCGCAATCCTCTCGTGTTCGATACGCGCGAGCTGGGTCGGCGTCCCGGTGCCCTGAAGCGGCTGACCCGCACGGTGGACGCACCCGGTTCACCGGTCCTGGGCATCGACGGCGTCATCGGCGTGCCGGAAGGCGCACCCGTGGAGCTGGACCTCCGCCTCGAATCGGTCATGGAAGGGGTGCTTGTCACAGGCACCGCCCGTGCAACCGCCGAGGGGGAGTGCGTAAGGTGTCTGGAGCCGCTGACCGTGAAGGTCGACGCGGATTTCCAGGAGATGTTCTCGTACCCTGACGCCGATGACCGGGGCCGCAGCAGTGCGGCGGAACCGGCCGACGACGCCGAGGACGACGAGGACAGGTTCTTCCTCGAGGACGGCTTGTTCGACCTCGAGACAATGCTGCGTGACGCGGTAGTGCTCGCACTGCCCATGCAGCCGGTGTGCAAGGAGACCTGCGCCGGTCTGTGTTCCGAATGCGGAATCAGGCTGGACGAGAATCCGGACCATCACCACGACGCCCTCGATATTCGTTGGGCGGCACTGCAAGGACTCGCCGAGACCGTTCAGGACGGCGAGAAGGACAACATGGGCGGCGCCGAACCTGGCGTCGACGAGAAGCAGGAGAAGTAGCCGTGGCTGTTCCGAAGCGGAAGATGTCGCGCAGCAACACGCGCCACCGCCGGTCGCAGTGGAAGGCTGCGGTCCCCACCCTGGTTTCGTGCGAGCGTTGCCAGGAGCCCAAGCTCCAGCACATTGCGTGCCCGAGCTGCGGCACCTACAACAAGCGCCAGGTCCTCGAGGTCTGAGCGGCTGGTGAGAGGCCCGATGTCTGAGTTGTCCAGCGCCAAGAAGCAGGCAGACAACGTCAACACAGCCTCGTCCCACACGCTTCTGGAAGGGCGGCTCGGGTATCACCTCGAGTCCGCCCTTCTGGTGCGTGCGCTGACCCACCGTTCGTACGCATACGAGAACGGCGGTCTGCCCACCAACGAGCGGCTCGAATTCCTCGGGGATTCGGTGCTCGGCCTGGTGGTCACGGACACGCTGTACCGCACCCACCCCGACCTGCCCGAAGGCCAGCTGGCCAAGTTGCGGGCCGCGGTGGTCAACTCGCGTGCACTTGCGGAAGTGGGCCGCGGCCTCGAACTCGGCTCCTTCATCCGGCTCGGCCGCGGTGAAGAGGGCACGGGGGGCCGGGACAAGGCTTCCATCCTCGCCGACACACTGGAAGCAGTGATCGGCGCGGTCTATCTCGATCAGGGCCTCAGCGCGGCCTCGGAGCTGGTCCACCGGCTCTTCGACCCGCTGATCGACAGGTCCTCGAACCTCGGTGCCGGCCTGGACTGGAAGACCAGCCTCCAGGAGCTCACCGCGAGCGAGAGCCTCGGAGTCCCCGAGTACCTCGTCACGGAGACCGGTCCGGATCACGAGAAGACCTTCACTGCTGCCGCTCGCGTCGGTGGTGTCTCGTACGGCACCGGCACCGGCCGTAGCAAGAAGGAAGCGGAGCAGCAGGCGGCCGAGTCCGCCTGGCGTGAGATCAGCGCCGCCGCGGAGGCACGGCTGGCCGCGGAGAAGTCCGCGGCCGACGGAGGGGCCGCCGACACCCCTGCCGATCCGTCGCCGCACACGGACGCCGCTCCGGCCTGAAGCGAAACGGGAACCCCTCGGTGCCATGCGCACCGGGGGGTTTTCCCTGTCCCCGGGAGCGGTCTCTCCGGAAGAACCGCTCCCGTACTACCGTCGTCGTGTCTGGAGTAGTGCATCGTGCCTGAGCTGCCCGAGGTCGAAGTCGTCCGCCGGGGCCTGGAACGCTGGGTCAGTGGCCGCACCGTCAGCGACGTCGAGGTCCTGCACCCGCGCGCGGTCCGCCGGCACCTCGCGGGCGGCGTCGACTTCGCCGCCCGGCTGCGCGGAGTCCGCTTCGGGACGCCGATGCGCCGCGGCAAGTACCTCTGGGTGCCGATCGACGAGGCCTCCGCCTCGCTGCTGGGACACCTCGGCATGAGCGGACAGCTGCTGGTGCGGCCGGCGGACGCGCCCGACGAGAAGCACCTGCGCGTCCGGATGCGGTTCGACGACGCGCTCGGCACCGAGCTGCGCTTCGTCGACCAGCGCACCTTCGGCGGGCTCTCGCTGCACGACAACACCCCCGACGGCCTGCCGGACACCATCGCGCACATCGCCCGGGACCCCCTCGACCCGCTCTTCGACGACGCCGCGTTCCACACCGCGCTGCGGCTGCGCCGTACGACGGTCAAGCGCGCCCTGCTCGACCAGTCGCTGATCAGCGGGGTCGGCAACATCTACGCGGACGAGGCGCTCTGGCGCGCCAGGCTGCACTACGACCGGCCGACCGCGACCCTGACCCGCCCCAGCTCCGCGGAGCTGCTCGGTCACGCCCGCGACGTCATGAACGCGGCACTCGCCCAGGGCGGCACCAGCTTCGACAGCCTGTACGTCAACGTGAACGGCGAGTCCGGCTACTTCGACCGGTCGCTCGACGCGTACGGCCGGGAGGGCGAGCCCTGCCACCGGTGCTCCACCCCGATGCGCCGCCGCGCCTGGATGAACCGCTCCAGCTACTACTGCCCGCGCTGTCAGCGCCCGCCGCGCGCCTCGTCGTAACGCGTACGGGCGGCCAGCACGTCGTCCATCCGCCCTTCGACGAACCGGATCAGCCCGAGGAGCCTCTCCGTGACCTCGCGGCCGAACGGGGTGAGCTCGTAGTCCACCCGGGGCGGGTTGACCGGCTGGGCCTCCCGCAGGACCAGCCCGTCCCGCTCCAGCGCGTGGAGGGTCTGGGAGAGCATCTTCTCGCTGATCCCGTCGACCCGGCGGCGCAGCTCGTTGAACCGGAGGCTTCCCTCGTACAGGGCGCCGAGCGTCAGGCTGCCCCAGCGCCCGGTGGCGTGCTCCAGCGTGGAGCGCGAGGGGCACTCCCGGGAGAAGACGTCGAACGCGAGGCGGTCCGTATCGCTGGCCATGACGGAAGCTTACTCCCGCACAGTGCTCACCCCGAGGGAGCGCTGTGCGGGAGCAAGTGGACCGTGAAGGTGGGTCAGAAGCCGAAGAAGTGACGAGCTTGGTCTGTGACCTGCGGCGATGTAGTCGATCAACGCTGCGAGCTGCGGTTTAGCTGTTAGTTCCTGTCAGCGTTGGTCGTCGTTGAGTACCCTCTTACGGCCCTGAGACGGCCCCGGGGCGCGAAGCCCTGCACACGGGCGGGCCTGACGAGACGGCCGGAAAGGCGCTAGCAGTCCGTTTGTGTCTAGGACGTAGCGACTGAACCTGCTAGCTTTGTAATCAGTCCTGAATCTCGTGGATGTCCGGAGTCGAGCGACCATCTGCTCCTCTGGAACACAGCCAAGTAGTAACTCTCGGTTAAAGGGAGAAGTGTCCACGATACCCGCCGTGCTACGCTCCGTCGCTACGCTGATCTTCGATCACGGAGCGTAGCACGGCGGGTATCGTGGACAGATCGCGGTGCAGTTTTTTTTGCTTTATCTTTACTTAATGCTCGCCTGTCTAAAGAGGGGCAAGCGACGCTAGGGGGGTGCGCTGAGCCGCTCAGTCCCGTACTCTTACCGCATGACGACTCTGATGGATCCGCAGGTGCGCGAGCGTACCCGTGCACGCCGAGTCGAGCTCTCGAAAGGTATCGGGGAGCCGACGGCCGGCGAGCGTCGTGCGCGCGAAGACATCAGGGCTGCCTTTGATCGCCTGGACGGTAGTGATGGTGCGTACCTTGCGCTGCTCACCGGGGCGTCAATCGAGGATCTTCGTCGCGTCGGTGCTGCCTGAGCGGAGTCTGTAAGTACGTGACCAGGCCCCGCCTTCGTCCTACTTTGCGTTGCGTGCAAGAAGACCTTGGTCTTGATCTTCCGCCGCCAGAGACTCCACTACACGAGCTGGATCATCCTCTCGTCGCTCGCGCCCAACAGCAGGCTGATGTGGCGCCGACAGAGAAGATAGCCAGCATTGATGATGTAGTGCTGCTGAAGTGCAAGCCGGGTGGCTCGCGCTGGCGCGGAGCAGTCTGGGAAGACCAGAACCTCGGTTTCGGGTGGCTTGTAGCTGCCGGGCAGCGAACTGCTGGAGCTCGCGACGACTTCTATCGTCAGCTATGTGACAGGTGCACGCGAAAGCGCACTGATCTCAACCGTGCTGGCCAGGACTTGGAGCCGGGCAAGCGGACGTACAGCAAGCATCTTCTGCCGCGAGACGCTGATCAGCTTCGCTTGGAGACTGAGCGCGCCTATCGGCTCCTGCAGGATGCGCGCGAGAGTGTCCCACAGCTGGTCAAGGAAGCGCGAGGGAGTGCTGGGAGCCCCGTTCGTGGCGAGGCTTTCGGCACCGCAGTTGAGGCGGTTGTATACACCGCTGTCGGCAGCTTCGACGAGCTCTACCTTGGCTTGAGGGTCGTCGGCTCCGCGCCGGCGGACGTCCATCCCCTCATCTTGAAGCTAGCAGTACCTGAGGCTCTAGCTGATGATTGGGAGCCGATTGAGGCGCCACACAGGCCTGGCGAGTCTGGCGAGATCTTTTACTACACGCTGCTTGAAGTCCCAAGGCTACGAGGCTGACTCACAACCTGTAGAGGTCAGTAGGCCGAAAGCGTCCTCGCACCCATCAACCCACCACTCACCTCGGCTCCCATCCCGTCCGCCTTCGACCCACACACCGTGGAGCGGTCGTGGTTCAGGGCGTCAAGGTGGAGCGCGCCACTGTACGAACGACCTTGACGCCCTGGGCCGCGACTGCTCGGCTCTGCCTGGGTCGAAGGTGGTCGGGATGGGAGCCCCACGACGCTCGCCACGCTCCGGCCGGCACTCGCGAACGGTGCCCCGTCCATCCCGGGGTCTTTGCGCCCCCGCCGGAGGCATCGTCTTGAAGCCGCGGGCTTGGTTCTCGGCTCATGCCCCACGGGCCTATCCACTGCGGGCGCGCGTCGGCGGCGGCAGCGCCGAGCGGGCCGAAGGCAGGAGCGCGGGCGCAGCCAGAGCCGGGAAGCGCGCCCGGCGGAGCGGAGCGCAGCCGGGTGCCTTGATGAGGTAGAGAAACCTGTAACAACTCCGGGCGACGCGAGTAGTCAGGTGCCCGGCTGGGGGCTGATCGCCTGGGCGATGGCTTGCATGGAGTCGGTAACCGCTTCGGCTCCTGCCTCGACGAAGAGTTGGCGCTTGTGCGGTTTGTTGGCGAAGCCGATGGCTGTACTACCGATCGCGTGGGCGGCCTGGATGTCTGTCAGCGAGTCGCCGATCAAGGCGCACAAGGAGACGTCGATGTCCAAACGTTCAGCCGCTGCGATCAGCGAGTGAGGGTTCGGCTTCATCAGCTCCGGATGCCCTTCGGGCCTTCCAACGACTGTGAGCACGTGTTCCGACAACCCATGTCGATCAAGGAATGCCCTGACGGCCTCCGCAGAATTGTTACTCACCACCGCCGCCCCCCTCCCCGACGCTCGAACTGCCTTCAGAGAGGCAACGGCCCCGGTAACCGGGTCTCCAGCCACCTCTACAGCCTCTACCTCGGCTGTGGTGAGCGCCCTCTCGATTGCCAGTCCAGCGGCATCATCCGCTTCATGCGTCAGCCGCAGGACCTCCAGGGGGTCATCGATGCCGGACAGCTTCCCTTCCAGCTCCGGGTTGCTTTCGGTTGCAAGCTCGGTGAGATCCCTTGCAACCTGGTCCGCCGGGCGCCCCGCGAACACATCGCAGATGGGACCGTCGAAGTCGAAAAGCACCACGGTACTGCTGGCAAGCGCTGCGGCCAGGTCGTCAGTGTCCATCAAGGTCGAATCCCCTCGCGATGCTGTTCCACACGCTGTCGAACCACATTCCAGCCTGCTGGACCTGCTGCGTGCCGCTAGACGACTCGCTGTCGTTGACCGAGTGGTGGAAGAGGACGGTGTCCTTCCCAACCAGGTCCCAGATTTCGATGGGATCGCCCTGCGCCACAACCTTGTTGGGCTTGATCGGGTAGTAGCCGAAGAAGGCGTCTGCTCCGTTGATCACGTACAGCTTGAAGAACTGCGTACCACTGTGGACTCGCACGTCAACGCTCGTCTCGGGGACCAAGCCCAGGTGGCTCAGCTCCGCCATTGAGTCACGGATGCTGCGGGCGTACCCGACCATGATGTCGTGCATGCGAGACCGGAGCCGTTCATCATCGCCGCAGTCCTCACGGCGGACTGGAGCTGCCTGGGGGACAGCCATGTCCGGAACGAGTATGCGGACCTTGATGCTTGCCGGTGTCAGCCTGCCGATCCGGATCTTGTCCAACGGCTCTTGCAGTGCTCCGTGCAGGGTTTCGCTGGAAAACCCGGCGAAGTCGATGGTGACGTCCGTGGCGGCAAAGGCCTGCTCTACATAAGGGCGTAGCCCCGCCGGCCGTTCCGTCCGGCTGCGGACGAAGACTCCGCTTCCCTTGCGGGAGACCACTAGCCCTTCGTCTTCGAGGTCCCGCAGTGCGCGTTGGATGGTCGCGCGCGCGAAGCCGTAGTGCTCCGTCAGTTCCTTCTGTGACGGCAGCTTCTCCCCTGGTGCGATTTTCCTCGTCCGGACTGCTGCTCCGAGGCTGCTCGCTACCTGCTCGTAGGGCGGCCGGTCATCGTCTGGGTCGAGGGGATCGGGAACGAAGGTCATGGGGCGATGGTACGCGGCGGCCCTGACATTGGGACAGCCAAGACAGTCAGGTGTTGACATGACTAGCCATGTTGCTTACGTTGGTCATGCAGCCAAGAAGGCTAGCCAAGTCAGTCACCTCTGTCTGAGGAGCAAGCTCATGCCGTCCTTCAAGATCGACGTTTCGACCGCTGTCGTGTTCGTGGCGACGCCTCCGACGCCGAAGCTCGTGAGCAAGCAGACCGGTGAGATCGCGATCGACCGTGAGACCGGTGCCCCGCTCGCGACGGTGGGTCTGCTGGTTGCGGACGAGGGTGAGGGCAACCTGTACCAGGTGACCGTGCCGAACACGGGTGTCCCGGAGAACCTGGCCCCCGGCACCCCGGTCACGGTGGTCGGCCTCAAGGCCCGGGACTGGGAGAACACGTTCAACGGCCAGACCCGGCACGGGATCAGCTTCCGCGCGGTCGCTGTGACTCCGCTGGGGGCCTGATCATGTCGGACCTGTCCACGGTGATCGAGGTTGCGGGGGCCTTATCGGCTGCCGGTGGCCTCGGTTACGCGAAGGCCCGGTCTCCTCGGGTGTTCTGGTCGCTGGTGGGTGCCCCGGTCGCCCGGGTCCGGTTCTCGGTGACGTACCGGGCGACGATGGATGTGTGCGGGCTGACGGTCCAGCCGTCCCGCCTGCGGGCGTTCATGGTCCGCAACGTCGCCCGCAGGCAGGACGTCCAGCCGGTTTCCCCGCAGGTCCGCCGGGTCCGCTACTCCACCACCGGCATGCGGGCGACGCTTCGCCTCCCGGCCGGTCTGGAGCCTGCCGACGTGTCCGCCGCCTCCGAACGTCTCCGGCACGCCTGGGGCGTCCACTCGGTGCATGTGGTGGAGGTGAAGCCCGGGTTCGTGGAACTGCGGATGACCGGCTACGACGTGCTGCGCCGCGTGAAGATGCCCCGCCGGCTCCCGCGCAACACCACCGCCGGTCCGCTGGTCGTTCCGGTCGCTCTGCGGGAGGACGGTACGGCGTTCGTCCGGGACTATCAGAAGGTCCCGCATGCCCTGACGGTCGGTGCGAACCAGTCGGGCAAGTCGATGTATCAGCGCAACCTCATCTCCGAGCTGGCGAAGCTTCCGGTCGGTCTGGTCGGGATCGATTGCAAGCGGGGTGTCGAACAGCGCGGCTACGCGCCCCGCCTCTCCGCTCTGGCGGTCACTCCGGATGAGGCTGACGGGCTGCTGGAAGCTCTCGTGGGGGAGATGGAGGAGCGCTTCGACCTCCTCAGCTCTCACGGTGTGCCGGACATGTGGGGCCTGCCGGCGAAGCTTCGGCCGGTGCCGCTGGTGGTCCTGGTCGATGAGGTCGCGGAACTGTTCCTCGTCGCCGCGAAGAAGGACGAGGAGCGGCGGGACCGGATGGTGATGCGGATGATCCGGCTCGCGCAGATGGCCCGTGCGGTGGGGATCTTCCTGGAGGTGTGCGGGCAGCGCTTCGGCTCCGACCTCGGCAAGGGAGCTACCGCCCTGCGCGCTCAACTCACCGGGCGTGTGGTGCACCGGGTCAACGACAAGCAGACCGCCGAAATGGCACTCGGGGACATCGCCCCCGGAGCGGTCTTCGCCGCCACCACCATCGCCCCGGACCGCCCCGGCGTCGCGGTGGCCGGCGACTCCTCCGGGGGCTGGTCCCGCATCCGCACCCCCGCCATGACCCCGGCCGAAGCGGTCGCGGTCTGCCGGGAGTTCGCCCACCTCACCCCGCACCTCGCCGCTCTCGCACCGTTCCGCCCGGTCGTGCCCGCCGCGCCGGCACCGGCCATGCCGCTGTTGAAGCCGCGCCCGGTCACCGAGTAACAACCCCTGCTCCGCCCGGTCGGCGTGACCGTCTCACGCCAGGTCCCTACCCCGCCCATGCCCGGAACCGGAAGGAACCACCGCCATGGCACCTCGACGGACCACCACCAAGCCCCCGAAGAACACCCCGCCCGCGCCTATCGTCTGCTCGCCGTGCGACGGGTCCGGGATGGTCGCCGCCACGGTCCACGTCGGACGCAAGCGCCGCCCGGTCGGACAGCAGGACGGCCTCTGCCTCAACTGCCTCGGCTCCGGCCTCGCCCCGGACGCCTGACCGTCCCTTCCTCGCCCGGTGCCCGGCGGCGGCCCCGTTCCCCGCCCGGCACCGGACCACCCCTGAAAGGAGGTGAACCTCTATGTCCCGCATCCGTATTGACGCGGTGCTCGTCCAGGCCGTCATCGCCGGTGCCCTGTCCTTCGCGCACCTGCACGACCTGGCCGAAGCCGCCGGGCAGGACGGCTGGAAAGCCTGGGCCTACCCGGTCAGCGTGGACCTGCTCCTGGTCGCCGCCTGGCGGCGCATGCGTACCAACGCTGACAACCGCGCCGCATGGGTCTGGTTCGTCATCGCCCTCGCCGCCTCATTGGGTGCGAACGTCGCCACCGCCGGACTCCTCGACCTGGGCGACGTCCCGGCCTGGCTGCGCATCCTCGTCGCCGGCTGGCCCGCCCTCGCCTTCCTCGGCGGCACCCTCCTCGTCCACACACCCACCACCGCGCCCACCGAGCCCGAGCCCGTGTCGACCGACGCACCGCCAGTCGCCCCGGCCCCTGATCTGGTCCCAGACGTGACGGTGGAGCGGGCTCCCGAACCGGCCCCCGAACTCCCGCCGGCACCGGCTGCCGAGCCCGCACGGACGCCTGCTCCGGCTCCTGTTCCTCCCGTGGCTGTTCCGCCGGCACTGCTGGATCACGCCCGGAAGCTCGCTGACACCCACCGGGCCACGACCGGTGCCCGGATCGACTCGGCCACCCTGCGCGCCCGCCTCGGCGTCCCCGCACCACTCGCCGACGCCATCACCGCCCAACTCGCCTGATCAGAAAGGAAATTGGCCATGGAACCGAACTCGACTCGGGGTGACTACCTCGCCGCCGCCCGGGAGGAACTGGACGCCGGAAACCCGGGCCTGGCCTCCCTGCTGGCCGAGGAAGCCGACCACCGCGCCAACACCCCCGCCGAGAACGCCACCGTTGCCCGGGACTTCCCCGGCGGCCTGCGCCGGAAGGGCTGACCCATGCCGCGTCCGAACCGCTTCACCAACGTGCTCCGTATCGGCCCCGTTCAGGTCGGCACCCACTACGACGGGCGGGGCCGCACCAAGCACGTCGCCGCCTGCACCGCCCCGGGCTGTGACTTCTCCGCCGACTACCACGGCCGCGCCGCCGCCGAACTCGCCGCCCGCACCCACCGCTGCAACCCCTGACAGGAGGCATCCGTGTTCACCCCGAAGATCCCGCCCCCGGACACCGCACCCACCCCCGGAACGTCCCTCGTCCCGCCGCTCACCGGCATCACCCACCCCCCGGCCTGCACCTGCCACCACACCCCCGCGACGCCCCCGGCCCCGGCACCGGTCCCGACTGCTCCGCCCGCCCGGCCCACCGTTCAGCTCACCCCGGGCTCGCTCCTCGTCGCCGCCGCCGGGGACCGCCATGGTCCTGATCATCGGGACGGTCCTGGTCTCGATGCTCCTCGCGACCGCGATCACCGCCGTCTCGGTCGCGGTCTGCGCCGTGGTCCTGCGCTCGCTGCTCAACCGCCCGAACAACCGCTGACAGCCCCCGGGGCGGCCTCAACCGCCAAGTTTCCGCCGCCCCGGGCGCCCATCCCATTTCCAGATCCAACGGACCCGAAAGGGAGATCCCATCATGCCCCAGCACACCCCGCTCCGGCCGATCTGCGGCCACTGCGACGGCTTCCCCACCGTCACCATCACCACCGGCCAGACCACCCCCGACGGGCAGCGCCAGACCATCACCGCGCACTGCCCCGCCTGCCACGGCACCGGCCACACCAACACCCCCGCCCGCGCCCACACCCGGATCGGGGCCTGAGCGCCATGGCCGACCTGACCCCCACCCCTGTCCGCCCCGGCCTCCACGTCAGCAAGCCCTCCCCGAACACTCCCGCCACCGGATCGGCCGTCTGCCACTGCGGAGCCACCGCGACCGCCACGGGCGACAGCCAGGTGCGTGCCCTGGTCGAGGGCTACACCGCGAACCACGGTGCCGCCCACAACCGGACGGGACGGTGACCGCCATGCGCCGCGTCCTGGATCTCTTCTCCTGCGCCGGCGGAGCCGGTTGGGGCTACCACCTCGCCGGCTTCCAGGTCGACGGCTGCGATACCGCCGACCGCCCGAACTACCCCTTCGCCTACCACCGGGGCGACGCCCTTGAATACCTCGACCACCTGACCACTACCGGCGACATCCACCGGTACACGCTGGTGCACGCCTCCCCGCCCTGCCAGGCCGGCTGCGCCCTCACCATCGGCACCAACACCTCCCAGGGCTGGGGCGGTGACCACCGCGATCTGGTGGCCCCCACCCGCGAACTGCTGGAACGGACCGGGCTCCCGTACGTGATCGAGCAGCCCAACGGCCGCGCCGCCATCCGCAAGGACCTCACCCTGTGCGGCGAGATGTTCGGCCTCGGGGTCCTGCGGCACCGGAACTTCGAACTCGGCCGCTGGGCCACCGCAAGGCCGGCTCACCCGCGACACCGGGGGTACGTGCGCGGTCATCGCCACGGTGTCCGCCGGGACGGCCCCTACGTCGCCGCCTACGGCAAGGGCGGCGGCAAAGCCAACGTCCAGGAGATGCAGACCGCCATGGGCATCACCTGGACCGACGTCCACGAAGAACTCACCGAGGCGATCCCGCCCGCCTTCAGCCAGTGGATCGGCACCGCGTTCTCCACGGCACGGCAGGAGGTGCTGGTGTGAGCGACACCGCCACCATGGCGGGCCTGGACCCGACCACCCTGGGCGACCTGCTCCGGGTGGTCGGGTCTCCCGGCTTCGACCGCCTCACTGAACAACTCCGCCGCACCGGAGGCTGCTCCCAACCCATCCACCTCACCGGAGCAACCAAGACCATCGACCGCACCACCGGCACCCTGCTGCACCACTACTCGACCGACACCGAGCCCGGGGGACGGTTACGGATCGCGTGCGGCAACCGCCGCGCCTCCCGCTGCCCCGCCTGCGCCTGGACCTACGCCGGCGACACCTACCACCTCATCCGCGCGGGCCTCACCGGCGACCCGGACAAGGGCACCCCCACCACGATTCGGGATCACCCCCGGGTCTTCGCCACGCTCACGGCCCCGTCGTTCGGCCAGGTCCACAACCGGCCCGGCAACCGGCCCTGCCGCTGCGGCACCCGGCACCCCGAGGACGCCCCAGAGCTGGGCACGCCGCTCGACCCCGACACCTACGACTACGCGAGGGCGGTGCTGTGGAACAACCACGCCTCCGACCTCTGGCGTTACTTCACGATCTACCTCCGCCGCGAAATCGCGAAGCGAGCCGGACTCACCCAGAAAGCCGCCCGCGAACAGTCCAAGGTGTCCTTCGGGAAGGTCGCGGAGTACCAGAAGCGCGGGGCCGTGCACTTCCACGCGGTGATCCGCTTCGACGGACCCGAAGGCCCGGACACCCCGCCCCCGGCCTGGGCCACCCTCGACCTCCTGGACGACGCGATCCGCGCCGCCGCCGCCCGGGTTGAAGTCGACGTGCCGGCCGTTCCGGACGCCGGGATCGCCAAGGGGTGGACGTTGCGGTGGGGCACGCAGCTCGACGTGCAGCCCATCGGCGCGTTCGGCAACGGCGAAGACCTCACCGAACAGGCCGTCGCCTCCTACGTCGCCAAGTACGCCACCAAGGCGGCGGAGACGACCGGGACCGTGGACTACCGGATCGGGAACAAGGAAGCCCTTGTCCTCCTCGACGTGCCCGACCACCCGCGCCGACTGATCGAGGCGTGCCTCGACCTGCACCACGCCTACCCGGAACGCAAGCTCCGCGACTGGGCCCACATGCTCGGCTTCCGGGGCCACTTCTCCACCAAGTCCCGGGCCTACTCCACCACCCTCGGCGCCCTCCGCCAGGTCCGAGCCGACTACCGCGCCGCCGAACAACGCGCCGCCCTCGGCCTCCCCGACCCCGACGACCACCCCGAAGCCACCACGCTCACCCTCGCGCACTGGGCCTACGCCGGAAACGGCCACACCCCCGGCGAATCCTGGCTCGCCGCCAACATCCACCGCGACATCCAACACAACCGCGAAACCGCCCGCGAACACCGCGCCGACCTCGAAGCGCTCGACGGACGGGAGGCGTGGGCATGAAACGGCCTCTCCCCGACCGTTACCTGACCCCGATCGATCTCGCCGACCTCCTCGGCGTCCCGATCGAGACGGTCTACCAGTGGCGCCGCAAGGACACCGGCCCCTGCGGCTTCCGCGTCGGCCGACACCTCCGCTACGACCCCGAAGACGTCCGCGCCTGGGTCGCCACCCTCATGGACAAGGAAGCCGCCTGATGGCCGGACACATCCAAGACCGCTGGTACAAGACCGAACCCGGCCCCACCGGCAAGCCCATACGGGTCAAGACCGACCGCCAAGGCATCGGCCTCCGCTACCGCGCCCGCTACATCGGCCCCGACGGCACCGAGAAGTCCAAGAGCTTCCCCGACAAGCAGAAGCGCAAGGCTGAGACCTGGCTGTCCAACGTCGAGGCCGACATGTCCCGTGGCGACTACATCGCGCCGGAGGCAGGCAAGGTCACCTTCGAGCAGTATGCGACGCGGTGGATGAAGACTCAGATGACAGACCCGGCGACCCGCGAAGCCGTCGAGATGCGGTTGAGGCTGCACGCCCTCCCGCACATCGGTAAGCGGCCCATCGGGTCGTTCAACCCGACCCACCTTCGCCTCTGGATGCGGGGCCTGGAAGACGCGGGTCTGTCCGCCGCGTACCGGCGCGGGATCTTCGCTCACGTATCGACGGTCTTCACGGCCGCAGTCGAGGACCGAGTCATCCGGGCGAATCCGTGCTCGGCGCGATCGGTCAAGGCTCCCCGTCTTGATCCCCGAAAGATCAAGCCTTGGCCTGCCGAGCGCGTCAAGGCTGTTCGGGAAGCTCTGCCGGAGAAGTACCGCGCGATGGTGGACCCCGCTGCCGGATGCGGTCTGCGTCAGGGGGAGGTGTTCGGGCTCGCGGTTGAGGACGTGGACTTCCTCGGTGGCGTCCTCCACGTGGTCCGGCAGGTCAAGTTGCTCCGGGGGCGGCCCGTCTTCGCTCCGCCCAAGGGAGGGAAGGAGCGGGATGTTCCTCTGCCCGAGTCCATCGCCTTCGGGTTGGCCGACCACCTGACGCGGATGCCGGCTGTCGAGGTCACGTTGCCGTGGAAGATGCTGGATGGCCCGCCGGTCACTGCGGCGCTGATCTTTCGGAGCTCCGAAGGGCACGCGCTGAACCGCAACAAGTTCAACGATCGTCAGTGGCGGCCCGCCCTCCGTGCTGCTGGTGTGGCTGAGGGGAGAGACAACGGGATGCACGCGCTGCGGCACTTCTACGCGTCGGTGCTCCTGGACGCGGGGGAGAGCATCAAGGCTCTGAGCGAGTACCTGGGGCATCACGACCCCGGTTTCACGCTGCGGACGTACACCCACCTGATGCCGTCGAGCGAGACTCGCACGCGCGCCGCCGTAGACGATGTCTGGGCCGCCCCGGTTACCGATGACGGCCCGGAGACGGCCCAGAAGGGGCTATAGGTCGTTGACCTGCGGAGTTCTCAAAAGCCGAAGTTCTGGACCCACCAGGGGCCGCCGGAGCCCTCGTGGACGCCTATGCCGATGGTCTTGTAGTCGCAGTTGAGAATGTTCGCCCGGTGGCCTTCGCTGTCCATCCAGCCCTCCATCACGGCCTGGGCGTCCCCCTGGCCGCGGGCGATGTTCTCGGCGCCGAGCCCCTGCACGCCGGCCTGCGCGGCCCGGTCCCAGGGAGTGTCGCCGTCCGGGTCCGTGTGGTCGAAGAAGCCGCGGGCCGCCATGTCCTCGCTGAAGTTCTGGGCGAGCGAGGTCAGCGGGGCGCTGGTGGACAGCGGCGAGCAGCCGGCCTTGGCGCGCTCCGCGTTCACCAGCGCCAGCACCTCGCTGCGTGCGGAGGCGTCGGTGGGGGAGGGGCTCGGCTTCTCGCTGGGCGGCGGGGCGGAGGAGGTCTTCGGCGGGGCCGGGGCCTTGCTCGCCGGGGCGCCGCTCTTCTCCGGTGCCTTCGGCGCGGCGGGCGCCTCCGCCTTCTCGGACGGGGTGGCCGCCGGCTTCTTCGACGTGGCTGGGGCGGCCGACTTCGAGGGCGTCTTCGAGGGCGAGGCCGAGGGTGTCTTCGACGGGGCCTTGCCCGGCGACTCCGGGCGCTCGGAGCCCCGGCTGGTCGGGGAGGCGGACCGGTCGGCCGGCGCGGTGGAGCTGCCGCCCTGGGTCAGCAGGTCCGGAGCGCCACCGCTGCGCACCTGGTCCGCGGCGGTGGTGTTGCCGGAGGTGTAGGTGTCACCGCCGGGAAGCAGACCCGAGGCGACGGCGACCGCGCCGACGGCCACGGCCGCCGAGACGCCGAGGAGTCCGGTGCGGATCGGCACGGCGGACTTCTTGCGGCGCGTGCCCCGGCCGCCTCGCGAAGCGCCCCCGGTCGCGGGTTCCTCAGCGGCGGGGCCTGCGGCGGATCGTCGATGGCGTCCCATGCGCTGTGCCTTTCTGGTACTCCGGACGCCCTGGCGACGTCGCTCGACTGCCCCGTTGATCGAATTCGGTGGCACGCGGGGTGAATGTCGCCGCTTGATCGACTTTTCGGTCGACACCTGACACCCATCCCATGCTCACCCGATCGAGTGAGGCTGTTCCGACGGGACTGTAGCCCATGGCCGAAAGAGGGCGACGTGCTTCACGAGCAATTGGCCGGTTAGCGTTCGGGCATGAACGAAGAAGCGCGCCTCGTCGTCTGGGTACGCGGCCGAGTACAGCAAGTAGGCTTCCGCTGGTTCACCAGGGCAAATGCTTTGGAGATCGGCGGTCTCATCGGGTTCGCCCTCAATCTCGACGACGGCAGGGTGCAGATCGTGGCCGAAGGGCCGCGTGAGAATTGCCACCGTCTGCTGGACTGGCTGCGGTCCGACGACACACCCGGGCGTGTGGACGGAGTCACTGAGATCTGGGACACCCCGCGCGGTGGATACGACGGATTCGCCATCCGCTGACCGAGTCCCGCGCGGGACCGTCCGATCCGCCCGGTGAACGCCGCGTACCGAACGGTCACCGGAACGCCCGCTCCGGCTTCGCACCCGAAATGACCTGCGGCGGGAGCCACTGCGGCCGATGGTTGCCAGATACGGGATGTCGTGCGAGGCTGCGGCATTGACGAAGATCCGCGCACCCCTCGGGGTCCCGCAGGAGAGCCGCGCCGCATGATCGTCCGGCGGTGCGCCCCCGGGACACCGGGGTGCACAGGGTGTGATCGTGTTGACCGTCAAACTTTTTGGTGAGACGCTGAAAACCCCGCGCACCTTAGCTGTTCGGTAGAGCTGATTAGCAGCAGAACCGCAGTGGTGACAGAGCCCTGCCGAGCACCGCGGGTGCGATCCCCAGACGACCCACACCGCATCGGTCGGTCACTCATTGTGGAGGACCATCCATCATGGCAAAGGCGCTTCTCGGTTACGTCGGCGGTTCCGACCCGCGACTCCTCGCCGAGATGCGACGGCTCCAGCAGCGCGTCCAGGACCTGGAATCCGAGCTCAACCGGATCCAGGACGAGAACGACGCGCTCAACGCCGCCGCCCAGCACCAAGAGTCGCTGCTCGACAGCATCGACATCGACGTACCCCAGGGCGAGCCTGCGCTGACCTGACCACCCTGGCCCCTCGGGCCGGTCGGGTCGGGCACGCTCAGTAGCCTCGGACACATCTCTGATTCGTCTCGCGTCACGGATCGCCGTCCCCGAACACCGAGGTCCCCGCAGCGCCGGGGACGTCGTTGTCCGGTAGTTCCGCGATGCATCGCGCGGGACCGGCAGCTGGATCGACGCAGACACCAGCAAGATTCACAGGGACGCCTCGGCGTCCCTTTTTCTTTGCCCGGCCCCCCACTCCGGACGTACCGGCCTTCGCTTACCGTCTGATGTGCCCTGCACCTTCATCAGCGAAACCGAGAGCGAAAGGTAGAGTCCGGCGGCGTGCACCTCAAGGCCCTGACCCTGCGTGGTTTCAAATCGTTCGCGTCCGCCACCACCCTGCGGTTCGAACCGGGGATCACCTGCGTCGTCGGCCCCAATGGATCCGGCAAATCCAATGTCGTGGACGCGCTCTCCTGGGTCATGGGGGAACAGGGCGCCAAATCCCTGCGCGGCGGCAAGATGGAAGACGTGATCTTCGCCGGGACGACCGGGCGGCCCCCGCTCGGGCGCGCCGAAGTGTCGCTGACCATCGACAATTCCGACGGCGCATTGCCCATCGAGTACGCCGAAGTGACGATCACTCGGATCATGTTCCGCAATGGCGGCAGCGAATACCAGATCAATGGCGACACCTGCCGACTGCTGGACATCCAGGAACTCCTCTCCGACTCGGGCATCGGCCGTGAGATGCACGTCATCGTCGGGCAGGGCCAGTTGGACTCCGTGCTGCACGCCGACCCGATGGGCCGCCGGGCCTTCATCGAGGAGGCCGCGGGCGTTCTCAAGCACCGCAAGCGCAAGGAGAAGGCGCTGCGGAAGCTGGACGCGATGGGCGCCAACCTGGCCCGGGTCCAGGACCTCACCGACGAACTGCGTCGCCAGCTCAAGCCGCTGGGCCGGCAGGCCGCCGTCGCCCGCCGGGCCGCCGTCATCCAGGCCGACCTGCGCGACGCCCGGCTCAGGCTCCTCGCGGACGACCTGGTGACCCTGCGGGACGCGCTGCGCGACGAGATCGCCGACGAGGCGGAGCTGAAGAAGCGCAAGGACGCGGCCGAGGCGGAGCTGAGGACGGCGCTCGCCCGCGAGGCCGAGCTGGAGGGCGAGGTGCGCCGGCTCGCGCCTCGGCTCCAGCGCGCCCAGCAGACCTGGTACGAGCTGTCGCAGCTGGCCGAGCGGGTCCGCGGCACGATCTCGCTGGCCGACGCCCGGGTCCGCAGCGCCTTCGAGGCGCCCGGAGAGGAGCGCCGGGGCCGGGACCCCGAGGACCTGGAGCGCGAGGCCGCCCGGATCCGTGAGCAGGAGGCGGAGCTGACGGCGGCCCTGGAGGCGGCCGAACACGCGCTGGAGGACACCGTCGCCCACCGCGCCGACCTGGAACGCGAGCTGGCCGCCGAGGAGCGTCGGCTCAAGGACGCGGCCCGCGCCATCGCGGACCGGCGCGAAGGGCTCGCCCGGCTCAACGGCCAGGTCAACGCGGCCCGCGGCCGGGCCGGTTCGGCACAGGCCGAGATCGACAGGCTGGCCGCCTCGCGCGACGAGGCGCGGGAGCGCGCGGCGAGCGCCCAGGAGGAGTACGAGCAGCTCAAGGCCGAGGTCGAGGGGGTGGACGGTGCCGACGCTGAGCTGACCGTCCGCCACGAGAAGGCCCAGCAGGCCCTCGCCGAGGCACGGACCGCCCACAGCACGGCGCGCGACGAGGCGACCGCCGCCGAGCGCAGGCGGGCGGCGGTCGCCGCCCGGCACGAGGCGCTGGCCCTGGGGCTGCGCCGCAAGGACGGGACGGGCGCGCTGCTCGGGGCCCGGGACCAGCTGGCCGGACTCCTCGGCCCGGCCGCCGAACTGCTGACCGTCGAGCCCGGTTACGAGATCGCGGTCGCCGCCGCCCTAGGCACGGCGGCGGACGCCGTGGCCGTCACGGACCCGGCCACGGCCGCCGACGCGATCCGGCTGCTGCGCGAACGGGACGCGGGGCGCGCGGCGATGCTGCTGGGGGCGGAGAGCCCGGAGAGCATGGCGGACCTCGCGGGCAGCGCTGCCGCCGCGCCCCGTCACGTACCGGAGCAGGCACTCGTACGGGAGGCGGCGGAGGAGCCCGCCCCCGCCGTGCTGCCAGCGCAGGGGGGCAAGGAACCCGGGTCGGCGGCGCGGAGTGGCACGGACGCCGCGGCACACCCGGCGGGCCGTGCCGGGACGACCACCGCCCTCGCGGCGCCCGCCGTCGCCGGCCTGGTGCGCGGGCCCGCCGCGCTGCTCGAAGCCGTACGCGGACTCGTACGGGACATGGTGGTCGTCGGGACACTGGAGGAGGCCGAGGACCTGGTGGCCGCGCACCCCGAGGTCACCGCGGTGACCGCTGAAGGCGACGTGCTCTCCGCCCACTTCGCCCACGGCGGGTCGGCCGGGGCGCCCAGCCTCCTGGAGGTGCGGGCCGCCGTCGACGAGGCCGCCGCCGAGCTGGCCGACCTGGCCGTGCGGTGCGAGGAGCTCGCCGAGTCCCAGCGGCTGGCGGGGGAGCGGCGCACGGAGCGGACCGTGCTCGTCGAGGAGCTGGGAGAGCGCCGCCGGGCGGCCGAACGGGAGAAGTCCGGCTTCGCCCAGCAGCTCGGGCGGCTCGCCGGGCAGGCGCGGGGCGCGGCCGGCGAGGCCGAGCGCATGACCGCGTCCGCCGCCCGCGCCCAGGAGGCCCTGGAGCGGGCGACGGAGGAGGCCGAGGAGCTGGCCGAACGGCTGCTGGTCGCCGAGGAGGCCCCGGCCGATGAGGAGCCCGACACGTCCCGGCGGGACCGGCTCGCCGCCGACGGGGCCAACGCGCGCCAGACAGAGATGGAGGCCCGGCTCCAGGCCCGTACCCACGAGGAGCGCGTCAAGGCGCTGGCCGGCCGCGCCGATTCGCTGGACCGGGCCGCCCGCGCCGAACGGGAGGCGCGCACCCGTGCCGAACAGCGCCGGGCCCGGCTGCGGTACGAGGCCGAGGTCGCCTCCGCCGTGGCCTCGGGCGCCCGCCAGCTGCTGGCGCACGTCGAGGTGTCCCTCGTACGGGCCGACCAGGAGCGGGCGGCGGCCGAGGCGGCGAAGGGCGAGCGGGAGCGTGAGCTGGCCGTCGAGCGAGACAGGGGCCGGGGGCTGAAGGGCGAGCTGGACAAGCTCACCGACTCGGTCCACCGGGGCGAGGTGCTGGGCGCGGAGAAGCGGCTGCGGATCGAACAGCTGGAGTCGAAGGCCCTGGAGGAGCTGGGCGTGGAGCCCGCCGGGCTGGTCTCCGAGTACGGGCCGGACCAGCTCGTGCCCCCGTCGCCCGCCGCCGAGGGCGAGGAGCTGCCGGAGGACCCGGAGCACCCCCGCAACCGGCCGAAGGCGTATCTGCGGGCCGAGCAGGAGAAGCGGCTGCGGTCGGCCGAACGGGCGTACCAGCAGCTCGGGAAGGTGAATCCGCTCGCCCTGGAGGAGTTCTCGGCGCTGGAGGAACGGCACAAGTTCCTCTCCGAGCAGCTTGAAGACCTGAAGAAGACCCGGGCCGATCTGCTCCAGGTGATCAAGGAGGTCGACGAGCGCGTCGAGCAGGTCTTCACGGAGGCCTACCGGGACACCGCCCGCGAGTTCGAGGGGGTCTTCTCACGGCTCTTCCCCGGCGGCGAGGGGCGGCTCGTCCTGACCGACCCGGACAACATGCTCGCCACCGGGGTGGACGTGGAGGCGCGTCCGCCGGGCAAGAAGGTGAAGCGGCTCTCCCTGCTGTCGGGCGGCGAGCGGTCCCTGACGGCGGTGGCGCTGCTGGTCGCGATCTTCAAGGCCCGGCCCAGCCCGTTCTATGTGATGGACGAGGTCGAGGCCGCGCTCGACGACACCAACCTGCAGCGGCTGATCCGGATCATGGCGGAGCTCCAGGAGAGCTCCCAGCTGATCGTGATCACCCACCAGAAGCGGACGATGGAGGTCGCCGACGCGCTGTACGGGGTGTCCATGCAGGGCGACGGGGTCTCGAAGGTCATCAGCCAGCGGCTGCGCTGACTCTTTACCGAATCATCAGAAGTTCAACGCACTTTTGGTGCGCTCCTGGGTACACGGGCCGGATCGAGATCAGATCGACCCAGCTGTTTGACTTCGCTTCTTGAACGCATAACCTCTGCAAAGTTGATTTCGCCTTCAAGTGGTGGCGGGCTGATTGTTGTGCCCCACTGGGAAGGCTCACCCCCCACGTCTGACTTGCGGCCAGGCATCAGGAGTTCACGTGACCAGCACTGCGAACGGACCCGAGTCCGGGGCCCGGGCGGCCCATCCGGACCACCTCGGCCATGTCATCTTCATCACCGCGGCCGCGGCGATGGGCGGCTTCCTCTTCGGCTACGACAGCTCCGTCATCAACGGGGCCGTCGAGGCGATCCGCGACCGGTACGACATCGGCTCCGGCACGCTCGCCCAGGTCATCGCCATCGCGCTGATCGGCTGTGCGATCGGCGCCGCCACCGCCGGCCGGATCGCGGACCGGATCGGCCGCATCCGCTGCATGCAGATCGCCTCGGTGCTCTTCACGGCCAGCGCGATCGGCTCCGCCCTGCCGTTCGCCCTCTGGGACCTGGCGATGTGGCGCATCATCGGCGGCTTCGCCATCGGCATGGCCTCGGTGATCGGTCCGGCCTACATCGCCGAGGTCTCCCCGCCCGCCTACCGCGGCCGGCTCGGCTCCTTCCAGCAGGCCGCGATCGTCATCGGCATCGCCATCTCCCAGCTGGTGAACTACGCCGTCCTCCAGATCGCCGACGGCGACCAGCGCGGCGAGATCCTCGGCCTGGAGGCCTGGCAGTGGATGCTCGGCGTGATGGTCGTCCCGGCCATCCTGTACGGGCTGCTCTCCTTCGCCATCCCCGAGTCCCCGCGCTTCCTCATCTCGGTCGGCAAGAAGGCCGAAGCCCGCAAGATCCTCGAAGAGGTCGAGGGGAAGAACATCGACCTCGACGCCCGCGTGGCCGAGATCGAGACCGCCATGCACCGAGAGCACAAGTCCTCCTTCAAGGACCTGCTCGGCAACCGCTTCTTCTTCCTGCCCATCGTCTGGGTCGGCATCGGCCTGTCGATGTTCCAGCAGCTCGTCGGCATCAACGTCGCGTTCTACTACTCGGCGACGCTGTGGCAGTCCGTCGGCATCGACCCGACCGACTCGTTCTTCTACTCGTTCACCACGTCGATCATCAACATCATCGGCACGGTGATCGCCATGGTGCTGGTCGACCGGGTGGGCCGCAGGCCGCTCGCCCTCGTCGGCTCGGTCGGTATGGCCGTCGCGCTCGCGGTCGAGGCATGGGCGTTCTCCGCGGACCTGGTCGACGGCAAACTCCCCGAGACCCAGGGCATCGTGGCCCTGATCGCCGCCCACGTCTTCGTGCTCTTCTTCGCCCTGTCGTGGGGTGTCGTCGTCTGGGTCTTCCTGGGCGAGATGTTCCCGAACCGGCTGCGCGCGGCCGCCCTCGGCGTCGCCGTGTTCGCGCAGTGGATCGCCAACTGGGCGATCACCGCCAGCTTCCCGAGCCTCTCCGACTGGAACCTCTCGGGGACGTACATCATCTATGCCTGTTTCGCCGTGCTCTCGATCCCCTTCGTGCTGAAATTCGTGAAGGAGACCAAGGGCAAGACGTTGGAAGAGATGGGCTAGTACTGCAACCGGGTCGCACTATTAGGGGGCGTCCGGCCCCCGCCCGTCTCCTCGAACCGCGCTGCCCCGGCTCACCGAGCCGGGGCAGCCGGCTTTTCCAGGGCCTCGCAGAACAGCCGCAGACTGCGCCATCCCTCCTCCACCGGCATCCCGCCGCACAGCGGGTGCAGCACCAGGCTCTCCGCCTCCAGGGCCTTCAGCTCCTCCGGCGTGACGATCCGGTACACCCCCTCCGCACGCAGCTCCGCCACCGTCGTCGCCGCCGAGCGGACGGCCGAGCGGATGTCCGGGGACTGCCAGGAGGCGTACGTCCGCGCCTCGTGCAGCAGGTGGTCGCCGTACTCCGCCCACGTACGGTCCGGGTCCTCGGACACATGCAGCAGCGGTGTGCGCTCCGCGGGCATCATGCAGAAGCCCTCCGTGCCGTGGACCGCGCGCCGCTCGTGGTAGTACGCCTCCAGCTCCGGCAGATGCGCGCTCGGGAACAGCGGCAATCCCAGCCGGGCGGCCCGCCGCGCCGCCGCCCGTGAGCTGCCGCCGACCAGCAGCATCGGGTGCGGGCGTGTGTACGGGCGTGGGGTGACGCGTACCGTCCGGCCCCGGTACGGGAACGGCTCCCCGGTCCACGCCGCCAGCAGCGTCTCCAGCAGCTCGTCCTGGAGCCTGCCGCGCCGCCCCCACTCGACCCCGGCCCGCTCGTACTCCTCGGGGCGGTAGCCGATCCCCGCGACCGTCACCAGCCGGCCCGCGCTCAGCAGGTCCAGCACCGCGATGTCCTCCGCGAGACGCAGCGGGTCGTGCAGCGGGCCGATGATCGCCGAGACGGTCACCGCGATCCGGCGGGTGGCGCCGAAGACCGCCCCGGCGAAGGTGAACGGGGAGGGCAGCCAGGAGTTCGCCACCCCGTGGTGCTCCTCGGTCTGCACCGTGTCGACGCCGTGCTCGTCCGCGTACGCCGCCATCTCCAGGGCGGCGCGATAGCGGGCCGAGAGCGATCCGGGCGCGGCTTCTGGATCGACGAGATTGAACCGGACCACTGTGAAGGCCATCGGAGGCGTCCCTTCGCCGACATCTGGCGGGCGGCGGCACCGTAGCTGACGTAGCGTCAGAAGTGTAGGGGGTGCCGTCTGCATTACCGCCAAAAGGTGCATTCGGCCCCGATGGATCGCCGTGGGTCAGCAGGGGCCGCGCCCGCGGCACGGCCGTGGCCGATACTGGACGGGTTATGGAACTCGTCGAAATCGTCATCCTCGCTGTAGTCATCGCCCTGGTCGCTGTCGGCCTGGTCGGCGGGCTCGTGGTCGGCAGCCGCAAGAAGAAGAAGCTGCCGCCCCCGCCGCCGAGCGCGCCGACCATCACTCCTCCCGCCGAACCGCAGGTCGGCGAGGAGGCCGAGACGCCGCGCGACGAAGCGCGGCGCACCATCGACGAAGTCGGCCTCCCGGACGCCACCGCGCCCGCGGAGGAGGCCCCGGTCGCCGAGGCCCCCGCGCCGCCCGCGCTGGAGGTCCCCGAGCCCACCGCCGGCCGGCTCGTCCGCCTGCGGGCCCGGCTCGCCCGCTCGCAGAACTCGCTGGGCAAGGGGCTCCTCACCCTGCTCTCCCGCGACAACCTCGACGAGGACACCTGGGAGGAGATCGAGGACACCCTCCTCACCGCCGACGTCGGCGTCGCCCCCACCCAGGAACTGGTCGAGCGGCTCCGCGAGCGCGTCCGGGTGCTCGGCACCCGCACCCCTCAGGACCTGCGCACCCTGCTCCGCGAAGAGCTGATCACGCTGCTCGGCCCGGACTTCGACCGCGAGGTCAGGACCGAGGGCGGCGCCGAGACCCCCGGCGTGGTCATGGTCGTCGGCGTCAACGGCACCGGCAAGACCACCACCACCGGCAAGCTGGCCCGGGTGCTCGTCGCCGACGGCCGCAGCGTGGTGCTCGGCGCGGCCGACACCTTCCGCGCCGCCGCCGCCGACCAGCTCCAGACCTGGGGCGAGCGGGTCGGCGCGCGCACGGTCCGCGGGCCCGAGGGCGGCGACCCGGCGTCGATCGCCTACGACGCGGTCAAGGAAGGCATCGCCGAGGGCGCGGACGTCGTCCTCATCGACACCGCGGGCCGGCTGCACACCAAGACCGGCCTCATGGACGAGCTGGGCAAGGTCAAGCGCGTCGTCGAGAAGCACGGCCCGCTGGACGAGATCCTGCTCGTCCTGGACGCCACCACCGGACAGAACGGCCTCGTCCAGGCCCGGGTGTTCGCGGAGGTCGTGGACATCACCGGCATCGTCCTCACCAAGCTCGACGGCACCGCCAAGGGCGGCATCGTCATCGCGGTCCAGCGTGAGCTGGGCGTACCGGTGAAGCTGATCGGCCTCGGTGAAGGGGCGGACGACCTCGCCCCGTTCGAGCCGGGCGCCTTCGTGGACGCCCTGATCGGCGACTGACCCACCTCGCATCCGGTACGGCGGACGGGCGGCGGCTCCTGTGAGGAGCCCGCCGCCCGTCCGCCGTTCTCCGCGTCCGCCGTTCTCCGCGTCCGCCGTTCTCCGTGCCCGCCGTTCTCCGTGCCCGCTGTTCTTCCGTGCCCGCCGCGAGTGCTACGAGCGGTGACAGACGTACGCCAGCGTCCCCAGCAGCAGCCGCGCCTGCGGGGGAGCGGTCGCCGTGTCCAGCAGTGGGGGCCGCAGCCAGCGGACCGGGCCGAGGCCGCCGAGGTCGGAGGGCGGGGCGGTGATGTGGGCCCCGGGGCCGAGGGCGCGCAGATCGAGGCCCGCGTCGTCCCAGCCCATCCGGTAGAGCAGCTCGGGCAGCTCGGCGGCGGCCCCGGGGGCGACGAAGAACTGCGCCCGCCCGGTCGGCGTGACGGCGACGGGCCCCGACGGCAGCCCCATCCGCTCCATCCGCACCAGGGCCCGCCGTCCGGCCCCCTCCGCGACCTCCAGGACGTCGAAGGCGCGGCCCACGGGCAGCAGCATCGCCGCTCCCGGCGTCTCGGCCCAGGCGTCCGACGCGCGGTCCAGGCCGGTGCCCGCGGGGACCTCCCGGGCGAAGCCCAGCGGGTGGGCTCCCGGGGCCGGGCAGGCCGGCTGGCCGCACGAGCAGGAGCCGGCCCCGGTCCGTGCTCCGGGCGTCACCGCCCAGCCCCACAGCCCCGTGTACTCGGCCACCGCCGTGCCCTCGGCGCAGCGGTGGCGTCGCCGCGCACCGGAACGCATCTCCCGGATGCCGCCGATCGTGAAGCCCATGCACCCTCCAACGGGTCCGGCTCGCCGGTGGTTACGACCGGCGTTGCCCGGGTAACCCTCCGTCGCTGAAACTCGATCGAGTGGCGTGCGCGGTAGTGCGAAAGGGAGTGCGCCACGGAGTGCGCGCCCCTGAGTGCTTCTGTCCGCTCACCCTCGGTCCTGGTTCCCCAAGTCAAGCGCGCCCAGCGGTAGTCGGGTTCATTCGAAGGGGTGGCGAATGGTGGCGTTTCTTCAATCCCCCTCGCGGGAGGGGTGATCGTAGGATTACCGTCGGTACACGAACCCTGGGAGTATGTGCACCCACGGGTATGCCGCGGGCAACCCGATTGTCTGTTCGGTGATGCCGGTGACGTTGATGGGGGTTTCAACCCCCGTACGGGCAGTACCGACGCACGGCATTCTGATAATGGTTCGCGCGATGAGGTTTCGGCGGGATGGGGGCGTTCCAGTGAGTGGCAGCGGCGCAGGCGACACGGATGCCGGGAAGCGCCCCAACGGGCAATTGGGGTCGTGGTTCGTGCGCAGCGGCTGGTCCAAGGGCGAGCTGGCACGTCAGGTGAACCGGAGGGCGCGGCAGATGGGCGCCCTCCACATCAGCACCGACACCTCCCGGGTGCGGCGCTGGCTCGACGGGGAGCAGCCGCGCGAGCCGATCCCGCGCATCCTCTCCGAGCTGTTCTCGGAGCGTTTCGGCACCGTCGTAGCCATCGAACAGCTCGGGCTGCGCACCGCCCACCAGTCACCCTCGGTGGCCGGAGTCGACCTGCCCTGGGCCGGCCCCCAGACCGTCGCCCTGCTCAGCGAGTTCTCCCGCAGCGACCTGATGCTGGCCCGGCGCGGCTTCCTCGGCAGCTCGCTGGCGCTGGCCGCGGGGCCCGCCCTCATCGAGCCGATGCAGCGCTGGCTGGTGCCCGTGCCTGCCCAGAGCTCCCGCGAGCCGGAGTCGTCGGCCGCCGCCCACCGCCCCTCCCGGCTCTCCCGGCCCGAGCTGGACCTGCTGGAGTCCACCACCGCGATGTTCCGGCAGTGGGACGCCCAGTGCGGCGGCGGACTGCGCCGCAAGGCCGTCGTCGGGCAGCTGCACGAGGTCACCGACCTGCTCCAGGAGCCCCAGCCGGGTCCCACCGCCCAGCGCCTCTTCCGCTGCGCCGCCGAACTGGCCGAGCTGGCGGGCTGGATGAGCTACGACGTCGGCCTCCAGCCCACCGCCCAGAAGTACTTCGTGCTCGCCCTGCACGCCGCCAAGGAAGCCGGGGACAAGCCGCTCGGCAGCTACATCCTGTCCAGCATGAGCCGCCAGATGATCCACCTGGGCCGCCCCGACGACGCCCTGGAACTGATCCACCTCGCGCAGTACGGCAGCCGCGACTGCGCCACCTCCCGTACGCAGGCGATGCTGTATGCGATGGAGGCCCGCGCCTACGCCAACATGGGCCAGCCCAGCAAGTGCAAGCGTGCCGTCCGGATGGCCGAGGACACCTTCCTGGACGCGGGTCTCGACGGCGAGCCGGAGCCCGACTGGATCCGCTTCTTCTCCGAGGCGGAGCTGAACGGGGAGAACGCCCACTCCTACCGTGACCTGGCCTATGTCGCCGGCCGCAGCCCCACGTACGCCTCGCTCGCCCAGCCCGTCATGGACAAGGCCGTCGAGCTGTTCGGCGAGGACGACGAGCACCAGCGCTCCTACGCGCTCAACCTCATCGGCATGGCCACCGTCCATCTCCTCCAACGGGAGCCCGAGCAGTCCACCGTGCTCGCCGCCCGAGCCCTGAAGATCGCCAAGAAGGTCCGCTCCGAGCGGGTGAACACCCGCCTGCGCAAGACCGTCGACACCGCTGCCAGGGACTTCGGCGACGTCGCCGACGTCGCCCGGCTCACCGAGCTGCTCCACGAACAGCTGCCGGAGACCGCCGAAGCGGTCTGACCGGCACCTCTCGGCCCCGGCCGCGGCGCCCCTCCCGTACAGCCCGACTCGGCTCCCCCATTGCCTGGTCACCGGAGGGCCGCCGTGGCCGGTTTCGTGTTCTCCGGCCCCCGGGCGTCTCAACCGCACCGTATGCGGCGTCCGCCGCAGGGCAGGCACGGCACCCGGACGTGCCACCCCGGATTCATTCGGCCGTAACACGCGGTCCCTCTTCGTCACGCTCGCGAAACATCGTGCGGCATCCCCGGAAACGGCGCTCGGCCAACCTCGTGGCTCATAACCGGCCCGCACCCGACCCATCAGCCGGCCCGCACCTTCCCAGTGGTCCCGCAGCATTCCCCCGCACGCCGCGGCCGCACCGACGACGAGGAGACGCCGATGCCCCCAGGCATCACGACGCTTGCCGCAGACGCCCCCGAGCTGTCTGCCGCCAACACCGGGTTCATGCTCATCTGCTCGGCCCTGGTGATGCTCATGACCCCCGGCCTGGCCTTCTTCTACGGAGGCATGGTCCGCGTCAAGAGCACCCTCAACATGCTGATGATGAGCTTCATCAGCCTCGGGATCGTCACGATCCTGTGGGTGCTCTACGGATTCAGCCTCGCCTTCGGCACCGACGTCGGCTCGGTCATCGGCTGGAGCTCCGACTACGTCGGCCTCAGCGGCATCGGCGTCACCGAACTCTGGGACGGCTACACCATCCCGGTCTACGTCTTCGCCGTCTTCCAGCTGATGTTCGCCGTCCTCACCCCCGCCCTGATCAGCGGCGCCCTCGCCGACCGGGTGAAGTTCACGGCCTGGGCGGTGTTCATCGTCCTGTGGGTCACCGTCGTCTACTTCCCCGTCGCCCACTGGGTCTGGGGCGCAGGCGGCTGGCTCTTCGAGATGGGCGTCATCGACTTCGCCGGCGGTACGGCCGTCCACATCAACGCCGGCGCCGCCGCCCTCGGCGTCATCCTGGTCATCGGCAAGCGCGTCGGCTTCAAGAAGGACCCGATGCGGCCGCACAGCCTGCCGCTCGTCATGCTCGGCGCGGCCCTCCTGTGGTTCGGCTGGTTCGGCTTCAACGCCGGATCCTGGCTGGGCAACGACGACGGCGTCGGCGCGGTCATGTTCCTGAACACCCAGGTCGCCACCGCCGCGGCCGTCCTCGGCTGGCTCATCTACGAGAAGCTGCGCCACGGCTCCTGCACCACCCTGGGCGCCGCCTCCGGCGCGGTCGCCGGACTCGTCGCCATCACCCCGGCCGGCGGCTCCGTCAGCCCGCTCGGCGCCATCGCGATCGGCGCCATCGCCGGTGTCCTGTGCGCCATGGCGGTCGGCCTGAAGTACCGGTTCGGCTACGACGACTCCCTGGACGTCGTCGGCGTCCACCTCGTCGGCGGCATCATCGGCTCCCTCCTGGTCGGCTTCTTCGCCACCGGCGGTGTCCAGTCCGACGCCAAGGGCCTCTTCTACGGCGGCGGCCTCGAACAGCTCGGCAAACAGGCCGTCGGCGTCGTCGCCGTCCTCGCGTACTCTCTGGTCGTCTCCGCCCTCATCGCCCTCCTGCTCGACAAGACGATCGGGATGCGGGTCTCCGAGGACGACGAGATCTCCGGCATCGACCAGGTCGAGCACGCCGAGACGGCGTACGACTTCAGCGGCGCCGGCGGCGGCACGGTCTCCCGCACCACCACCCCCGCGACGGACCCGACGGCAGCACCGAAGGCAAAGAAGGTGGACGCATGAAGCTCATCACCGCGGTCGTGAAGCCCCACCGGCTGGACGAGATCAAGGAGGCCCTCCAGGCCTTCGGCGTCCAGGGGCTCACCGTCACCGAAGCGAGCGGTTACGGGCGGCAGCGCGGCCACACCGAGGTCTACCGGGGCGCCGAGTACACCGTCGACCTGGTCCCCAAGATCCGCATCGAGGTCCTCGTCGAGGACGAGGACTCCGAACAGCTCGTCGAGGTCGTCGTCAAGGCCGCCCGTACCGGCAAGATCGGTGACGGGAAGGTCTGGAGCGTCCCGGTCGAGACCGCCGTCCGCGTACGGACCGGCGAGCGCGGCCCGGACGCCCTCTGACCTACGGCCCGCAAACGGAAGGCAGCTGGTGACGAGTACCGAAGTGACCACCGGAACCGAAGGCCCCGGACCCAGCGGCTACGCGGCGGCCCGGCTGCGCCTCCTCCAGCAGGAGGCGCGGTCCGGGCCGCCGCGCCGTGCGGCCCTCGCCCGCCTCACCGACGACTGGCTCACCGGCCTGTTCACCGCCGCCGCTCCACGCGCCGGGGTACGGGGCGCGGCCCTCGTCGCCGTCGGCGGCTACGGCCGCGGCGAGCTCTCCCCGCGCAGCGACCTCGACCTGCTCCTCCTGCACGACGGCCGCGCCGACGCGGCGGCCCTCGCCGCCCTCGCCGACTCCGTCTGGTACCCGGTCTGGGACCTGGGCCTGGCCCTCGACCACTCCGTACGCACCCCCGGCGAGGCCAGAAAGACCGCGGGCGAGGACCTCAAGGTCCAGCTCGGCCTGCTGGACGCCCGCCCCGTCGCCGGCGACCTCGGCCTCGTCGCCTCACTGCGCACCGCGATCCTCGCCGACTGGCGCAACCAGGCCCCCAAACGCCTCCCCGCCCTCCACGAGCTCTGCCAGGAGCGCGCCGAGCGGATGGGCGAGCTCCAGTTCCTCCTGGAACCCGACCTCAAGGAGGCCCGCGGCGGCCTCCGCGACGCCACCGCCCTGCGCGCCGTGGCCGCCTCCTGGGTCGCCGACGCCCCCCGCGAAGGCCTCACCGAGGCCCGCCGCACCCTCCTGGACGCCCGTGACGCCCTCCACCTCACCACCGGGCGCGCCGCCGACCGCCTCGCCCTCCAGGAACAGGACCAGGTCGCCCAGGCCCTCGGCCTCCTCGACGCCGACACCCTGCTCCGCAAGGTCTACGAGGCCGCCCGCACCATCTCGTACGCCACCGACGTCACCTGGCGCGAGGTCAACCGGGTCCTGCGCGCCCGCTCCGCCCGCCCGCGACTCCGCGCCCTGCTGGGCGGCGGGCTCGGCTCCAAGGCCGCCCCCGAGCGCACCCCGCTCGCCGACGGCGTGGTGGACGCGGACGGCGAAGTGGTCCTCGCCCGCGCCGCCCGTCCCGAACGCGACCCGGTCCTGACCCTGCGCGCCGCCGCGGCCGCCGCCGAGGCCGGGCTCCCGCTCTCCCGGCACCTCGTACGCCACCTGGCGGCCACCGCCCAGCCGCTGCCGGTCCCCTGGCCCCCCGAGGCCCGCGAGGAACTCGTCACCCTGCTCGGCGCGGGAGAGGCCACCGTCGGCGTCTGGGAGGCGCTCGAAGCGGAAGGGATCATCACCCGGCTGCTGCCCGACTGGGAACGCGTCCACTGCCGCCCCCAGCGCAACGCCGTCCACACCTGGACCGTCGACCGGCACCTCGTGGAGACCGCCGTCCGCGCCTCCTTCCTCACCCGCCGCGTCCACCGCCCCGACCTGCTCCTGGTCGCGGCCCTCCTGCACGACATCGGCAAGGGCTGGCCCGGCGACCACTCCGTGGCCGGCGAGGTGATCGCCCGGGACATGGCCACCCGCATCGGCTTCGACACCCACGACGTGGGCGTCATCGCCACCCTCGTACGCCACCATCTGCTGCTCGTCGAGACCGCCACCCGACGCGACCTCGACGACCCCGCCACCGTGCGGTCGGTCGCCGAAGCCCTCTCCAGCACCTCCACGCTGGAACTGCTGCACGCCCTCACCGAGGCCGACGCGCTCGCCACCGGGCCCGCCGCCTGGAGCTCCTGGCGCGCCTCCCTCGTCACCGGCCTCGTCAAACGTGTCGCCGCCGTCCTCACCGGGGAGTCCCCCGACGAGCCCCAGGAGGCCGCGCCCAGCGCCGAACACGAACGCCTCGCCATCGAGGCCCTGCGCACCGGCGAACCCGTCCTCGCCCTGCACACCCGGCCCGAGGAACCCGCCGGGGACGGCGAAGTGGAACCCGTCGGCGTCGAACTCCTCATCGCCCTGCCCGACCGCCCCGGCGTCCTGCCCGCCGCCGCCGGAGTCCTCTCCCTGCACCGCCTCACCGTGCGCGCCGCCGACCTGCGCGCGGTGGAGCTCCCCAACGAGCTGGGGGAGCGGGCGGACCTGCTGCTGCTCAGCTGGCGCGTCGCCGCCGAGTACGGGTCCCTCCCGCAGGCCGCCCGCCTCCGCGCCGACCTCGTACGCGCCCTCGACGGCTCCCTGGACATCCGCGCCCGCCTCGCCGAGCGCGAGGCCGCCTACCCGCGCCGGCGCGGCGTGAAAGCCCCGCCGCCCCGGGTGACCGTGGCCGCCGCCGGCTCCCGCCGCGCCACCGTCATCGAGGTCCGCGCCCAGGACGCCCCGGGCCTGCTGCACCGCATCGGCCGGGCCCTGGAACAGAGCGCGGTACGGGTGCGCAGCGCCCATGTCTCCACGCTCGGCGCCAACGCCGTGGACGCCTTCTACGTCACCGGGACCGACGACGAACCCCTGTCCCCGGCCCGGGCCGCCGAGGTCGCCCGGGAGGTGGAGAAGGCGCTGGGATGAGCCGGCCGCAGGAGCACGACCGGTGCGCTCCGCCCTGCTGACGGCGCGCCGAGCCGGCCCTACAGTGAGCGCATGGGGGACTTACGCGATGAGGACGGGTACCTTTCCAACGAGATCTCCGGAGGAAATTTCTACGGCCCGGTGAACCAGTTCCGGGATGTCCACGGGAACGTCAACTTCAACTGGGCCCAGCCCGCCAGAAGCCCCGAGGAGATCGCCTTCCGCGAGCAGTACATGGCGGAGATGCGAAGACAGTGGGCCGAACAGAGGGCCCAGAGAGCAGGCGACAAGGCCGCGAAGGGCTGCGGGTGCGTCGGAACGCTGGTCGTGATCATCGGTATAGCCGTGTTCTACAGCGTCTCGGGCGATGGGATCAGCACCTTCTTCCTCTCGCTCCTGGCGATACCTTTCATCGGCGGCCTGCTCAAGGCGTTCAAGTAGCACCTCGCCGACCGGTGCCCACCGATCCCGCCCCGCACCGTCCGGGACGGCTCCGAGCGGCCCCGCCCGGCTCCGTATCCGGCCGAGGGCTTGGCGTTCCCCGGGGGACGGATACCCTGGAGGGCGACTGACCTGCCCCGCCCCCGACCCTGAGGACCGACGAGCGCCGTGTTCGATACTCTCTCCGACCGCCTTAGCGCGACTTTCAAGAACCTCAGGGGCAAGGGCCGCTTGTCCGAGGCGGACATCGACGCCACGGCACGCGAGATCCGTATCGCCCTGCTGGAAGCCGATGTCGCCCTGCCCGTGGTCCGGGCCTTCATCGCCAACGTGAAGGAGCGGGCGCGCGGCGTCGAGGTCTCCCAGGCGCTGAACCCCGCCCAGCAGGTCGTCAAGATCGTCAACGAGGAGCTCGTCTCCATCCTCGGCGGCGAGACCCGGCGGCTGCGGTTCGCCAAGACCGCGCCCACCGTGATCATGCTCGCCGGTCTCCAGGGCGCCGGTAAGACGACGCTCGCCGGAAAGCTCGGCCTCTGGCTCAAGAGCCAGGGCCACTCCCCGCTGCTCGTCGCCTGCGACCTCCAGCGCCCCAACGCCGTCAACCAGCTCAGCGTCGTCGCCGAGCGTGCCGGCGTCGCGGTGTACGCCCCCGAGCCGGGCAACGGCGTCGGCGACCCGGTCCAGGTCGCCAAGGACTCCATCGAGTTCGCCAAGGCCAAGGTCCACGACATCGTCATCGTCGACACCGCCGGACGCCTCGGCATCGACCAGGAGCTGATGCGGCAGGCCGCGGACATCCGCGACGCCGTCAGCCCCGACGAGATCCTCTTCGTCGTCGACGCGATGATCGGCCAGGACGCGGTCAACACCGCCGAGGCCTTCCGCGACGGCGTCGGCTTCGACGGCGTGGTGCTCTCCAAGCTCGACGGCGACGCCCGCGGTGGCGCGGCCCTGTCGATCGCGCACGTCACGGGCAAGCAGGTCATGTTCGCGTCGAACGGCGAGAAGCTGGAGGACTTCGACGCGTTCCACCCTGACCGGATGGCCTCCCGCATCCTCGACATGGGTGACCTGCTCACCCTGATCGAGCAGGCGGAGAAGACGTTCAGCCAGGAAGAGGCCGCCAAAATGGCCTCGAAGCTCCAGTCGAGCAAGGGTGGCAAGGACTTCACCCTCGACGACTTCCTGGCCCAGATGGAGCAGGTCCGCAAGATGGGCTCCATCTCCAAGCTGCTCGGGATGCTGCCCGGCATGGGGCAGATCAAGGACCAGATCAACAACATCGACGAGCGCGACATCGACCGCACCGCCGCGATCATCAAGTCGATGACCCCGAAGGAGCGCGCCGAGCCGACCCTCATCAACGGTTCACGCCGCGCCCGTATCGCCAAGGGTTCGGGCGTCGAGGTCTCCGCGGTCAAGAGCCTGGTGGAGCGCTTCTTCGAGGCCCGCAAGATGATGTCGAAGATGGCCCAGGGAGGCGGCATGCCCGGGATGCCGGGCATGCCCGGCATGGGCGGCGGCCCCGGCCGTCAGAAGAAGCAGGTCAAGCAGGCCAAGGGCAAGCGCAAGAGCGGCAACCCCATGAAGCGCAAGGCCGAGGAGGCCGCCGCCGCCGAGCGCCGCGAGCAGGCGGCCCAGGGCGGCGCGTTCGGTCTTCCCGCCCAGGAGGACAAGAACTTCGAGCTGCCGGACGAGTTCAAGAAGTTCATGTAACGCGAGCAGAGCACCACGCGTAAGGGGCGCCCTTTCTCAAGGGCGCCCCTTACGCGTGCCGTGCTCCCCGTCGGCTCAGGTCGCGCAGACCAGGTAGCGGAAGACGTTCGGCATCCACACCGTGCCGTCCTGCCGCCGGTGCGGATGCAGGGCCTCCGCGACCTCCTTCTCCACCTGGGAGCGGTCCGTGGCCCGTACAGCGGCGTCGAAGAGCCCGGTGGACAGCAGGCCGCGCACGGCGCTGTTCACGTCCGCGTAGCCGAACGGGCAGGACACCCGCCCCGAACCGTCCGGCTTCAGCCCGGCCCGCGCCGCCACGTCCTCCAGATCGTCCCGGAGCGTGGGCCGCCACCTGCCAGGACCGGTACGCGGCGGACGCGCCGACTCCGCGAGCCGCGCGGCCACCCGCAGCACCGCGGCCGTGGCGCAGCGCTCGGGCGGCCCCCATCCGGTCAGCACCACCGAGGCGCCCCTGACCGCCAGCGGCACGGCCGACCGCAGCGCCGGCACCAGCCCCTCGGAGTCCCCGGCCGCACAGCCGATCGGCTCGAAGACCGTGATCAGGTCGTACGGGGCGCCGTCCGCGCCGACGGGCGCGGGCAGCCCGTCCTCCAGCAGCTGGGCCCGACGGCGGGCCGGATGCGGCGAGTGCGCGGGCGCCTCGTCCCAGCCCGCCTCGGGCAGCAGCCGTGTCCGGGCCAGCGCCAGGCGCTCGCGGTCGGAGTCCACACCCGTGACGTGCGCCCCCCGGGCCGCCGCGACGAGCATCGCGAGGCCCGAGCCACAGCCGAGGGACAGCATCCGGGTGGCGGCCCCGACCTCCATCCGGTCGTACACCGCCTCGTACAGCGGCGCGAGCATGCGTTCCTGGATCTCGGCCCAGTCGCGCGCGCGGGTACCGGCGTCCGCCGGTGCGGATCCATCCGCGGCCGGCTGGTTCCGGACGAGCGTTGGTGTCATGGAAAGTGCCCCAATCCGCCAGGAGGTCGGTCGTGCCCGAGTGGACGTCCCCCGTGTGCGTGTGTTCCGCACCCCCGTAGCCAGAGAACTGCGCATCCGCCGTTCCGTCCAGGGGGGTGTGGAGCAGTGCTTGCGTGCCCCGTTCGTGCGCCCCGTGCCACATCTGCTCTCCGACCAGTCTTACCCGACACCCCGCGCCGAGCACGTCGAGCGCGGCGGCGGGTAGTCTCTCGGGCGGATTCGTCAGAAGACAGGGCCACATCCGGAGCCCCGGGGTGTACGGCACGCTGTGCACCACCTTGGTGTGAGCTGTGCGTCTTCTCCGTAGTTCTGCGCACCCGCCCTCGTCCGGACGCATCAAGGGCAACTGACTGGTACGTGCAAATTATTTGGGATGCCCCGGAATAGGAACACCGGGGCCCTCGGGCTCGTTGTCACGACGTGAGCACGACACCACCTGTACTTGCCGCAGAGCTGGCACAGGCGTGGGCCGACATTCAGCGGTACCACCCCGAGCTGCCCGATCTTGCCGCGCCCGAGTCCCTGATCGGAGAGTCCTCGTCCGCCTGTGGCGCCGAGCTCTCCTTCGAGCGACTGCTCCATGAGGCAGTCCACGGCATCGCCGCCGCGAGAGGAGTCCGAGACACCTCCCGCGCCGGCCGCTACCACAACCGACGCTTCCTCGCGATCGCCGAGGAGCTGGGCCTCGATCATGCCGAGGAACCCCACCCCAGCAGCGGATTCTCGCTGGTCACGCTGAATTCGGAAGCCAAGCGCCGGTACCGTCCGACCACCGAACGGCTGCAGCGCGCCCTCAAGGCGCACACCGTCGCCACCGCCGCCGACACCAAGCGCTCCTTCCGCGGACCTGCCGCCCGGCACGGTTCCTCCGGGGGCGGTGTGCGGGTCAAGGCCGTCTGCGACTGCGGACGCAACGTCCGCGTCGTCCCGTCGGTCCTGGCGCAGGCGCCGATCGTCTGCGGCGGCTGCGGCAAGCCGTTCCGGATCCCGGAAGCAGTCGCGGTGGGGTGAGGCGATGGCGTGTGGCACAATGGCTAGCTGTACTCGACAGTCGCACAGGACCCCTCTCTCCTCCGGCTGACGCGTCCATCGGGCACTCCGAGTACCGCAACCCCACGTGGCATCTAGTTGTGCCCAACCACGTCATAGACCAGGAGACACCACTTCCGTGGCAGTCAAGATCAAGCTGAAGCGTCTGGGCAAGATCCGTTCGCCTCACTACCGCATCGTCGTCGCCGACTCCCGTACCCGCCGTGATGGCCGGGCCATCGAGGAGATCGGCCTGTACCACCCGGTGCAGAACCCCTCGCGCATCGAGGTCAACGCAGAGCGCGCGCAGTACTGGCTGTCCGTCGGCGCCCAGCCGACCGAGCCGGTCCTCGCGATCCTGAAGCTCACCGGTGACTGGCAGGCCCACAAGGGTCTCCCGGCCCCCGCGCCGCTGCTGCAGCCGGAGCCCAAGGCTGACAAGCGCGCGCTGTTCGAGGCGCTGACCTCGGACGGCGACGAGGCCAAGGGTGAGGCCATCACCCCCAAGGCCAAGAAGTCCGACAAGAAGGCGGACGAGGCGGCTGAGGCCCCCGCGTCCACCGAGTCGACCGAGGCCTGAGCATGCTCGAGGAGGCTCTCGAGCACCTCGTGAAGGGCATCGTCGACAACCCCGACGACGTACAGGTTGCCGAGCGCACCCTGCGTCGCGGGCGCGTGCTGGAGGTCCGGGTCCACCCCGACGACCTCGGCAAGGTGATCGGCCGTAACGGCCGCACCGCTCGCGCCCTGCGCACGGTCGTGGGTGCCATCGGCGGCCGTGGGATCCGCGTCGACCTCGTCGATGTGGACCAGGTTCGCTGATAAGCGAGTTGAACACCGGCCAGGGCCGGGGAGGGCCTTCGGGCCGTCCCCGGCCTTTGTCGTCGGCCACCCGGACGTCTCCGACAGGTCGTCGACGTCCCGTCCCCACCCCACCCATCGGAGAACAGCGTGCAGTTGGTAGTCGCGCGGATCGGCCGCGCCCACGGCATCAAGGGCGAAGTCACCGTCGAGGTACGAACGGACGAGCCGGAGCTGCGGCTCGGACCCGGCGCCGTCCTGGCCACCGAACCGGCGGCGACCGGTCCGCTGACGATCGAGACGGGCCGGGTCCACAGCGGCAGGCTCCTGCTGCGCTTCGAGGGTGTGCGCGACCGCACCGGCGCCGAGGCGCTGCGCAACACCCTGCTGATCGCCGAGGTGGACCCGGAGGAGCTCCCCGAGGACGATGACGAGTTCTACGATCACCAGCTGATCGACCTCGACGTGGTGCTCGCCGACGGCACCGGGATCGGCCGGATCACCGAGATCTCCCACCTGCCCTCGCAGGACCTGTTCATCGTGGAGCGCCCCGACGGCAGCGAGGTGATGATCCCCTTCGTGGAGGAGATCGTCGCCGAGATCGACCTGGAGGAGCAGCGCGCGGTCATCACCCCGCCGCCCGGCCTGATCGACGAGAGCGAGGCCGTGGTCGCCTCCTCACGCGATGAAGACGAAGAGGCCGCGGCCGGGGACGCGGACGAGGCGCCGAAGGGCGACGCCTGATGCGGCTCGACGTCGTCACGATCTTCCCGGAGTACCTGGAACCGCTGAACGTCTCCCTCGTCGGCAAGGCCCGCGCCCGCGGCGTGCTGGACGTCCACGTCCACGACCTGCGGGAGTGGACGTACGACCGGCACAACACGGTCGACGACACCCCCTACGGCGGCGGCCCCGGCATGGTCATGAAGACCGAGCCCTGGGGTGAGGCGCTCGACGAGGCCCTGGCCGACGGCTACGAGGCCGGGGCGCACTCCCCGGTGCTCGTCGTGCCCACGCCCAGCGGCCGGCCGTTCACCCAGGAACTGGCCGTCGACCTCTCCGCCGAGCCCTGGCTCGTCTTCACCCCGGCCCGGTACGAGGGCATCGACCGCCGGGTGATCGACGAGTACGCCACCCGGCTGCGGGTCGTCGAGGTCTCCATCGGGGACTATGTGCTGGCCGGCGGGGAAGCGGCCGTCCTGGTGATCACGGAGGCCGTGGCCCGGCTGCTGCCGGGCGTCCTCGGCAACGCCGAGTCCCACCGGGACGACTCCTTCGCCCCGGGCGCGATGGCCGACCTCCTGGAGGGCCCGGTCTTCACCAAGCCGCCCGAGTGGCGCGGCCGCTCCATCCCGGACGTCCTGCTCAGCGGCCACCACGGCAAGATCGCCCGCTGGCGGCGGGACCAGGCCTTCGCCCGCACGGCACTCAACCGGCCCGACCTGATCGAGCGGTGCGAGGCGAGCGCCTTCGACAAGAAGGACCGAGAGATCCTCTCCATCCTCGGCTTCGCACCGGAGCCCGGCGGCCGATTTTGGCGCAGGCCCACCGCCGTGGAAGAATAGGCCGCTGCTGTACGTCCGGTGTGCGCCCCTGCCACAGGGGGAAAGACGCCCGCCCGACGCGATCAGCACTCCGAACTCTTCCACGACATTCCGTCGATGACCTGTGGCATCGGCGAAGAAAGCAGAAACCATGACTTCCCTGCTCGATGGCGTCAACGCCGCCACCCTCCGGTCGGACCTCCCGGCGTTCCGCCCCGGTGACACCGTCAACGTCCACGTGCGCGTGATCGAGGGCAACCGCTCCCGTATCCAGCAGTTCAAGGGCATCGTCATCCGCCGCCAGGGCTCGGGCGTCAGCGAGACCTTCACGGTCCGCAAGGTCTCCTTCAGCGTCGGCGTCGAGCGCACCTTCCCGGTGCACAGCCCGATCTTCGAGAAGATCGAGCTCGTCACCCGCGGTGACGTCCGTCGCGCCAAGCTGTACTTCCTCCGTGAGCTGCGCGGCAAGGCCGCGAAGATCAAGGAGAAGCGCGACCGCTGAGCCGCCGCCGGTCATCCCCCTGGGGGTGACCCGTCCACAGCATGGCCGGATAAGCTTCGGCCGCGATGGACACGCAAGCACAGCACTCGGAGCGCGACCGCTCCTCGGAACCCGACACGGGGTCCGGGGAGAGGTCGCGCTTTTCGCGTATACGGGACCGTGTCGTCTCCGTCCTGTCCTGGCGGCGGGTGCTCACCGGGATGGTCCTGGCCACCGTCGCCCTGCTCCTGTTCAGCTCCTACGTGGTTCAGCCGTTCCTGATCCCCAGCCGCTCGATGGAGCCCACGCTGAAGGTCGGTGACCGGGTTCTCGTCAACAAGCTGGCCTACCGTTTCGGCGCCGAGCCCGAGCGCGGCGACGTGGTGGTCTTCGACGGCACCGGCTCGTTCGTACGGGAGGATCTCGACGCGAACCCGCTGACCGGGCTGGTGCGCGGGGCGGCCTCCTCCCTGGGGCTCACGGAGCCCGCCGACACCGACTTCGTGAAGCGTGTGGTGGGCGTGGGAGGTGACCGCGTCGTCTGCTGCGACGCGCGGGGGAGGCTCGCGGTCAACGACGTGACGGTGGACGAGCCGTACCTGCATCCCGGGGACACCGCCTCCCGGGTGCCCTTCGACATCGTGGTCCCCGCCGGCACCCTGTGGATGATGGGGGACCACCGCAGCCGCTCCAGCGACTCCCGGGACCATCTCGGATCGCCCGGCGGCGGGATGGTCCCCGTCGAGCGGGTGACCGGCCGGGTGGACTGGCTGGGCTGGCCGCCTGCCCGGACGGGTTCTCTGGAGGGGACCGGCGCCTTCGGCGGTGTACGGGCGCCCGGCGCGGCGCATGGGTAACCGGGGGCGTCCGCGCGGTGGGCCCGGTCCCGACGCGGCCCTGCCGACCGGGACCGGGCCCACCGGGCCGCGCTCCCTGCCCACCCGGGCGGAACGCCGTCGGCTGGCCAAGAAGGTCCGGCGCAAGCGGCGTGGGTCCGCGGTGCGGGAGATCCCCGTCCTCGTCGTCGTGGCGCTCCTGATCGCGCTCGTCCTGAAGACGTTCCTGGTGCAGGCGTTCGTCATCCCGTCCGGGTCGATGGAACAGACCATCCGGATCGGCGACCGGGTGCTCGTGGACAAGCTGACCCCGTGGTTCGGATCGAAACCGCAGCGCGGCGACGTCGTGGTGTTCAAGGACCCCGGCGGCTGGCTCCGGCAGGAGGACCCCGCGGAGAAGAAGAACCCGCCGATCGGCGTCAAGCAGGTCACCGAGCTGCTGACCTTCATCGGGCTGCTGCCGTCCGACGACGAGCAGGACCTGATCAAGCGGGTCGTCGCGGTCGGCGGCGACACCGTGAAGTGCTGTGGCGAGGACGGCCGGGTCACCGTCAACGGCGTACCGCTGGCCGAGACGTACCTCCACCCCGACGACCGGCCCTCGACCATCTCGTTCGAGGTGAAGGTTCCCGAGGGGCGGTTGTTCATGATGGGGGACCACCGGTCCGACTCGGCCGACTCCCGCTTCCACCTCGACGAACCCGACCGGGGCACGGTCTCCGAGGAAGAGGTCGTGGGGCGGGCCGTCGTGATCGCCTGGCCGTTCGGCCACTGGAGCACCCTGGAACAACGCGATGCCTTCGGTGCGGTCCCGGACGCGCAGGCATCGGCGGCGGCGGCTCCGGCTCCGTCGAATAGTGTGGCACCTCCGGATCCCTATGGAATGGTCCGGCTCCCGACCCCTGCGGAACTCCCGCTCGTTATGGGAGTGGTGGGCCTGCACCGGATCGGGCGCGGGCAGTGGCACGTATTGAGGAGTGGATGTGGGGGATTTGGCGGTCGGCGCACGATCCGGACACGACGAACCCGAGGACCGGCCGGAGCGCGACGAGTCTCCCGCGGGCGGGGCGGCGGTCCCGCCGGAGGGTGAGGGCGACCCCCCGGGCGGCGACGGCGGCAGGCCGGCCAGGAGGCAGCGTTCCTTCTGGCTGGAGCTTCCGCTGCTCGTCGGTATCGCGCTGGTTCTGGCGCTGCTGATCAAGACGTTCCTGGTCCAGGCGTTCTCGATCCCCTCGGACTCCATGCAGAACACTCTGCAGCGGGGTGACCGGGTGCTGGTCGACAAGCTGACCCCGTGGTTCGGCTCGGAGCCGGAGCGCGGCGAGGTCGTGGTCTTCCACGACCCGGGCGGCTGGCTGGAGGACACCGTGACCCCGGAGCCCAACGCGGTGCAGAAGTTCCTGAGCTTCATCGGCCTGATGCCGTCCTCCGAGGAGAAGGACCTGATCAAGCGGGTCGTCGCGGTCGGCGGCGACACTGTGGAGTGCAAGGAGAACGGGCCGGTCACGGTCAACGGGAAGAGCCTGGACGAGAAGTCGTTCATCTTCCCGGGGAACACCCCGTGCAACGACAAGCCCTTCGGCCCGATCAAGGTGCCGGACGGCCGGATCTTCGTCATGGGCGACCACCGCCAGAACTCCCTGGACTCGCGCTACCACCAGGAGCTTCCGGGACAGGGCACGGTCTCCACGGACGAGGTCGTCGGCCGCGCCGTCGTCATCGCCTGGCCGCTGGGCCGCTGGTCGACCCTCCCGGTCCCGGACACCTTCGACCAGCCCGGTCTGAACGCGGCCGCCGCGATGGCGCCGGCGGCACTGGGTGTAGCCGGAGCGGTGCCCCTCGTGTTGTGGCGCCGCCGGAGGCTGACCGTCGGGCGTACCGCCGGGTAGGGTGCCGACTCGGATCAGCGATTGTCGATCTCCGACGGGGGAGCGCTGGGATGAGCGGTACAGGACGCGAGGAAGACGGCCGCGGTCGGCTCGGCGCCATGGTGGCGGGCTTGGCCGTGGCCGTCGGCTGTGTGCTCTTCCTCGGCGGTTTCGTCTGGGCGGCGGTGGTCTACCAGCCGTACACGGTCCCGACCGACTCGATGTCCCCCACGGTGAAGCCCGGTGACCGGGTGCTCGCCGAGCGGATAGACGGCGCCGAGGTCCGGCGCGGTGACGTGGTGGTCTTCACCGACCAGCTCTGGGGCGCCACACCGATGATGAAGCGCGTCGTCGGGATCGGCGGCGACAAGGTGGCCTGCTGCGACCGGGAGGGCAGGCTCACCGTCAACGGAACCCCCGTCGACGAGCCCTACCTCGACCGGGGCCCGGCGGCCCCGGGCACGAAGGCGCCGGCCTCGCCCCAGGACTTCTCCGCCACCGTGCCGCAGGGCCAGATCTTTCTGCTCGGCGACGAACGGGCCACCTCCCTGGACTCCCGGGTCCACCTCCAGGACGGCGGCGAGGGCTCCGTGCCGCTGAGCGCGGTGCGGGCCCGGGTGGACGCGGTGGCCTGGCCGATGGACGGCATGATCGACCGGCCCTCCTCGTTCGCCGCGCTGCCCGGCGGGGTGTCCGCCGCCGGGCCGCTGCGGTTCCAGCTGGGCGCGATCGTGGTGGGAGTCGTACTGATCCTCGTCGGCGCGGTGTACGGGCCCGTGGCGGCGCGCCTCGCCCGCCGGAGGACGACCGCCGGAGCGGCCCGATGACCTCAGGGGCCCGCAGGGTCGCCCGGGTGGTCCTCCTGGACCCCGACGACCGCGTCCTGCTGCTGCACGGCCATGAGCCGGACGACCCGGACGACACCTGGTGGTTCACCCCGGGCGGGGGCCTGGAGGGCGACGAGACCCGGGAGGCGGCGGCCCGCCGCGAGCTGGAGGAGGAGACCGGGATCACGGACATCGAGCTGGGCCCGCTGCTCTGGACCCGGATCTGTTCCTTCCCGTTCGACGGGCGGCGCTGGGACCAGGACGAGTGGTACTACCTGGCCCGTACGACGCGGACCGCGACGGCTCCGCAGGGCCTCACCGACCTGGAACTGCGCAGCGTCGCCGGTCTGAGGTGGTGGACTTCCGCCGAACTGCTCGCGACGCGTGAGACGGTGTACCCGACCAGACTCGCCGAGCTGCTGCGCACGCTCCTCGACGAGGGTCCCCCGTGCGATCCGCTGGTTCTGGCCCCCGAAATCGTCTAATCGTCCAGGGGCGTCGGAGGCTGACGCACAATGGGGGCACGCACGGCTGAAGGGGAAACATGCCATGAGCGCCGAGGACCTCGAGAAGTACGAGACCGAGATGGAGCTGAAGCTCTACCGGGAGTACCGCGATGTCGTCGGTCTGTTCAAATATGTGATCGAGACCGAACGGCGCTTCTACCTCACCAACGACTACGAGATGCAGGTGCACTCCGTCCAGGGTGAGGTTTTCTTCGAGGTGTCCATGGCGGACGCCTGGGTCTGGGACATGTACCGGCCCGCGAGGTTCGTCAAGCAGGTCCGCGTGCTGACCTTCAAGGACGTCAACATCGAAGAGCTCAACAAGAGCGATCTGGAACTTCCGGGAGGCTGACCCCGCGCTGCCCGGTGCCGGGCCCCCGATACGCGCGTCGCGGATACGACCCGGTCACCCTTGTGGGTGGCCGGGTTTTCCACATCTGCGGAGTTGTCCACCAAGATCCACATCTTGGGGCGGGCCGGGGCACAGTCGGTGCCGGAGGTGGTGCCGATATGAACGCACGGGGGGCACTCGGGCGGTACGGCGAGGATCTGGCGGCGCGGCTGCTGGCCGAAGCCGGAATGGCGGTGGTCGAGCGCAACTGGCGCTGTCGCGCCGGAGAGATCGACATCGTGGCCAGGGACGGCGACGCCCTGGTCTTCTGCGAGGTGAAGACGCGCAGGTCACAAGGGTTCGAACACCCCATGGCGGCGGTCGGTCCGGTCAAGGCGGACCGGCTGCGACGGCTCGCCGAGATCTGGCTCGACCGGCACGGCGGGCCACCGCCCGGCGGGGTCCGCATCGATCTGATCGGGGTGACCGTGCCCCGGCGCGGAGCCCCGGTCGCGGAGCACGCCCGGGGGGTGTCCTGATGGGCTTCGCACGAGCGTGTTCCGTGGCACTGGTCGGCGTCGAGGGCGTGGTGGTGGAGGTCCAGGCGGACCTGGAGCCGGGCGTGGCGGCCTTCACCCTGGTCGGACTGCCGGACAAGAGCCTGGTCGAGAGCCGGGACCGGGTGCGGGCCGCCGTGGTCAACTCCGGTGCCGAGTGGCCGCAGAAGAAGCTCACGGTCGGCCTCTCCCCGGCCTCCGTGCCGAAGAGCGGTTCGGGTTTCGACCTCGCCGTCGCGTGCGCGGTCCTCGGCGCGGCGGAGCGGATCGACCCCGCAGCGATCGCCGACGTGGTGATGATCGGCGAGCTGGGTCTGGACGGCCGGGTCCGTCCGGTACGGGGCGTGCTGCCCGCCGTCCTCGCGGCGGCCGAAGCGGGGTACGAGCAGGTCGTCGTCCCCGAGCAGACGGCCGGGGAGGCGGCCCTGGTGCCGGGGGTCTCGGTCCTCGGCGTCCGGAGCCTGCGCCAGCTCATCGCCGTCCTGTGCGACGAACCGGTGCCCGAGGAGCCAGTCGACGGACAGGGACGCCCCGACGCCATGCTGGCCGGGCTCATGATCCCGGGCACGGGCCTCGGTACGGGGCTCGTGCCGGCCGCCGGGCGGGGCGACGGGCACCGGCCCGACCTGGCGGACGTCGCGGGGCAGCCGCGCCCGCGCCAGGCCCTGGAGGTGGCCGCGGCCGGGGGACACCATCTGCTGTTCTCGGGCCCGCCGGGCGCCGGCAAGACCATGCTGGCCGAGCGGCTGTCGTCGGTCCTGCCGCCGTTGACCCGGCAGGAATCCCTCGAAGTGACGGCGGTCCACTCCGTGGCGGGCATCCTCCCCCCGGGTGAACCGCTCGTCTCCCGGGCGCCCTACTGCGCCCCGCACCACTCGGCGACCATGCAGTCCCTGGTCGGCGGGGGCAACGGGATGCCGAGGCCCGGGGCGGTGTCCCTGGCCCACCGCGGGGTGCTCTTTCTGGACGAGGCCCCCGAGTTCTCGGGCAAGGCCCTCGACGCGCTGCGGCAGCCGCTGGAGTCGGGGCATGTGGTGGTCGCGCGGTCCGCGGGGGTGGTGCGGCTGCCGGCCCGTTTTCTGATGGTACTGGCCGCCAATCCGTGCCCCTGCGGCCGGCACTCGCTCACCGGCGCGGGCTGCGAGTGCCCGCCCTCGGTCGTCCGCCGCTATCAGGCGCGGCTGTCCGGGCCCCTCCTGGACCGGGTGGACCTGCGGGTCGAGGTGGAGCCGGTCGACCGCGCGGACCTCCTGGGGCAGGGCGGCCGGGGCGAGTCGACGGCCGTCGTCGCCGCACGGGTGCGGGACGCGAGGGTGCGGGCGGCCGAGCGGCTGGCCGGCACCCCGTGGACCACGAACAGCGAGGTGCCGGGCCACGAGCTGCGGACCCGGCTGCTCGCGGCCCCGGGAGCGCTGGCGGCCGCGGAGCGGGATCTGGAGCGCGGGACCCTTACGGCCCGGGGACTGGACCGGGTGCTGAGGGTGGCGTGGACCGTGGCGGACCTGCGGGGAGCCGCCCGCCCGGACGCCTCCGACGTGGCGGTCGCCCTGGAGCTGCGTACGGGCATCCAGCGCGGGGTGCCGATGGGGGTGGGGGAGCGATGACCGAGGTGACGGGGGAGGGGCTGCCGGGGCCGGGTCGCCCGCCGGGGCCCGGCCGGGAGTCGGCCCGGGACGGTGGGCCGGGCGAGAGCCGAGGGCGCGGGCCGGACCGGGAGTGCGGGGCGGGGCCGGTCCGGGAGGGCGGCGTGGAGTCGGATCAGGAGTACGGGGCAGAGCCGGACCGGGAGTGCGCCGCGCGGTCCGGCGGCCGGGGGCATGGGCCGGGGTCGGTCCGCGACGGTGGCCGGGATCCCGTGCGGCACAGGGAAGCGGAGCGGTTGGCCAGGGCCGCGCTGACCCGGGTGCTGGAGCCGGGCGACGAGCGCGCGGGGCGCTGGCTCCGGCAGACCGGCCCCATCGAGCTGATGCGGAGGCTCACCGTCGAGGACGGCTCCGCCGAGAAACTGCCGGGGATGACGGCCGCACGGCTCGGGGGCTACCGGCTGCGGGCCGCCGGAGCGGAGCCGGGGCGGGACCTGGCCGCGGTCGCAGCGGTGGGCGGGCGCTTCGTCTGCCCGGGGGACCGGGAGTGGCCGAGCCAGTTGGACGACCTGGGCGACGCGCGGCCCGTCGGGCTCTGGGTGAGGGGGCGGCCCGATCTGCGGCTGTGGTCCCTGCGCTCGGTCGCGGTGGTCGGCGCGCGGGCCTGCACCCCGTACGGGGCGCACATGGCGGCGGCCCTCGCCTCCGGGCTCGCCGAGCGGGGCTGGGTGGTGGTGTCGGGCGCGGCGTTCGGGGTGGACGGTGCCGCCCACCGCGGCGCGCTGGCCGCGGGCGGAGCGACGACGGCGGTGCTGGCCTGCGGAGTCGACGTCGCCTACCCGCGCGGGCACGCCGAGTTGCTCGGGCGGCTGGCACAACAGGGCCTCATCGTGGCCGAGTTGCCCCCGTCGTCCCACCCGACCCGCAGCCGATTCATCCTGCGCAACCGTGTCATCGCCGCGCTGACCAGGGGGACGGTCGTGGTGGAGGCCGAATACCGCAGCGGTTCGCTGGTCACCGCCCGCCAGGCGCAACGGCTCGGCCGCTTCGCGATGGGGGTCCCCGGCCCCGCCACCAGCGGACTGTCGGCAGGGGTCCACGAGCTGTTGCGCGGTGAGGGCCTGCTCGTCACCGACGCGGACGAAGTCGTCGAGCTGGTCGGGGACATCGGCGACCTCCCACCGGTCCGCCGGGGCCCGGTGCTGCCCCGGGATCACCTGGACGCGGTCACCGCGCGGGTCCTCGACGCACTCCCCTACCACGGTGTCGCCCGCCCTCGTGACCTCGCCCGCACCGCGGGGACGTCCGCCGACGAAACGCTCGGTCGACTGTACGAACTGCACTCACTGGGGTTCGTCGAACGTGAAGGCGACGGCTGGCGATTGACGCTTCCGTCGGCACGCAACGACGACGCGCGGCGAGGCGGTACTTGACCTGGAGCATTCGGGTGAAAAGGTAAGGCCGATGACCTCGCACGATCGATCGGTGACCTGTTCAGGGCCCGTGCCCACGGCGGCGGCCCCGGCCTCCGGCGGGCGCGGACGGCGTGAACGGCGCAACGCAATCAGGCAGCAGGGATCTCCCGTCCTGCGCGGACTGCGACGTCACAGTCACGCTACGCTCACAAGGATTCCGCCCCAGACAAAAGTCCCCCAGCACTTCACGGCAGAACGGCTCAAGGCACCACATGCCCCAGCACACCTCCGGGTCTGACCGCGCGGCAGTACCACCGGTTGCGCGTGGCACTGTGCGCCCTCCCGCCCCCTCCTCCCTCGACGAGTTGTGGCGCTCGTACAAGACCACGGGCGACGAGCGACTGCGGGAGCAGCTGATCCTGCACTACTCGCCGCTCGTGAAGTACGTCGCGGGCCGGGTGAGTGTGGGGCTGCCGTCCAACGTCGAGCAGGCCGACTTCGTCTCCTCCGGGGTCTTCGGACTGATCGACGCCATCGAGAAGTTCGACATCGAACGGGCCATCAAGTTCGAGACGTACGCGATCACCAGGATCCGCGGCGCGATGATCGACGAACTCCGGGCCCTGGACTGGATCCCGCGGTCCGTCCGCCAGAAGGCGCGGAACGTGGAGCGCGCGTACGCCACGCTGGAGGCGCAGTTCCGGCGTACGCCGTCGGAGGCCGAGGTCGCCTCGGAGATGGGCATCGCGCTGGAGGAACTGCACGCTGTTTTCAGCCAGTTGTCGCTGGCCAACGTGGTCGCTCTGGAGGAGCTGCTGCACGTCGGCGGCGAGGGCGGCGACCGGCTGAGCCTGATGGACACCCTGGAGGACACCGCCGCGGACAATCCGGTGGAGGTCGCCGAGGACCGTGAGCTGAGAAGACTGCTCGCGCGGGCCATCAACACTCTCCCCGACCGCGAGAAGACCGTGGTGACCCTCTACTACTACGAGGGGCTCACCCTCGCGGAGATCGGCAACGTCCTCGGGGTGACCGAGAGCAGGGTCAGCCAGATCCACACCAAGTCCGTGCTCCAGCTCCGGGCGAAGCTGGCCGACGCGGGCCGCTGACACCCCCTTCCGGGCACTCTCCGGCCATCCGATCGGCGGCCGCACCCTTCCCCCGCACCCCTGCCGCCGTAGAGTGGAGGCGTGCCCAGGATTCGAGCGGCCTCGGTGGCCGAGCACCGGACCATGCAGCGCGGCGCCCTCCTGGACGCCGCGCGCTCCCTGCTGTCCGAGGGCGGTACGGAGGCGCTGACCTTCCCCGCGCTCGCCGAGCGCACGGGCCTCGCGCGCTCCTCCGTGTACGAGTACTTCCGCTCCCGTGCCGCTGTCGTCGAGGAGCTGTGCGCCGTCGATTTCCCCGTCTGGGCGGCCGAGGTCGAGAACGCCATGCAGGGCGCCGAGACGCCCGAGGCGAAGATCGAGGCGTATGTGCGCCGGCAGCTCGACCTCGTCGGGGACCGTCGCCACCGCGCGGTCGTCGCGATCTCGGCGAGTGAGCTGGACGCGGGCGCCCGGGAGAAGATCCGGGCCGCGCACGGCGGACTGATCGCCATGATCGTCGAAGCGCTGGGCGACCTCGGCCACACACAGCCGAGACTGGCCGCCATGCTCATGCAGGGTTCGGTCGACGCCGCCGTGCGCCGTATCGAACTGGGTGTCGCGGAGGAGCCGGGCGTCATCGCGGACACCGTCGTCGCGATGGTCCTGCGCGGCGTGAGCGGCTGACCCGGACGGCGTCCGGCTCCGGCACCCCGAACACCGGCAGCAGCCGCGAGGGGCCCTTCCGCAGGAGTGAGGGCGGCAGCAGCGAGAGCGGGTCCAGATAGGCGTCTCCGCGGCGCAGCCCCCAGTGCAGACAGCCCTCGTCGCAGTGGAAGGGCCCTTCCTCCAGCACCCCGACCGGCTGCCCGGCCCGAACGCTCGCGTCCTCCTCGACCAGCGCCCGCACCGGCTCGTACGTGGTGCGCAGCGGCGGCGAACCGCTGCCGGCCACCTCGACGGTGACCACGCCCCGCCCCGCCACCCGGCCCGCGAACGACACCCGGCCGTCGGTGGCCGCCAGCACCCGGGCGCCCGGCCCCGCCGCGAGGTCCACGCCGCGATGGCCGGGCCCGTACGGTCCGGCGGGCGGCTCCCACCCCCGTAACACCGCGGGCCTGCCCGCAAGCGGCCAGCTCCGGGCGCCGCTGCCATCCTCTGTGCCGCCTCCCGTGCCACCCTCCGTGCCGCCTCCCGTGCCACCCTCCGTGCCGCCTCCTGTGCCGGCGCCTGCACGGACGGCACGGACGGACGCGTCGGTGCCCGCTCCCGGCGAGGACGCCAGGGCTCCGGCCGGGACGACGGACCCACCTGGGGCCCAGGGGGCGGCCGGAAGCGGCACGCACAGCGGGAGCACAAGGACCACGAGGAGCACCAGGAGCGGCAGGATCGCGGTGCGGCGGGCGGGGGAGCGGCATGGGCCGGGCTGAAGGGGCATGACGCCACGATGGCCCGCAGGCCCGGATTCCGGGGATCAAGGACCGCTCCTGTGGACTACTCACCGGTTGTGGATATCGCGGCCACCCGTCCGTGGACGTCACCGTCGCCCGGTTGTGGACATCGCCGTCACCAGGCACCCGACCGGTCCCGTACACTTCTTACGGCGATCCGGGTCACCGGGTCGACTTCGCACGCCCCGCCACCTTCCTCTTCTCGGAGGTGGCCGCGCTCCTCGGTCCCTCGTGGCACGGCGCGTCGGGGCGTCAGGCGCGAGCGCAATCCTGCGGTCGCGATAACCGAGCACCTCAAGGAGTACGGCCATGGCCGTCGTCACGATGCGGGAGCTGCTGGAAAGCGGCGTCCACTTCGGTCACCAGACCCGTCGCTGGAACCCGAAGATGAAGCGCTTCATCTTCACCGAGCGCAACGGCATCTACATCATCGACCTGCTCCAGTCGCTGTCGTACATCGACCGCGCCTACGAGTTCGTCAAGGAGACCGTCGCCCACGGCGGCTCCGTCATGTTCGTGGGTACGAAGAAGCAGGCCCAGGAGGCCATCGCCGAGCAGGCGACGCGCGTCGGCATGCCGTACGTCAACCAGCGTTGGCTCGGTGGCATGCTCACCAACTTCTCCACCGTCTACAAGCGCCTTCAGCGTCTGAAGGAGCTTGAGCTCATCGACTTCGAGGACGTGGCCGCCTCCGGCCTCACCAAGAAGGAGCTCCTGGTCCTCTCGCGCGAGAAGGCCAAGCTGGAGAAGACCCTCGGTGGTATCCGCGAGATGCAGAAGGTGCCCAGCGCCGTCTGGATCGTCGACACCAAGAAGGAGCACATCGCCGTCGGTGAGGCGCGCAAGCTCCACATCCCGGTCGTCGCGATCCTCGACACCAACTGCGACCCCGACGAGGTCGACTACAAGATCCCGGGCAACGACGACGCGATCCGCTCCGTCACCCTGCTCACCCGCGTGATCGCCGACGCCGTCGCCGAGGGCCTCATCGCCCGCTCCGGTGCCGCCACCGGTGACTCGAAGCCGGGCGAGAAGGCCGCCGGCGAGCCCCTCGCCGAGTGGGAGCGCGACCTGCTCGAGGGCGACAAGAAGGACGAGACCGCGGCTGCCGCCGAGGTCCAGTCCTCCGTCGAGACCGAGAAGGACGCCGAAGCCGACGCCGAGACGCCGGCCCAGGCCGTCGCCGAGGCCGAGGCCGAGGCCGCTGTCGAGGCTCCGGCCGCCGCCGAGGCCCCGGCCGCCGACGCGGACGCCGAGCAGGCCTGACACCCGTCACGGCTGCTGACGGCGGGGGCCGACGCCACAAGCGTCGCCCCCGCCGTTCACCCGTAGATCTTTCAGACTTCGAGAGAGACATACAGACTCATGGCGAACTACACCGCCGCTGACGTCAAGAAGCTCCGCGAGCTCACCGGCGCCGGCATGATGGACTGCAAGAAGGCGCTCGACGAGGCCGACGGCAACGTCGACAAGGCCGTCGAGGCGCTCCGTATCAAGGGCCAGAAGGGCGTCGCCAAGCGCGAGGGCCGCTCTGCCGAGAACGGTGCCGTCGTCTCCCTCATCTCCGAGGACCAGACGTCCGGCGTCCTCCTCGAGCTGAAGTGCGAGACGGACTTCGTCGCCAAGGGCGAGAAGTTCCAGGCCGTCGCCAACACCCTCGCCGCTCACGTCGCCGCGACCTCCCCGGCCGACATCGAGGCGCTCCTCGCCTCCGAGATCGAGGCCGGCAAGACCGTCCAGGCGTACGTCGACGAGGCCAACGCCAACCTCGGCGAGAAGATCGTCCTGGACCGCTTCGCGCAGTTCACCGGCGCCTACGTCGGTGTGTACATGCACCGCACCATGCCCGACCTGCCCCCGCAGATCGGTGTTCTGGTCGAGCTGGACAAGGCCGACGCCGAGCTGGCCAAGGGCATCGCGCAGCACATCGCCGCCTTCGCCCCGAAGTACCTGTCCCGCGAGGACGTCCCGGCCGAGGTCGTCGAGGCCGAGCGTCGCGTCGCCGAGGAGACCACGCGCGCCGAGGGCAAGCCCGAGGCCGCGCTCCCGAAGATCGTCGAGGGTCGGGTCAACGGCTTCTTCAAGGAGGCCACCCTCCTGGGCCAGCCGTACGCGCTGGACGCCAAGAAGTCGGTCCAGAAGGTCCTGGACGAGGCCGGTGTCACCCTGAAGCGCTTCTCGCGCATCAAGGTCGGCATCTGAGTCCGTCCGGGCGAACAGCACCGGACCCGATAGGGTCGAGGGGGTATCCGGCGCATCACGACCGGGTCCGCGACGCCTGGCACGGCACCTCGCGGCGTTGCCGAAACATCCGAATCGTTCCGCGATGAGGACGTTCCAGCGCCTTGCGATGCACCGCACCGGACGCCGCGGCCTCTCCGGCCCTGATGTGCCGGACACCCCCAGGTGCAGTTGACGGCCGCACCCACGCCGGACGACCGCAGATCTGACGAGGAGGCCATTGCCGCTGTAGGGACACCAGACCCACCGGCAATGGCCTTCTTCGTATGTGCACGAGGAGAATTTCCATGGACAAGGGCGCGGACGCCATTCAGGCCGACGACCAGCGCGACGACGACAAGGGTTCCGGGCGCTTCATGCTGAAGCTCTCCGGTGAGGCATTCGCCGGCGGCGGCGGTCTCGGCGTGGACCCCGACGTCGTGCACACCATCGCCCGCGAGATCGCCGCCGTCGTACGCGACGGCGCCCAGATCGCGGTGGTCATCGGAGGAGGCAACTTCTTCCGCGGTGCCGAGCTCCAGCAGCGCGGCATGGACCGGGCCCGGTCCGACTACATGGGCATGCTCGGCACCGTCATGAACTGCCTGGCGCTCCAGGACTTCCTGGAGAAGGAGGGCATCGACTCGCGCGTCCAGACCGCCATCACCATGGGCCAGGTCGCCGAGCCGTACATCCCGCTCCGCGCCGTAAGGCACCTGGAGAAGGGGCGCGTGGTGATCTTCGGCGCCGGTATGGGCATGCCGTACTTCTCCACCGACACCACCGCCGCCCAGCGGGCCCTGGAGATCGACGCCGAGGCGCTGCTCATGGGGAAGAACGGCGTGGACGGGGTCTACGACTCCGACCCCAAGACCAACCCCGACGCGGTGAAGTTCGACGCACTGGAGTACGGCGAGGTGATCACCCGCAATCTGAAGATCGCGGACGCCACCGCCATCACGCTCTGCCGTGACAACCAGCTCCCGATCCTCGTCTTCGAGCTGACCACCGAGGGCAATATCGCTCGCGCGGTCAAGGGTGAGAAGATCGGCACGCTCGTGAGCGACGAGAGCACCCGGGCCTGACAGCCCCCCAGGATGGACAACGGCCTGCCGGTCGGACACCGTGCAGGTGAGGACGCGACGCAGGACCCGCAGGGCCAGGCGATGACGACGCCGGGCCCACCCAAGACACGCAGGAGCACGTGGTGATCGAAGAAATCCTCCTCGAGGCCGAGGAGAAGATGGAGAAGGCCGTTGTCGTCGCGAAAGAGGACTTCGCCGCGATCCGTACCGGCCGCGCGCACCCGGCGATGTTCAACAAGATCGTCGCCGACTACTACGGCGCGCTGACCCCGATCAACCAGCTGGCCTCGTTCTCGGTTCCCGAGGCGCGGATGGCCGTCGTGACGCCGTTCGACAAGACCGCGCTGCGCAACATCGAGCAGGCGATCCGCGACTCCGACCTCGGCGTCAACCCGAGCAACGACGGCAATATCATCCGGGTGACGTTCCCCGAGCTCACCCAGGACCGCCGCAAGGAGTACATCAAGGTCGCCAAGACCAAGGCCGAGGACTCCAAGATCTCGATCCGCTCCATCCGCCGCAAGGCCAAGGAGACCCTCGACAAGCTCGTCAAGGACAAGGAGTCCGGCGAGGACGAGGTGCGCCGCGCCGAGAAGGAGCTTGACGACACCACCGCGAAGTACGTCGCGCAGGTGGACGAGCTGCTCAAGCACAAGGAAGCCGAGCTGCTCGAAGTCTGATGAACGACTCTACCTGGGGTGCCCCGCAAGGAGCCGGTTACTGGGGCACGCCCGAGATGAGGGCTGCCCCGGCGGGTCCTGCCCACGATGTGCATGGCGCCCAGCAGACTCGGCCCATGCCCAACGTGCCGGACGTTCCCGACGCAGGTAGAGACGCGCAGAGCCGCGACGACCGGGACAGGGAAGCCGCTCACGTCAGCGGCCCCCTGTTCCGTGACGAGAAGCCGCAGGAGCCCATGTCCACCCCGCTGCCGCCCCCGCCGCAGAAGAAGCGTGCGGGACGTGATCTGCGCGCCGCCATAGGGGTGGGCCTGGGTCTCGGCGCCGTCATCGGCGTCTCGCTGTTCATCGTGAAGGCCGCTTTCATCGGCGTGATAGTGGCCGCGGTCGTCGTCGGCCTCTGGGAGCTGACCTCCCGCCTCCAGGAACGCAAGGGCATCAAGGCGCCCCTGGTGCCGCTGGCCGTCGGCGGAGCCGCGATGGTCGTCGCGGGTTACGCGCGAGGACCCGAGGGCGCCTGGATCGCGATGGCCCTGACCGCCCTCGCGGTGCTGGTCTGGCGGATGACCGAGCCGCCGGACGGGTATCTCAAGGACGTCACGGCCGGGGTCTTCGCGGCTTTCTACGTACCCTTCCTGGCCACCTTCGTCGCCCTGATGCTGACGGCGGACGACGGGTCGTGGCGGGTCCTGACCTTCCTGATCCTCACCGTGGTCAGCGACACGGGGGCGTACGCGGTCGGCTGGCGCTTCGGCACGCACAAGCTCGCCCCGCGCATCAGCCCCGGGAAGACCCGCGAGGGACTGTTCGGAGCGGTCGCCTTCGCGATGGTCGCCGGCGCGCTGTGCATGGAGTTCCTGATCGACGACGGCGCCTGGTGGCAGGGACTGCTGCTCGGCCTCGCGGTCGCGGCCAGCGCCACCCTCGGCGACCTGGGCGAGTCCATGATCAAGCGGGACCTCGGGATCAAGGACATGGGCACCCTGCTCCCCGGCCACGGCGGCATCATGGACCGGCTGGACTCGCTCCTGCCGACCGCGCCGGTCGTCTGGCTGCTGCTGGTGCTGTTCGTTGGCTCCGGCTGACCGCTTCGGCGCCCCCGCGCTCCGTCCCACCTGCACGTTTTACGAGTGAGGGTCCGTCGTCCACAGGGCGGCGGACCCTCGCCCGTCTCTGTCTGCGACACCCGTGATCCATGACCGGGTCCGGCGACCCGGCAGGCCCGCGCGGAGGTCACCGTCGGGCCATGCGTGCCTACCGGTCCCGGCGGTCTCTTCGTACTCCAGGACCCCTTGGCTTCCCCGCTTCAACGCACTGGACCTGTCCACCGGTATCCAGGAAACTGCGACCATGCTGAATCCCGAATTAGCACCCTCCGTCATGCGGTTCTACGGCGAGACGGCCGACGAGGACAGCCGTCTGCGCACCTCGGCAGACGGCCGGATGGAACTGGTCAGGACCCAGGAACTCCTCCGGCGCTTCCTGCCCCCTGCGCCGGCGCGTGTGCTCGACGTGGGCGGGGGGACGGGGATTCACGCTGAATGGCTGGTGAAGGACGGCTACGACGTCGCCCTGGTGGACCCGGTGCCCCGTCACGTCGAGGCCGCGTCGGCGGTGTGCCCGGCGGTCGTCGGGGACGCGCGCGACCTGCCCGAACCGGACGACACCTTCGACGTCGTGCAGCTCCTCGGGCCGCTCTACCACCTGCCCGACCCGGCGGACCGGCAACGGGCGCTCGCGGAAGCCTCTCGGGTGGCCAAGCCCGGCGGGCTGGTCGCCGCTGCCGCGATCAATCGCTATGCGTCGCTCTTCGAGCACGTCACGTACGCCCACCTGCACACCGAACGGATACACCACTCCGTCTCCAAGATTCTGGAGACGGCGGTCTACGACGGATCGCGGGGGTTCACCCTGTCGTACTTCCACCGGGCCGAAGAGCTGGTGGCGGAGCTGGTCGCCTCCGGGCTGGAGGATGTGCAGGTCTTCGGCATCGAGGGCCCCGCCTGGTCGCTGGTGAAGGCGGCGGAACAGCAGCCGGGCGAAGGTCCCACGGCTGAGCTGATCGCGTCAGCCATGGACGCGGCCCGCATGGCGGAGCCGTACCCGGAACTCCTCGCCGCCAGCTCGCACCTCTTGGCCGTCGGTAAGGTTCCCGCCGACAGTGCCGACCGACGGCCCTGACCTGCGGACGGGGCCACGGGCCGGGCCGCCCGTGGGCCGTCGGAGGGCTGCCGACGACCGACCCACAACCACCATCCACGACCGGCACCGTCCGGCCCGGGGCGTCGCTGAGCTGGGTGATGACCGCTGAGCCGGGTGATGACCCGGGGCACCTCGTCGTGTCTGCGACACTGGATGAACCATGCCTAAGCCCGGAGAACTCACTTTCGTCGCGCCCCGCGGATCCAAGAAGCCGCCGCGGCACATCGCCGACCTCACGCCCGCCGAGCGCAAGGAAGCGGTCGCCGCGACCGGTGAGAAGCCGTTCCGCGCCCAGCAGCTCTCGCAGCACTACTTCGCGCGGTACGCGGCCGACCCGGCCGAGTGGACGAACATCCCGGCCGGATCGCGGGAGAAGCTGGCCGAGGCGCTGTTCCCCGACCTGATGTCCGTGCTGCGGCACATCAGCTGCGACGACGACACCACACGCAAGACCCTGTGGAAGCTGCACGACGGGACGCTCGTCGAGTCCGTCCTGATGCGCTACCCCGACCGCGTCACGATGTGCATCTCCTCGCAGGCCGGCTGCGGTATGAACTGCCCCTTCTGCGCCACCGGGCAGGCCGGCCTCGACCGCAATCTGTCGACCGCCGAGATCGTGCACCAGATCGTCGACGGTATGCGCGCCCTGCGCGACGGCGAGGTGCCCGGCGGGCCCGCGCGGCTGTCCAACATCGTCTTCATGGGCATGGGCGAGCCGCTCGCCAACTACAACCGGGTGGTCGGCGCGATCCGCCGTCTCACCGACCCGGAGCCTGACGGTCTCGGCCTCTCGCAGCGCGGGATCACCGTCTCCACCGTGGGCCTCGTCCCGGCCATGCTGCGCTTCGCCGACGAGGGCTTCAAGTGCCGCCTCGCCGTCTCGCTGCACGCCCCGGACGACGAACTGCGCGACACCCTGGTCCCCGTCAACACCCGGTGGAACGTCCGCGAGGTGCTGGACGCCGCCTGGGAGTACGCGGAGAAGTCCGGCCGCCGGATCTCCATCGAGTACGCCCTGATCCGGGACATCAACGACCAGGCCTGGCGGGGCGACCGGCTCGGCCGGCTGCTCAAGGGCAAGCGGGTGCACGTCAACCTGATCCCGCTGAACCCCACGCCCGGCTCGAAGTGGACCGCCTCGCGGCCCGAGGACGAGAAGGCCTTCGTCGAGGCCATCGCAGCCCACGGCGTGCCCGTCACCGTCCGGGACACCCGCGGTCAGGAGATCGACGGGGCCTGCGGGCAGCTCGCGGCCTCCGAGCGCTGAGGGCTGTCCCGTAGCCCTTGGCCTCTCCCGCCCGGGCGGCCGAAATCCGCCGGTGTAGCCTGGGCCCGAAATCAACTTCATATTCCGACAGGGGAGCGCCACAGCGCTGAGAGTGCGGCACCAAGGACAGGTTGGCCGCAGACCCTCTGAACCTCGCCCGGGTCATTCCGGGTAGGAAGTTCGGACCTTACTCAAGCTGTTGCGCCCTGCCCGCTTCCGGTTCGCCGGACAGCGGGCGGGGCCGCGTCTCTTCCTGGTCATCTCCAGGAGGAATCACATGAACACCACCACGAAGTACGCGGCGACAGTGCTCGCCGCCGCTCTCGGCGTCACCGTGCTCGCGGGGTGCGGCGACGACGGTTCCGCCGGCTCCGGGGAGTCCATGGGCCCCGGCTCCAAGACCGTGACCCTGGTGAGCCACGACTCCTTCAACGTCTCGGACAAGGTGCTGAAGGCGTTCACGAAGGAGACCGGCTACAAGGTCGAGATCCTCAAGAGCGGCGACGCCGGGGCCGCGCTCAACCAGGAGATCCTCACCAAGGGCTCCCCGCGCGGCGACGTCTTCTTCGGCGTCGACAACACCCTGCTCTCCCGCGCCCTCGACAACGGTCTGTTCACCGCGTACGAGGCCAAGGGCCTGGACACGGTCGCGGCGGACACGCAGACGGACGAGAAGAGGCGGGTCACGCCCGTCGACACCGGCGACATCTGCGTCAACTACGACAAGAAGTACTTCGCCGACAAGAAGCTCGCCCCGCCGAAGACCTTCGACGACCTGCTCAAGCCCGCGTACAAGAACCTCCTGGTCACCGAGAACGCCGCGAGCTCCTCGCCCGGCCTCGGCTTCCTCCTCGGCACCATCGCAGCCCAGGGCGAGGACGGCTACGAGGCGTACTGGAAGAAGCTGAAGGCCAACGGCGTCAAGGTCGTCGACGGCTGGGAGCAGGCCTACAACGAGGAGTTCTCCGGCTCCGCGGGCGGCAAGAAGGCCAACGCCGACCGGCCGCTCGTCGTCAGTTACGCCTCCAGCCCGCCCGTCGAGGTGCTCTACGCCGACCCGCAGCCCAAGGAGGCCCCCACCGGGGTCGCCACCGGCACGTGCTTCCGGCAGACCGAGTACGCGGGGCTGCTGACCGGGGCGAAGAACGAGGCGGGCGGCAAGGCACTGCTGGACTTCATGATCAGCAAGACGTTCCAGGAGGACATGCCGCTGAACATGTTCGTGAACCCGGTCGTGGAGGACGCTGCCCTCCCCGAGCTGTTCACCAAGTTCGGCGAGAAGATCGACACGCCTCCCACCGTCGCACCCGAGAACATCACCGCCAACCGTGAGCAGTGGATCCAGTCGTGGCAGTCGCTGGTCCTGAAGTAGAGCCCGGGGCGAAGACCGCCGGGGCCGACCGGGAACGGCACAGGACCGGGCGGCGCGGGGCCGCGCTGCGGCTCGGCCTGATGGCCGTGCCCGTGGCGTTCTTCGCGGTGTTCTTCGCCTATCCCGTGACCGCGATCGTCGGCCGCGGGCTCAAGGCGGGGGGCGACTGGCAGTTCGGGCGGATCGGCGAGGTGCTGGCCCGCCCGGACATCCTCGACGTCCTCTGGTTCACCACCTGGCAGGCCCTCGCCTCGACCGCGCTCACCCTGCTGATCGCCCTGCCCGGGGCGTACGTCTTCGCCCGGTTCGACTTCCCCGGCAAGCAGCTGCTGCGGGCGGTCGTCACGGTGCCGTTCGTGCTGCCCACCGTCGTCGTCGGCACCGCGTTCCTGGCGCTGCTGGGCCGGGGCGGACTCCTCGACGAACTGTGGGGCGTCCGCCTGGACACCACCGTGTGGGCGATTCTGCTGGCCCACGTCTTCTTCAACTACGCCGTGGTCGTACGGACGGTGGGCGGGCTCTGGTCCCAGCTGGACCCCCGGCAGGAGGAAGCCGCCCGGGTGCTCGGCGCCGGACGGTTCGCGGCCTTCCGCCGGGTGACGCTGCCCGCGCTCGCCCCGGCCGTCGCTGCCGCAGCGCTGATGGTCTTCCTCTTCACCTTCACCTCCTTCGGCGTCGTGCAGATCCTCGGCGGGCCCGCCTACTCCACCCTGGAGGTGGAGATCTACCGGCAGACCGCGCAGCTGCTGGACCTGCCGACGGCCGCCGTGCTGACCCTGGTGCAGTTCGCCGCGGTCGGCGCGATCCTCGCCGTGCACGCCGCGACCGTACGCCGCCGGGAGCGGGCGCTGAAGCTGGTCGACCCGGCCCGGACCTCCCGCAGGCCGCGCGGCCCCGGACAGTGGGCACTGCTCGGCGGCGTCCTGCTCACCGCGCTGCTGCTGATCCTGCTGCCGCTCGGGGTCCTGGTGGAGCGCTCCTTCGACGGCGCTGCTGGAGCCGGCGGATCCGGCGGGTACGGCTTCGGCTACTACCGGGCCCTCCAGTCGGCCGGGTCCGGCGGCTCCTCCACCTTCCTGGTCCCACCGCTGGAGGCCGTCGGCAACTCCCTGCGGTACGCGCTCGTCGCGACGCTCATCGCGCTCGTCGTCGGCGGGCTCGCGGCGGCGGCCCTGACCCGGCGGGCCGGGCCGCTGGTCCGCGGCTTCGACGCGCTGCTGATGCTGCCGCTCGGGGTGTCCGCCGTCACCGTCGGCTTCGGCTTCCTGATCACCCTGGACGAGCCGCCGCTCGACCTGCGCACCTCCTGGATCCTGGTCCCGCTGGCCCAGGCCCTGGTCGGCGTCCCCTTCGTCGTACGGACCATGCTGCCCGTACTGCGCGCGGTCGACGACCGGCTGCGGGAGGCAGCCGCCGTGCTGGGGGCCTCCCCGCTGCGGGCCTGGCGGGAGGTCGATCTGCCGCTGGTGCGGCGGGCGGTGCTGGTCGCGGCGGGTTTCGCCTTCGCCGTCTCCCTGGGGGAGTTCGGCGCGACGGTCTTCATCGCGCGGCCGGACAACCCGACCCTGCCGGTCGCCGTGGCCCGGCTGCTGGGCCGGTCCGGGGAGCTCAACTACGGGCAGGCGATGGCCCTCAGCACGATTCTGATGCTGGTGTGCGCGGTGTCGCTGCTGCTCCTCGAACGTATCCGCACCGACCGATCCGGGGAGTTCTGAAGAGATGCTGAGCTTGCGGGAAGCCACCGTGCGGTTCGGGAAGCGGACGGCGCTCGACGCTGTCGACCTGGAGGTGGCCGACCACCGGATCGTCTGCCTGCTCGGTCCCAGCGGCAGCGGGAAGTCCACCCTGCTCCGGGCCGTGGCCGGGCTCCAGCCCATGGACGGCGGCCGGGTCCTGCTGGCCGGACAGGACCAGAGCGGCGTCCCGGTGCACCGGCGCGGCCTCGGCCTGATGTTCCAGGACCACCAGCTCTTCCCGCACCGGGACGTCGGCGCCAACGTCGCCTTCGGGCTCCGGATGCACGACGTCGGGCGGACCGAGGCCGTGCGGCGGGTTCGTGAACTGCTGGAGCTGGTCGGTCTGCCCGGCGCCGAACGCCGCGCGGTCGCCGCGCTGTCCGGCGGTGAACAGCAGCGTGTCGCCCTGGCCCGCGCGCTGGCCCCGCGCCCGAAGCTCCTGATGCTGGACGAGCCGCTCGGCCAGCTCGACCGCAGCCTCCGCGAACGGCTCGTCGTCGAACTGCGCACCCTCTTCCAGGAGTTGGGTACCACCGTGCTGGCCGTCACGCACGACCAGGGCGAGGCGTTCGCGCTCGCCGACCGGGTCGTGGTGATGCGGGACGGCCGGATCGCGCAGGAGGGCGGCCCGCTGGACGTCTGGCAGCGCCCCGCCTCGGCGTTCGTCGCCCGGTTCCTCGGCTTCGACAACGTCACCGGGGCGACCGTGACCGGCCGGGCCGCCGCCACCCCCTGGGGCAAGGTCCCGGTGCCCGAGGGCTCCCCGCAGGGCGAGGTGGATCTGCTGGTCCGGCCCGCCGGGGTCCTGATCGGCGCTCCCGAGGACGGTCTGCGCTGCACGGTCGGCGTCCGCACCTTCCGGGGGAACCACGTGACCGTACGCCTGGCGCCCGAGAACGCGCCGGTGCTGGAGGCCGAGTGCGCCCTGCGGGACACCCCGGACGAGGGCGCGGTCGTGGGCGTCCGCTTCGACGCGGCGGAGACGGTGGTGCTGGCGGCAGGGGCGGACGCCTCCTAAGGACTCAGGGAGCCTGTGTCCCCGCCACCACCAGCCCCAGTTCGTACGCCAGGATGACCGCCTGCGCCCGGTCCCGCAGTCCCATCTTCGCGAACAGCCGGTTGATGTGGGTCTTCACCGTGTGGTCGGTGATGGTCAGCCGGTCGGCGATGGCCGCGTTGGACAGGCCCCGCGCGATCAGCACGAGCACCTCCGCCTCGCGCGCGGTCAGTCCGTCGATCGAGCGCGGCGGGGGAGCGCTGACCCGCTGGCGGGTGAACTCGGCGATGAGCCGCCCGGTGATCTCGGGAGCCAGCAGGGCGTGGCCGCCCGCCACCACCCGTACCGCGTGCATCAGCTCGGGGAAGGTCGCGTCCTTGAGCAGGAATCCGCTGGCTCCGGCGGCGAGGGCGTCGAACACGTACTCGTCCAGGCCGAACGTCGTCAGCATCAGTGCCCTCGTCGCCCCGCCCGACGCCGCGACGATGCCGCGCGCCGCGTCGATGCCGCTGAGCCTGGGCATGCGGATGTCCAACAGCGCCACATCGGGTCGCAGTTCGGCCGCCCTGAGCACGGCCTGCTCGCCGTCCTCCGCCTCTCCGACCACCTCGATGTCGTCCTGTGTGTTCAGCAGGCCGGAGAACGCCGTCCGCACGACCGCCTGGTCATCGGCCACCAGCACCCGGATCACCACGGCAGTTCCGCCTCCACGAGAAAGCCGCCGGCCGGGCTCCGGCCGGTGGTGAGACCACCGCCGAGCAGGGCGGCTCGTTCGGCCATGCCCACCAGTCCGTGCCCCGGCCGTCCGGAGCCGCCGGAGAGATCGGGGCCCGGCCCGTCGTCCGTCGCGCGGACCGTCAACAGGCCCGGGCGGTAGTGGAGTTCCACGATCGTGTGCGCACCCGGGGCATGCCGTCGGGCGTTCGTCAGCGCCTCCTGGACGATCCGGTACGCCGACAGCTCCCAGGACGCGGGCAGTGGCGCCCGCTCGCCGGTGACCCGTAGCTCGGCTGCACCGCCCGCCGCCCGGTGTTGGCCGAGGAGGTCCTCCAGACCGGCCAGCGAGGGCTGCGGGGCGGTGAGTGGCGCCGTTTCGGCGCCGTCGCCCGTCCGCAGCACTCCGAGCAGCCGCCGCAGCTCCGTCATCGAGGACCGCGCGGTGCCCGCGATCTCCTGGAAGGCGTCCCGCGCCGGGGGCGAGAGGTCCGGCGTCGTGTACGTGGCGCTCTCGGCCCGCACCGCGATCACCGACACCGAGTGGGCGATCATGTCGTGCAACTCCCTTGCGATCGCGGCCCGTTCCGCCTCGGCCGCCTGCCGCCGCTCCATCGCCAGCAGCCGGGACTGCGCGGCGGCCCGGGTGTGCCGGGTCTCCTCGCGCGCCCGCACCGCGTCGCCCGTGCTCACCGCACCCAGGACCATCACCGTCAGCACCAGCGTCTCGGCGTACAGCCCCAGGCTGAACCTGTCCGTGCCCTGGAGCGCGGGCAGCCCGGGGGAGCCGTCCCGCGCCCACCGGTCGATGTGCACCAGATTGACGGACAGCGCGGCCAGCGAACCGGCCAGGACGAGCACCGCCGGATGCTGCACCCGGTGCCGCCCGAGCGTGTAGCAGCCGATCAAGGACCCGGCGATGGTGGCGTACGCCATGTTGCCGTCGGTCGCGAAGCTGAGGAGGGCCGCGCCCACGGTCAGGAACCCCACGGCGGGCCGCGTCGCCCGCAGAGCCAGCGAGGCCGTGCAGACCAGCACCCCGAAGGCCGTGATCGCCGAACCCGGTACGACGGCCAGCTCCACGACCGCGAAGAGCGTCAGCGCTCCTCCGGTCAGCCAGGCGTACGCGGGCTCCGCCGTCCAGTGCCGCAGTCGCCGCCGGATGCCCCGGCCCGCCGTCAGGACGTCGGCGGTGGCTGTGGCGGTGGCCGTAGCGGTGGCGGTGGCCGGACGGTCCGGCGGGACGGTTCGCGTCATACGGCGATTGTTCGCCACCCGACGGGCCGGCGCATCGGAGCAGGGGTGGAGTTCGCGGAGCCGTCTCATGCCACGGGTTGACCTCAAGGACCGGACGGTGGTGTGACGTTCCGTGAACGGCCCGTTCCTAGCCTCGGACGCATGGCCACTTTCGCGCTCCCCGCCCCTTCCGACCTGCACCGGGACCGTCCCGCGCGGCCCGGTGACGCGGCTTGGTGGGCGTTCTGCGCGGCCACCGCCCTGGCGCTCGGGACCTTCTCCTCGCTCGGCCCGCACCGGGTCTGGGGCGCCGCCGCGACACTCGGCTACACGGCCGCCGCGGTGCTCGCGGGCCGCGGTCGGAGCCGCCGCACGGCCGGGGCGGTCGCCGTCACCGGCGCGGTGCTGCTGCCCCTGCTGGTGCTTTTCGCCGTGGGCCGGGCGCAGTTGGAGGTGGACGTCGTCGCCCGCTCGGCTGGGCTCCTGCTCTCCGAGGGCACGCCCTATCTCGAACGGCCCACCGTGCCCGAGGACTTCAACCCGTACCTCCCCGGTATGGCGGCCTTCGGGATACCGGAGGCGGTGGCCGGGCCCGGACCGTTCACCGACCCCCGGCTGTGGATGGGCGTCGCTTTCCTCGGCGCGTTCGCCCTCGCCCTCCCGGCGGGGGCCCGCCGGGAGGCGCCCCGATGGCTCGCCGCCTGCCCCCTGGTGGCGCTGCCGCTCGCGGTCGGCGGCGTCGATCTGCCGGTGGCCGGGCTGATGTGCCTGGGGCTGGCCTGGGCGGGGCGGGGGTGGGCGGGCCGGGCCGGGCTGGCGCTCGGTCTGGCCGCCGCCCTCAAGTGGACCGCGTGGCCGGCGGTGCCGGTGGCCCTCGCCCTGCTCGCCACGGCCTCCGGCGACGGACACCGGGGGAGCCGACGGGGTATCGAAGACGACGGCCGTCCGGGGGCCGGCGCCGTGCTCGAAGACGACGGCCGCCGGGGGAGCCGCGCCGCCCTGCGCTGCGGGTTCGCCGCCCTGCTCACCGCCGTCGCGCTTGTCCTGCCCGCCGCACTGCGCGACCTGGGGGCCTTCCGGACCCATGTCGTCGACTTCCCCCTCGGGCTGACCGGAGCGGTCTCATCCGCCGCCAGCCCGCTCCCCGGCCATCTGCTCGCCACCCAGGTCCCCGGTGGCCGGACCCTGGCTCTCCTGCTGCTCGGGGTGAGCGCTCTGCTCCTCGCCGTCTCCCTGCTCGTCCGGCCGCCGGCGACGGCGTCGGCCGCCGCCGTGCGGCTCGCGCTCGGACTGCTCCTGGCCATCGCGTTCATGCCCGCGAGCCGGTTCGGCTATCTGGTGCACCCGTTGGTCCTTGCGGCCTGGGTCCTCGCCCGGCAGCGGTCCGCCCATTCCCACGGCCTACGAGAACGGGTGCGCGGACTCGTCATCGACCCCGTACGCGTACTCGTACACGGACGGAAGCAGGCCTCCCGATGACGCGCCGCCGCACCCTCGTGGTGACCAACGACTTCCCGCCGCGCCAGGGCGGCATCGAGACCTTCGTCCACGCCATGACCAGCCGGTTCCCCACGGACTCCGTCGTCGTCTACACCTCCGCCGAACCCGGGGCGGCCGCCCATGACGCCGCCCTGCCCCACCTCGTGGTCCGCGACCCGGCCCGCACCCTGCTCCCGGTCCCGCGCGTCGCCGCCCGTGCGGTGGAGATCGCCCGTCGCCACGGCTGCGACAGCGTCTGGTTCGGGGCCGCCGCCCCGCTCGGGCTGCTGGCGGACCGGCTGCGCCGGGAGAGCGGGGTGCGGCGGGCCGTCGCCACGACGCACGGGCACGAGGTGTGGTGGGCCCGCACGCCCGGGGCGCGGACGTTGCTCCGGCGGATCGGCGACCGCGTCGACACCGTGACTTATCTGGGCGAGGCGACCCGCGCACCCATCGCCGCCGCACTCGGCCCGGCCGCCGCCCGCCGCATGGTGCGCCTGGCGCCGGGGGTGGACGCGGAGGCGTTCCGCGTAAGGGAAGCGGCGCACGATGCCGTACGGGAGTGGCCGCGCGACGCCGTACGGTCCGGGGCGGGGGAGGGCATACGCCCTCGGGCGGGCGGCGTCCGCGAGCGGTACGGCCTGGGCGGGCGGCCCGTGATCCTCTGCGCGGCGCGGCTCGTCCCGCGCAAGGGCCAGGACACCCTGATCCGCGCCCTGCCCGCCGTGCGGCGCGCCATACCCGGCGCCGTACTCCTGCTGACCGGAGACGGGCCCTACGCCCGGCCCCTGCGTCGGCTCGCCGCGGACACCGGGGTCGCGGACGCGGTGGTCCTCGCGGGCGGGCAGCCGCACGCGGCGATGCCGGAGCACTACGCGGCGTGCGACGTCTTCGCGATGCCGTGCCGCACCCGCAGACGGGGCCTGGAGGTGGAGGGGCTGGGCATCGTCTTCCTGGAGGCCGCCGCCGCCGGGCTGCCGGTCCTCGTCGGCGACTCGGGCGGCGCGCCGGACACCGTACGGGACGGGGAGACGGGGCATGTGGTCGACGGGCGCGACGTCGCCGCCGTGGCGGACCGGCTCGTGGCGCTGCTGCGGGACCGGGAGGGGGCCCGGGCGATGGGGGAGAAGGGCCGGGCGTGGGTCCGCGAGGCGTGGGGGTGGGAGGGGGCGTACGACACCCTCGCGGGACTGCTGACCCCCTGACCCGGCCTTGCTGACCCCCTGACCGGCGTGGCAGAGGGGCGGCGGGCCGGGCAAGCTGGAGGCGGACAGCCCGCGCCCGGCGCTCCGGCGGCGCGGGACGGCCGGATCGGACAAGGACCGTGATCATGACCGGTGGCACCCGCGAGGGCATCGACCTCACCCGCGTCCTGCACGCCCCTCAGCAGCGCGTCTTCGCCGCCTGGACCTCACCGGAGGACTTCGCCGCCTGGTACGGGGGAGAGGCGGACGTCCCCCTGGACCGGGTGGCGATGGACGTACGGGCCGGCGGGGCGTGGAGCCTGGTCATCGTGATGCCGGGAGTGGAGATGCCCTTCCACGGGATCTACCGCGAGGTGAGCGAGCCCGACGGTCTCGTCCTCACGCTGAAAGACGCCTCGGCGCCCGAGGACGCCGAGGGCGAGATCGTCACCGTCACCTTCAGCGACCTCGGCGACGGGACCACCGAGCTGGCCTTCCAGCAGCGCGGCGGGAACCTCACTCCCGAGCAGTACGCGGCGGCGGAGGACGGCTGGGAGGCCTTCTTCGACGCCCTGGCCGCCCGCCTCGCCACCCATCCCTGAGCCTGCCGGGCCTCCGTCCCCTGACCTACGGGGCTCCCGTCCCCGGACCCCCGAGAGGCCGCCGCCAGCGGTTCACCTCGCCAGCGGAAGCGCCGCCAACTGCGCGATCACCCACGTCAGCGGGGCGAACAGGGCCAGCAGCGCGCCCGCCCGCAGCGCCGTCGCCCGGCGCAGCGTGGCGGCCGGGGCGCCCATCCTGAGCAGCGCCTCGACCGTGTGGGCGCGGGCGTGCCTGGCCTCCAGCGCCGAGGTCAGCAGCGTCGCCGCCGTACAGCCGAGGACCAGGACCGCACCGAGCGCGGTGAGCGGGCCGTACGGGCGCTCATCGCCCCCGTACAGCGCCGAAGCGGCGATCGCCGCGGACAGCACCGCGCAGACGACCCCGAGCGGGCGGCCGATCCGGCGCGCCTCGTCCATCAGGACCCGCCCCGCCAGCAGCCGTACGGCACCGGGGCGCACGGCCTGCAGCGCCCGCCCGCACAGATAGGTGAGGCTCGGCCCCGCCATCGCCAGGCCGACCGCCGTGAGCGTCCACCCGATCAGTACCGCCACCGGGGTGGAGTCGTACCGTCCGGGCAGCGGGAACGCGCTCCCCGCAGCACCCCGTGACGCGATCGCCTCGACCGCGAGTCCGGCAGCCGTCAGCGCCACGCCCCAGGGGAGCCCGGCCGGGGCGGGTGCGGGCTCCGGCAGCTCCTCGGAGCCGAAGGTGTCCCGGGCCGGGTCGGGCCGCGTCCGCAGCGCCAGCGCGCTCGCCGTCGACGCGGCCACCGGTACGAGCGCCAGCAGCATCAGCGCGGCGGCCACCGGCAGCGGGCTGCCCGCGCCGAGGAACTCCGCGGCGCCCCCGTCGAACGGCATCCCGGTGAGATCGCCGCGCAGATGCAGGAAGAAGAGCAGGGCCACCATGGAGCCGAGCGTGGTGGAGACGGCGGTGGAGACCGCGGCCACCGCGGACAGCCTGACCGGGCCGAGGCCCACGGAGGAGAGGCCCGGACGGGGCCGGGTGCTCGGGTCGGTCCGGGCCACCGCCACGGCGAACTGCACCGTGGCGGCCAGCGGGACGAAGCACCAGAGCAGCCGCAGCACCGAACCGGCGGACGCCGGGTGCGCGGCGGCGTACCCGAGGGCGCACAGGAGGAGGAACCCGACGCCGGCCGAGGCGGCGGCCACCAGCAGTCGCCGGACCAGGACGAGGGGATGGGACCCGCGGGCTAGACGGAGAGCGAGCACGCCGCGCGGCCCTCCGCTTCCGGTTTCGCGGGCACGGTACCGGTGGCGACACAGCGGCCGTCCAGCAACGGGACGGCCCGGTCGGCGAGCGCGGCGACCTCGGCGTCGTGCGTGGCCAGCACGACGGTGATGCCGTGGGAGCGGGCCGCCGTGGTCAGGGTGCGCAGCACCTGGGTACGGTCCGCGCGGTGGAGGGTCGCGGTGGGCTCGTCGGCGAAGATCACGGTCGGTGCGCCGCAGAGGGCGCGGGCCACCGAGACCCGCTGGCGCTGCGCCTGGAGGAGCGCGTGCGGCCGCTTCTTGGCGAAGGCGGCGATGTCCAGGCGCTCCAGCCATTCGGTGGCGGTCTTCCGGGCGGCCCGGTGCGAGACGCCGCGCAGCAGCAGGGGCAGCGCGGTGTTCTCCCAGGCGGTCAGCTCCGGGACCAGCTCCGGATCGGAGGCGATCCAGCCGAAGCGCTCCCGGCGCAGCTGTTCGCGGACCCGGGGCGCCATGGTGTGGACGGGGACGCTGTTGAACCACACCTCGCCCTGCTGGGGCACCAGCCGGCCCGAGAGGCAGTGCAGCAGCGTGGTCTTCCCGCTGCCGCGCGGCCCGGTCACAGCGAGGATCTCGGCATCCTGGACACCGAGGGAGACACCGCCGAGACCGGGCGATCCGTTGTGGGAGTGGTGCAGGGAACGCGCCCAGATCACGTCGTTGTCCGGCGGGGCCACCATGGCGTACACCTCGGTTCAGGTCAGATTTCCCGTTCCCCCGTACGGGGGAACGAAGACGCGGCCGATCGGTCACTCGGCACCGTAGATAGTCGGACCGGTGTGGGCGCACAGCACGCGGCCCGGATACGCCCCTTCTCACTCGAAGGGGCGTATCCGGGCCGGAGAACCGTATGAAATGACCGCCGGTGGGAGATCGGCCGGGGGACCTGGTGACGGTCAGAGCTTCGTCCAGGCCTCCGTGAGCACGGCCCGCAGAATGCCCTCGATCTCGTCGAACGTCGACTGGTCGGAGATCAGCGGCGGGGCGAGCTGGATGACCGGGTCGCCGCGGTCGTCGGCCCGGCAGTACAGGCCGTTGTCGTACAGCGCCTTGGAGAGGAAGCCGTACAGGACGCGCTCGGTCTCCTCGTCGGTGAACGTCTCCTTGGTGGCCTTGTCCTTCACCAGCTCGATGCCGTAGAAGAACCCGTTGCCGCGGACGTCGCCGACGATCGGCAGGTCGTGCAGCTTCTGCAGCGTCGTCAGGAAGGCGTTCTCGTTGTCGAGGACGTGCTGGGTGAGGTTCTCGCGCTCGAAGATGTCGAGGTTGGCGATGCCCACCGCGGCGGAGACCGGGTGGCCGCCGAAGGTGTAGCCGTGCAGGAAGGTGTTGCCGCCCTCGTAGAACGGCTGCGCGATCCGGTCCGAGACGATGCAGGCGCCGATCGGGGAGTAGCCCGAGGTCATGCCCTTCGCGCAGGTGATCATGTCCGGCACGTAGCCGAACTTGTCGCACGCGAAGATGGTGCCGAGCCGGCCGAAGGCGCAGATGACCTCGTCGGAGACGAGCAGCACGTCGTACTTGTCGCAGATCTCGCGGACCCGCTGGAAGTAGCCGGGCGGCGGCGGGAAGCAGCCGCCCGCGTTCTGCACGGGCTCCAGGAAGACGGCCGCGACGGTCTCGGGGCCCTCGAAGAGGATCTCCTGCTCGATCTGGTCGGCGGCCCAGCGGCCGAAGGCCACCGGGTCGTCACCGAAGAGCGGGGCGCGGTAGATGTTGGTGTTCGGCACCTTGTGCGCACCGGGGACCAGCGGCTCGAAGGGGGCCTTCAGGGCGGGGAGGCCGGTGATGGACAGCGCGCCCTGCGGGGTGCCGTGATAGGCGACGGCACGCGAGATGACCTTGTACTTGGTCGGCTTGCCCTGGAGTTTGAAGTACTGCTTGGCCAGCTTCCAGGCGGTCTCGACGGCCTCGCCGCCACCGGTGGTGAAGAAGACCTTGTTGAGGTCGCCCGGGGCGTAGTCGGCGAGACGCTCGGCCAGCTCGACGGCCTTGGGGTGGGCGTAGGACCACACCGGGAAGAAGGCGAGCTCCTGGGCCTGCTTGTACGCCGTCTCGGCGAGCTCGTGACGACCGTGACCGGCGTTGACCACGAACAGGCCGGAGAGACCGTCCAGGTAGCGCTTGCCCTTGTCGTCGAAGATGTACGTTCCCTCGCCACGCACGATGGTGGGAACGGGCGCGTTCTCGTAGTCCGACATGCGGGTGAAGTGCATCCACAGGTGGTCGTACGCGGTTCGGCTGAGGTCCTTGCTCACGGCTATCGGGTTCCCCACATATAGGTCTGCTTCTTGAGCTTGAGGTAGACGAAGCTCTCGGTGGAGCGCACTCCGGGAAGGGTCCGGATGCGTTTGTTGATCATCTCCAGCAGGTGGTCGTCGTCCTCGCAGACGATCTCCACCATCAGGTCGAAGGAGCCCGCGGTCATGACCACGTACTCGCACTCGGCCATGGCCGACAGGGCCTCGGCCACCGGGTCGAGGTCGCCCTCGACGTTGATGCCGACCATCGCCTGGCGCCGGAACCCCACGGTGAGCGGGTCCGTGACGGCGACGATCTGCATCACGCCCTGGTCGAGCAGCTTCTGGACGCGCTGGCGCACAGCCGCTTCGGAGAGGCCGACGGCCTTGCCGATCGCGGCGTACGGACGCCGTCCGTCCTCCTGGAGCTGCTCGATGATTGCGAGGGAGACGGCATCGACCGCTGGCGGTGATCCGTTCCCGGTCCTGGAGTCTGCGCTGCGACTGGCCACACACCCACCATGCACCGCTCCTCGTCTGTCTCGCAACCCCAGATCGATGAAATTCGTTGTCTGGGTGCCTGGATCTGACTGAATCCGAAGTTGAGGGCGGGTGGCTATGTCGAAAGCGTCACCGGAACGATTAAGGTGGACGTCTCACCCATCGGACAGCCGACAGGAGGGGTGGTTGTGACCACCGAGGTGCGCCGTCTGCGCAACTACATCAACGGAGAGTTCCGGGACGCCGTGGACGGGCGGACCATCGATGTGGTCAGCCCGGTGACGGAAGAGGTCTACGCGACCTCGCCGCTCTCCGGTCAGGCCGACGTCGATGCCGCCATGGAGGCCGCCGCGGCGGCCTTCCCCGCTTGGCGCGACACCACGCCCGCCGAGCGCCAGAAGGCCCTGCTGAAGATCGCGGACGCGTTCGAGGAGCGGGCCGAGGACCTGATCGCCGCCGAGTCGGAGAACACCGGCAAGCCGCTCGGTCTGACCCGCAGCGAAGAGATCCCGCCGATGGTGGACCAGATCCGCTTCTTCGCGGGGGCCGCACGACTCCTCGAAGGCCGCTCGGCCGGCGAGTACATGGAGGGTCTGACCTCCATCGTCCGCCGTGAGCCGGTCGGCGTCTGCGCCCAGGTCGCGCCGTGGAACTACCCGATGATGATGGCCGTCTGGAAGTTCGCCCCGGCGCTCGCCGCGGGTAACACCGTCGTCATCAAGCCGTCCGACACCACCCCGGCGTCGACCGTGCTGATGGCCGAGATCATGGGGCAGATCCTGCCCAAGGGCGTCTTCAACGTCCTGTGCGGCGACCGGGACACCGGCCGCGCCATGGTCGAGCACCCGATCCCGGCGATGGCGTCCATCACCGGTTCGGTACGGGCCGGCACGCAGGTCGCCGAGTCCGCGGCCAAGGACGTCAAGCGGGTCCACCTGGAGCTCGGCGGCAAGGCGCCCGTCGTGGTCTTCGACGACGCCGACATCGCCAAGACCGTCGCGGGCGTCTCCGAGGCGGGCTTCTTCAACGCGGGCCAGGACTGTACGGCCGCCACCCGCGTCCTGGTCCACGAGTCGATCCACGACGCGTTCGTCACCGCGCTCGCCAAGGCCGCCGCCGACACGAAGACCGGGCAGCCGGACGACGAGGACGTGGCGTACGGCCCGCTCAACAACGCCAACCAGCTGAAGCAGGTGAGCGGCTTCATCGAGCGGCTCCCCGCCCACGCCAAGGTCGAGGCGGGCGGCCACCGGGTCGGAGACAAGGGCTACTTCTACGCCCCGACCGTCGTCTCCGGCCTGAAGCAGGACGACGAGATCATCCAGAACGAGGTCTTCGGACCCGTCATCACCGTCCAGTCCTTCACCGACGAGCAGCAGGCCGTCGACTACGCCAACGGCGTCGAGTACGCGCTCGCCTCCTCGGTGTGGACGACGAACCACTCCCGCGCCATGCGCATGTCCAAGAACCTCGACTTCGGCTGCGTGTGGATCAACACCCACATCCCGCTGGTCGCCGAGATGCCGCACGGCGGATTCAAGAAGTCCGGCTACGGCAAGGACCTCTCCGCGTACGGCTTCGAGGACTACACGCGCATCAAGCACGTCATGACCTCCATCGAGGACTGACGCTTTCGCCGCGACCGTGCACGGCCCCGGGCTTCGGTCCGGGGCCGTGCACGTGCCGCCTCCGTGCGAGGGCGTGCGGGACAGGCTGTACAAGGTGTGCGGGGCGGGCCCGCCCCGCTGGACGCTTGGTCCATTGTCCGCGCGACCGGCGACCGGCATTCTGCGCGGGTGCGAGCGATCAGGAAGAACCCCATGTCCCGCCGTTCCCTGCTGCGCGCCCTCGGGGCGGGAGCGGCCGGCGCCACCCTGGCCGGCTGCGGGGTGCCCGCGGCCTACGTCGAGCCCGGCGACCGGGCCGGCCGCGACAGCTCCGCCACCGACCACACCCTGCACTTCGCCAACTGGCCGCTCTACATCGACACCGACGACGACAACGAGTCGAAGCGGCCCACCCTGGACGCCTTCTCGCAGCGGACCGGGATCTCCGTCACGTACACCGAGGAGATCAACGACAACGACGAGTTCTTCGGAAAGATCAGCCCCGCGCTGATGAACCACCAGCAGACCGGCCGGGACCTGATCGTCATCAGCGACTGGATGGCCGCCCGCTTCGTCCGGCTCGGCTGGGTCCAGGAGATGGACCGGGCGGGGCAGCCCAACGTCGCCGAGTACCTCGACCCGCCGCTGCGTGAGCCCGCCTTCGACGAGGGGCGGCTCCACAGCGTCCCCTGGCAGTCCGGGATCACCGGCATCGCCTACAACCGCAAGAGGCTCGGCCGCGAGATCCGGTCCACCGACGACCTGTGGGCGGACGACCTCCGGGGCCGGGTCACCCTGCTCTCCGGGCTCGACGAGTCGTTCGCGCTGCTCATGCAGGGCAACGGCGTCGACATCACCCGCTGGACGGCCGACGACTTCCACGAGATCTGCGAACAGACGGAGAAACGGGTCCGCTCGAAGCACATCCGCCGCTTCACCGGCAACGACTACATCAAGGACCTCGCCACCGGCGACGTGCTCGCCTGTCAGGCGTACTCCGGCGACGTCATCCAGCTCCAGGCCGACAACCCCGACATCGAGTTCGTCGTCCCCGACGAGGGCGCCGAACTGTGGGCGGAGTCCCTGATGATCCCCAACCTCGCCCGCCACAAGCGCAACGCCGAGCGGCTGATCGACCACTACTACGACCCCGAGGTCGCCGCCGAACTCGCCGCCTGGGTCAACTACGTCTGCCCCGTGCCCGCCGCCCGGGACGTCCTGGCCTCCTCGAAGGACGCGGAGACGGCCGCACTCGCCGAGGATCCGCTGATCTTCCCCGACGACGAGATGCGGAAACGGCTCGCCATCGCGCGGGACATCACCTCCGAGGAGCGGATGGACTTCGCCAAGAAATGGAACTCCATCGTCGGCTTGTGAAGCCCTGGCAGGGGTGACGTAAAGGAGCGGTAACTGCGGGCGTACGCTGCGGACATGAGCGAGCGAAACGCCCTCACGCGGCGTATACGCAGGTGGTTGGCGTTCTTCATCGTCTGTCTGGTACTGAGCGGGCTCACGGCTTTCCCGCTCGTCACCGAACTCCGCTGGGCCGAGGACCTGCTGGGCGCCTCGGCCTCCCCGGTCCCCGAGCACCTTCCCGGTCTGATGGAGTGGATCACCCGGGTCCGCGAAGGGCTCGACACCGTCGAACGCGAGCAGCCCTTCATGCTCTACGGCACCGACTGGCTGGCCTTCGCCCATCTGGTCATCGCGGTCGCCTTCTACGGCCCCTACCGCGACCCGGTCCGCAACATCTGGGTCATCGAGTTCGGCATGATCGCCTGCGCCGGGATCATCCCGCTCGCCCTGATCTGCGGACCGATCCGCGACATCCCGTTCTGGTGGAGCCTGATCGACATGTCCTTCGGGGTCTTCGGCGTCATCCCGCTGCTGATCGTCCGCCGCATGATCAAGTGCCTGGAGGCACTGGAGCAGGCGGCCGCCACGGCCCCGGCGCCCGCGCCGGCGAGCGCCTGACGCCCACGGCCGTCCGGACGCGATGGGCAGGACACCTTTCGGGCCGTCGGCCACGGCGAGGCCGCGTCCGGCTCACGCGGCGGGCGGCGCTCCGAAGGCGGCCACCACGATGCCCATCGCCGTGGCGTTCGCGTCCTTCCCCTTCGCGTCCGTCGCGCCGACGCTGTAGACGAGCGAGCGGGAGAGGTCGCGGGTGGCCGCCACCACCGAGTTGTAGCCCCAGCGGCCGCCCGTCTTGCCCCACACCTGGCGGCCGCCCAGGGTGAACAAGGAGAGACCGGCGCCGAACCGCGCCGGCTCCCCGGAACCGTAGGTGCGCACCGAGGCGTCAGGCAGCGTGAACATCTCCTCCAGCAGCGGCTCGCGCACCACCCGTCCGCCGAACAGTGCGGTGGTGAAGCGCTCCAGATCGACGGTGGTCGAGATGATGTCCCCGGCCGCCCACCCGTCGGTCGGCCCCCACACCGTGACGTCCCGCAGCTCGTCGCCCCCGCCCGGCGTCGCGAATACCTGGTAGCCCCGGTTGTGCGGGCCGCGGATCCGGGGGGCCGCGCCGGGGAAGTACGTGGACCGCAGGCCGAGCGGGCGCAGGATCCGGTCCGACACCTCTCGCGCGTACGCGTGCCCGGTGACGCGCTCGATCAGCAGCCCCAGGACCGTGTAGTTGATGTTGAGGTAGTGCTGGCTGACGCCCGGCGCGAACTCCCGCTCCTTCGCCGTGGCGGAAGCCACCATGGAGCGCGGGGTGTGGACGTCGAAGCGGTGTGCGTACCACTCCTCCAGGTTCCTGCCCGGCAGGTCCGCGGCGGGTATCCCGCTGGTGTGGTCGAGCAACTGGCGCACGGTCACCTCCCCGTACGCGGCCGGGATCAGGTCCGGCAGATAGTGCCGGGCGGCGCGGTCCAGGGACAGCTTCCGCTCGCCCGCCAGTTGCAGCACCGCGGCCGCCGTGAACACCTTGGTCACCGATCCGGCGCGGAAGCGGGCCGCCGGATCCGCCGGGCGGCCCGAGGGCAGGTCATGCACTCCGGCGCTGCCGCGCCACGACCCGCCGGTGCCGCCGACCCGGACGAGCGCCGCGACGGCGTCCTGGCGCGGAAGACCGTCGATCGCCGCGCGCAGGGCCCGGGCATCCGGAGCGTCCTGGCTCCGGGGTGCGCCGGAGGCCACCGGACGGGAGCCCGGAGCGGCGTCGGCGGGGGCGCTCGCGGACACGGGCCCGGCCGCCCCGCAGGTGATGCCGAGGATCAGGGCAGTGGCCAGGAGCGTGCGGACGGATCTGTTCACCGGATGCCTCCAAGGGGGGGAATGTCGTCAACCGCTGTCGGACTTCATCCTGTTGGCCCGGAGATCGCAGCGGATCACCCGCCCGGGCGGTCTTCGGCTGGGGTCTCGCTCCCTCGGCCGGGGGAGGAAGTGCCGGTGGCTCACCCGGCCGAGGGAGCCACGAGCCCGGTCTCGTAGGCGCAGATGACGGCCTGGACGCGGTCACGCAGCCCCAGCTTGGACAGCACGTTGCTCACATGGGTCTTTACCGTGTGCTCGCTCACCACGAGCGCCGCCGCGATCTCCGCGTTGGACAGGCCCCGCGCCAGGTGCAGCAGGGTCTCCCGCTCCCGGACGGTCAGGACTTCCAGCCGGCCGGCCGACGGCGCGGGCAGGCCCGCCGGGCGCGAGGTGTACTCGGCGATCAGCCGTCGCGCCACCGACGGGGCGACCAGCGACTCCCCGGCGGCCACCACCCGCACCGCGTGCACCAGATCGTCCCGGCGCACGTCCTTGAGCAGAAAGCCGCTCGCGCCCGCGTGCAGCGCCTCGTACACGTACTCGTCCGCGTCGAACGTGGTGAGCATGACCGTCCGGCAGCCCCCTTCGGCGGCGATCTCCCGGCATGCCGCGATGCCGTCCAGCACCGGCATCCGGATGTCCAGCAGCGCCACGTCCGCCCGCAGTCGGCGCACCGCCGCCACGGCCCGCGCCCCGTCCCTCGCCTCCGCCACCACCTCGATGCCGGGCTGGGCGTCCAGAATCATCGCGAAACCGCTGCGCACCAGCTCCTGGTCGTCGGCGACCACCACCCGGACCGTCACGTCCGCACCCCTCCGGTCCCGGGCGCGAGCGGCAGCCCGACGACCAGCTCGAAGCCCCGCCCGCCGGGCCCTCCACCGGCCCGCACGGTGCCGCCGTGCGCGGCGGCCCGCTCCCGGATCCCGATCAGCCCGTGCCCCTGGGTGGTCCCGGGCCCCTGCCCGTCGTCCCGCACCGTGATCGTCAACTCGTCCTCCCCATAGCTCAGTTCCACCTCCACGCGGTCGGCCCGCGCATGCTTGACGACGTTCGTCAGGGCCTCCTGCGCGATCCGGTACACCGTCGCCCCGGTGTCCTGCGGCAGTGGGCGGGCCGTCCCGGTCGTCGTCAGGACGACCTCCGGGCCGCCGCCGCGCACCCGCGCCAGCAGAGCCGGCAGCTCCGCGAGCCCCGGCTGGGGCGAACGGGGCGCGGGAGCCCGGCCGAGGCCGTCCTCGCGCAGCACCCCGAGCATGCGGCGCAGCTGCACCATCGCGTCCCGGCCCGTCTCGGAGATCGCGTCGAACGCAGCCTCCGCACGTTCGGGGGCCGCCCGGACCGCCACCGGCCCGGCCTCCGCCTGCACGATCATCAGGCTCACCGCGTGCGAGAGGATGTCGTGCATCTCCCGTGCGATCCGGGCCCGTTCGCGCGCCGCGGCCCGCTCCGCCTCGATCCGCCGGCCCAGCTCCGCCTGGAGCGCCCGGTCCTCCACCGCCGCCACATAGGCTTTGCGGGTGTGGTTGAGCCGCCCGAAGGCGTACGCGGCACCGAACACGAACAGCGAGAACAGCAACTCCCGCGCTTCGCCCGTGTTCCAGGCCACCGACGGGAACACCGCCGCGCCGACCAGCACCGCGACCGCCAGCCGTTTGCGCGGCGGGGACAGTTCGGCGACCGTGTAGAACGTCACCAGTCCGGCGTACGGCAACGGCTGGCCCGGACCGTCGAGGGCCAGCGTGTACAGTGCGCCGCCCGCGAGCGTCGCCAGCAGCACGGCGACCGGTGCGAGACGCCGGGCGATCAGCGGCAGCACGGTCAGGGTCGTCAGACCGTACGCGCCCCAGGTCGCCTCCGGCAGGTCCGGTGCGCGCGGCACGACGAAAGGCATGGTCACCGCGGCCTGCACCGCGAGCGTGATCCACAGATCGACGGCCCGCGGCCCGCGCAGCCGTGCCGACAGGCCCGGGAAGCGCATCAGGGCTTCCGGGCCACCACCCCGAACTGTGCGACCTCCCGCTCCCGCGGGTTCGTACGCCAGCGGGAGCAGGAGACGATCCCCGGCTCCAGGATCTCCAGACCGTCCAGGAAGCCGGCGAACTCCTCCCTGCTGCGGGCGGTGATGGGCGGTGTGGCGTTCTCGTTCCAGAAGCGCATCGCCGCCTCGTTGCCCTCGCCGCCCAGCTCCTGCGTCGGGTGGGTCAGCACCAGGTGGCTGCCCGACGGCACGGCCGCCATCAGCGTCCGCACGATGGACCGCGCCTCGTCCGTGTCCAGCACGAAGTTCAGGATGCCGAGCATCATCACCGCGACCGGGCGTCCCAGGTCCAGGGTGGGCTCGGCGGCCCGCAGGATCTGCTCGGGGCGGTGCGCGTCCGCGTCGACGTACTCGGTCGCGCCCTCCAGCGAACTGGTCAGCAGGGCCCGGGCATGGGCCAGCACGATCGGATCGTTGTCCACGTACACGATGCGCGCGTGCGGCGCGGTGTGCTGGGCGATCTCGTGGGTGTTGTTCACGGTCGGCAGCCCCGTGCCGATGTCGAGGAACTGGTCGATGCCCACGTCGCCGGCCAGATGACGCACCACACGGCCGAGGAACGCCCGGTCCGCGCGCGCCACTTCACCGATGCTCGGGTACATCCCGGTCACCCGGTCGCCCACCGCCCGGTCCACCGGGTAGTTGTCCTTGCCGCCCAGCCAGTAGTTCCACACACGGGCGTTGTGCGCGACGTCGGAACGTATCCGGGCGGTGGCCGCCTGCGGTCGGGGGTCCATCACAGCTGCTCCTCGATGGCCAAGGGCCCGGCGCCCGGAGCGGCGGCGGGCGGTGCGGGGTTCCCATCATGCCGGACCGATCAAGAACCGCCGCGACCGGGCGAGTTGGCCAGCAGCCGGTGAAGCGTGTCGATCCGGTTGGTGGTGATCGAGTCGACGCCCCGCTCGATCAGCCGGCGCATCGTGCGCTTCGTGTCGGCCGTCCACGCGGAGACGAGCAGCCCGTCCCGGTGCGCCCGGTCCGTCAGCTCCCGGCTCACCAGGCCGAAGCGGTAGTTCAGCCAGCGCGGCCTCACCGTGGCCAGCAGCTCCGGACGCGGCGGGGCCAGCGTGGTCCAGGTCAGGGCGATCTCGGCGGACGGATCGGCGGCGCGCACCCGCAGCATCGCGTCCGCGCTCGCGCAGTAGTACGCCCGCTCACCGGCCCCGCACTCCCGGACCGTGCCCACGATGTTCTTCACCGAGGCGTCCGTGGAGCCGGGCAGGTCCACCATCACCCGGCGCGCCCCGATGGCGAGCAGCGCCTCGCGGAGCGTGGGCACCCCGCCGCCCGTCAGCTCCTTCAGCTCCGCGTGGTCCAGCCGGTCCAGCCTCCGGTCGTGGCCCCACAGCCGCTCCAGCGTCGCGTCGTGCAGCAGGACGGGCACCCCGTCGCGGGTCACCCGCACATCGATCTCGACCGCGTCCGCCCCCCGTTCGAAGGCGGAGCGGATCGAGGGCAGGGTGTTCTCGCGCGCGAGATACGGATCGCCGCGATGTCCCACGGCGGTGACGCTGGTGACGGTGTTGGCCATGGGGCCATTGTCGACGACCGGGTCAGCGGCCGGGAGCCCGGAGCCAGTTCGTCGTGTACGTGTCGATCTCCTCGGCCAGCTTCCGCTTGCCCGCCGGGTCGAGGAAGGAGGCCTCCACGGCGTTCTTCGCGAGCTCCGCGATGCCGCGCTCGTCGAGCTCCAGCAGCCGGGCGGCCACCGCGTACTCGTTGTTGAGGTCGGTGCCGAACATCGGCGGGTCGTCGCTGTTGACGGTCACCAGCACGCCCGCCGCCACCATCTCCCGGATCGGGTGCAGCTCGATGTCCGTGACCGCGCGGGTGGCGATGTTCGACGTCGGGCAGACCTCCAGCGCGATGCGGTGCTCGGCGAGGTGCTCCAGCAGCCTGGGGTCCTGGACGGAGCTGGTGCCGTGCCCGATGCGCTCGGCGCGCAGCGCGGTCAGGGCGTCCCAGACCGTCTGCGGTCCTGTGGTCTCCCCGGCGTGCGGCACCGAGTGCAGGCCCGCGGCGATGGCCCGGTCGAAGTACGGCTTGAACTGGGGGCGGTCCACCCCGATCTCCGGTCCGCCGAGGCCGAAGGAGACGAGCCCCTCGGGCCGGTGCTCCACGGCGAGCCGGACGGTCTCCTCGGCCGACTGGAGACCGGCCTCGCCCGGAATGTCGAAGCACCAGCGCAGCACGGTGCCCAGCTCGGCCTCGGCCGCCCTGCGCGCGTCCTCGATGGCCTCCATGAACGCGTCCTCGGGGATGCCCCGGCGGGTCGAGCTGTACGGCGTCACGGTCAGCTCCGCGTACCGGATGTTCTGCCGGGCCATGTCCCGCGCCACCTCGAAGGTGAGCAGCCGGACGTCCTCGGGGGTGCGGACCAGGTCCACCACCGAGAGATAGACCTCGATGAAGTGCGCGAAGTCGGTGAAGGTGAAGAAGTCGACCAGCGCCTCCGGGTCCGTGGGGACCTTGGAGTCCGGATGCCGGGCGGCCAGCTCCGCGACGATCCGGGGCGAGGCCGACCCGACATGGTGGACATGGAGCTCGGCCTTGGGCAGCCCGGCGATGAAGGGATGCGGATCGGTCATCGGAAATCTCCCGTTCGGCGTGACGTCGGCCGGGCGTACCGGCCCCACCGATCATCGCAGGCGGGGTCCGGGGCGTTGAGGCCTGGCCGTAGCATGACGGGACCACGATGGGGGAGGCCCATGTCAGACAACACAGAGCAGCCCGGGGGCGGGGCCGCGCCACGCGATCCGTGGGCGCCGCCGGACAGCAGGGTGGAACCGGACAGCAGGGTGGAACTGGGCAAGCCTGCCGCGCCCACGCCGCCGCCCGCTCCGGTCCACGCCCAGCCGACCGTGACGTCGATGCCGGGCGCCGGACCGGCCGCCGGGGACGGCACCGGGCCGATACCCCAGGCCGGAGGCTTCGGGCCCGCACCCTCGGACGTACCGCCGCCGCCGATCGGCCCGAACGGCCCCGGCCACGCGGCCCCGCCGCCCGCCGCGCACTACGGCTACCCGGCTCCGCCCCCGCAGCCGTACGGCGGCTACCCGGGCTACGGCGCCTACGGAGCAGGTCCGGCCGGCTGGGCCCCCGCGCCCAACAACGGACTGGGCACGGCCGCGATGGTGATCGGCATCATCTCGGTGGTCGGCTTCTGCATGTACGGCGTCAACATCATCCTCGGCATCCTGGCGCTCGTCTTCGGCATCATCGGCCTCGGCCGTGCCAAGCGCGGCGAGGCCACCAACCGGGGCATGGCGCTCGCCGGGGTCATCCTGGGCCCCGTCGGCATCGTCATCGGCGCCGCGTTCCTCGGCCTGGCCATCTGGGCCGCGACGAGCTCCGACAGCGACAGCGACAGGGACAGCAACGACAGCTACGACGACCCGTTCGCCACGTCGCTGGTCGTCGAGGACCGCCGCTAGGCCCTGGTACCGCCGGCGCCAACGCCGCACACCTCGGCCGGGCAGGGACCGCTCCCCGCCCGGCCGAGCTTCGGTGGCCGCCACCCGCCGCGCCCCGTGGGAGAACCGCCAGGACACCTGCGTACGGGAAACCGCCCCGGACACCTGCGTACGCGAAACCGCCCCAGGCCCCTGCATGCGGGAACCGCCCCAGGCACCTGCGTACCGGAACCGCCTCAGTCACCCCCGTACGGAAACCGCCTCAGGCCCCCGCGCCCGCCCGCAGCCTCTCCCGCGCCTCCATCAGCGCGAAGCCCAGCAGATTCAGCCCTCGCCACTGCCGCGGCCGCTCCACCCGCTCGTCGTCCGCCGCGAGCCCGATGCCCCAGATCCGGTCCAGCGGGGACGCCTCCACCAGCACCCGGCTCCCGGTGCCCAGGAGGAAGCCGCCCAACTCCGGGTCCTGCCCGAACTTGTGCGTGCTGCCCTCCACCACCAGGGCGAACCGCTCCCGTATCCACACGTCCTCGTCGAAGCCGCGCACCAGGCGCCCCGCCCTCTTCGCCGCCGCTGGGCTCTTCGCCGACACCGCCGCCCGCTCCGCCTCCGGATCGCCGAAGAGCCGCGCCTTGCCGGCCATCATCCAGTGCTCGGCACTCGCGTAGGTCACCCCGTCCACCGTGAACGGCGACGGCCACCACTGGCTGAGGCAGCTGCTCCCCAGCCGGCCGTCCGGGCGCGGGCGGTGCCCCCAGAACGGCAGATACTTCACCCGCTCGCCCCGCGCCACGTCCGCCAGAAGCTCATCGATCGGTCCCATGGCATGTGAGTGTGGCATCCGCCACTGACACTCCGTACGGGGATTTCCGCACCGACACGACACATGGTCGACAGATTCCGTCGCGTAACCAAAAGGCAACAACGGAATCACTTGTTGGGCTTGAACCCCTCTGTCAGGATCGGCACTCAATTCACGAAGAAGCTACGCCGACCCCGCCCAGCGGGTACAGCGGCGGAGGAGAGCGTCATGAGCAACGGCTTCCAGGTTCAGGACCGCTTCGCGGAAGGTGCGCAGTACATCGGCGGCAAGCTGCTCCCCGGTACGTCCGGCGACCACCACGAGGTGGTGAACCCCGCGACCGGCAGATGCGTGCTCCGCTACGAGCTGGCGGGCGCCGACGACGTGGACGCGGCCGTCGCCGCCGCCCGCGCCGCCTTCCCCGGCTGGTCCGGCGCCACCCCCGGCGAACGCTCCGAGGCGATGCACCGCTTCGCCGCCGTCCTCGCCGAGCAGGCGGACGACTTCGCGTACGCCGAGTCCCTCCAGTGCGGCAAGCCGATCAAGCTCTCCACCGAGTTCGACGTCCCCGGCACCGTCGACAACGCCGCCTTCTTCGCGGGCGCGGCCCGCCACCTGGAGGGCAAGGCAGCCGCCGAGTACGACGGCGACCACACCTCCTACGTACGCCGCGAGGCGATCGGCGTCGTCGGCTCCATCGCCCCCTGGAACTACCCCCTCCAGATGGCCGCCTGGAAGGTCCTCCCGGCCGTCGCCGCGGGCAACACCATCGTCCTCAAGCCCGCCGAGCTGACCCCGCTCACCTCGCTGATGTTCGCCCAGGCCGCCACCGAGGCGGGCATCCCCGACGGCGTCATCAACATCGTCACCGGCGCGGGCAAGGACGCCGGCGAGCACCTCGTCGGCCACCCCGACGTCGTCATGACCTCCTTCACCGGCTCCACCGCCGTCGGCAAGCGGGTCGCGGAGATCGCCACCGCCACCGTCAAGCGCCTCCACCTGGAGCTCGGCGGCAAGGCCCCCTTCGTGGTCTTCGACGACGCCGACCTGGAGGCCGCCGTCCACGGCGCGGTCGCCGGCTCCCTCATCAACACCGGCCAGGACTGCACCGCCGCCACCCGCGCCTACGTCCAGCGCCCGCTCTACGACGCCTTCGTCCGGGACGTCGCCGCGCTCATGGAGACCGTCCGGCTCGGCGACCCCTTCGACGGCGCCACCGACCTCGGCCCCCTGATCAGCCACGCCCAGCGCGACCGCGTCGCCGCCTTCGTCGAGCGGGCCCGCGGCTACGCCCGGGTCGTCACCGGCGGCGAGGCCCCCGGCGGCGACCTCGCCGACGGCGCGTACTACCGGCCCACCCTCGTCGCGGACGCCGCCCAGGACAGCGAGATCGTCCAGTCGGAGATCTTCGGCCCCGTCCTGGTGGTGCTGCCCTTCGACACCGACGACGAGGGCATCGCGCTCGCCAACGACACCCCGTACGGACTGGCCGCCTCCGCATGGACCCGCGACCTGTACCGCGCGAACCGCGCCACCCGCGAGATCCAGGCGGGCTGTGTGTGGGTGAACGACCACATCCCGATCCTGTCCGAGATGCCGCACGGCGGATACAAGGCCAGCGGTTTCGGCAAGGACATGTCGGCGTACTCCTTCGAGGAGTACACGCAGGTCAAGCACGTCATGTACGACAACACCGCGGTCGCCCGCAAGGACTGGCACCGCACGATCTTCGGGGACCGATAGCAGCTGCCGCGCGACCGGGGCCCACGGGCCCGAGCGGCCTCCCACCCGAAAGGGCAACGCGTATGGAGAGTTACGAGCCCGAGCGCCTCTCGTCCGCCCAACTGGCGGCCATGAGGCGTTCCCTGACCAGCGGCAGGGGCGCCCTCACCCGCCGCTCCCTGCTGCGCGCCTCCGGCATGGGCGCGCTCGCCCTGGGCGGCATGGCCACCCTCGGCGCGTGCGGCATCCCGCCCGCCAAACGCGCCGACGCCGGTATGGCGTCCGACGACCACTCGGCCGAGGAGAAGGAAGTCACCTTCTCCAACTGGACCGAGTACATGGACGTCAGCGAGGACGAGAAGGGCCGTCCCACCCTGGAGGCCTTCACCAAACGCACCGGGATCAGGGTCAAGTACACCGAGGACATCAACGACAACGTCGAGTTCTTCGGGAAGATCAAACCGCAGCTCGCGGCCGGCCAGAACACCGGGCGCGACCTCATATGCGTCACCGACTGGCTCGCCGCCCGCATCATCCGGCTCGGCTGGGCGCAGAAGCTCGACCCCGCGAACCTCCCGCACGCCTTCGCGAACGTCTCCGCCCAGTTCCGCACCCCCGACTGGGACCCGGGCCGCGCCTACTCCTATCCCTGGACCGGCATCCCGACCGTCATCGCGTACAACGTGAAAGCGACCGGCGGCCGCAAGGTCGACTCCGTCACCCAGCTGCTCGACGACCCGAAGCTCAAGGGCCGCGTCTCCTTCCTCTCCGAGATGCGCGACACCATCGGCATGACCCTCCTCGACCAGGGCAAGGACCCGGGGAAGTTCACCGACACCGACTTCGACGGCGCGATCGGCCGCCTCCAGAAGGCCGTCGACAAGAAGCAGATCCGCCGCTTCACCGGCAACGACTACACCGCCGACCTCAGCAAGGGCGACATCGCCGCCTGCGTCGGCTGGGCCGGGGACGTCATCCAGCTCCAGGCCGACAACCCGGACATCGAGTTCGCGATCCCGGCCGCCGGATACATCACCTCCAGCGACAACCTCCTGGTCCCCGCGCAGGCCCGGCACAAGACCAACGCCGAGAAGCTCATCGACTACTACTACGAACCGCCGGTCGCCGCCCAGCTCGCCGCGTACATCAACTACGTCTGCCCGGTCGACGGCGTACGCGACGAACTCGCGAAGATCGACGAGTCGATGGCCTCGAACACGCTGATCCTTCCCGACAAGGAGATGGCGGCGAAGTCTCGCTCCTTCCGCTCCCTGAGCACGAAGGAAGAGACGGCGTACGAGGAGAAGTTCGCCAAGCTCATCGGCGCCTGACCACCGGACCCGCCGCAGGCCGCACCATTCGGGACAACCCGCCCGGCCCGGCCCCTCCGAGGTCACCCGCCACCCCTTTCCCCGAACTCCCCCCGAACACACTGGGACTGCGACCCATGACACAGCAGCAGACCGCGGGCGGCGATGTCCGCCTCGCCGGGATCAGCAAGACCTACGGCTCCTTCACCGCCGTGCAGCCGCTCGACCTGACCGTGCCCCAGGGCTCCTTCTTCGCCCTGCTCGGCGCGTCCGGCTGCGGCAAGACCACCACCCTGCGGATGATCGCGGGCCTGGAGGAGGCCACCACCGGCACGGTCTTCCTCGGGGAGAAGGACATCACCGACCTGCCCCCGTACAAGCGGCCCGTCAACACCGTCTTCCAGAGCTACGCGCTCTTCCCGCACCTGGACATCACCGAGAACGTCGCCTTCGGGCTGCGCCGTCGCGGCATCAAGTCGGTGAAGAAGCAGGTCGACGACATGCTGGAGCTCGTCGAGCTCGGGGACTTCGCCCGCCGTAAACCGCACCAGCTCTCCGGCGGCCAGCAGCAGCGCGTCGCCGTCGCCCGCGCGCTCATCAACCACCCGCAGGTCCTGCTGCTCGACGAACCGCTCGGCGCCCTCGACCTCAAGCTCCGGCGCCAGATGCAACTGGAGCTCAAACGGATCCAGACCGAGGTCGGCATCACCTTCGTGCACGTCACCCACGACCAGGAGGAGGCCATGACCATGGCCGACACCGTCGCGGTGATGAACGGGGGCCGGGTCGAGCAACTCGGCGCGCCCGCCGACCTCTACGAGAACCCGCGCACCACCTTCGTCGCCAACTTCCTCGGCACGTCCAACCTCATCGAGGGCGAGGTCGTCTCCACGGGCGACGATCTGGTGGTGGCCGCGGGCGGCGGCAAGCTCACCCTGCCCCGCGAGCGGTGTTCGGCCCCCACGACGGGCGGCGGCCGGCTCCTCCTCGGGATCCGGCCCGAGAAGATATCCCTGGCCCACGCGGACGAAGCGGACTCCATAGCCGCCGGCCGCAACCGCGTCACCGGCCGCGTCGTCGACTCCAGCTTCATCGGCGTATCCACCCAGTACGTGGTCGAGAGCCCGGCGGGCAAGGCGCTCCAGGTCTACGAGCAGAACGTCGACCGGCGCACGGGACTCCTGCCCGGCGCCGAGGTGATCCTGCACTGGAACCCCGCCCACACCTTCGGACTCGACGCCGACCAGGACATCGACGCCGGCGTGGAGAGCGTGGAGGACGCGGCGTGAGCCTCACCGAGGCGCCGCCCGCGCCCCCCTCCCAGCCCGAGGAGCCCAGGGAGCTCAGGCTCCGCAAGCCCTCCACCCGCAAACGGCTCGTCCCCTACTGGCTGCTGCTCCCCGGCATCCTCTGGCTGGTCGTCTTCTTCGCCCTGCCGCTCGTCTACCAGGCCTCCACCTCCGTACAGACCGGCTCGCTGGAGCAGGGCTTCGAGGTCACCTGGCACTTCCAGACGTACGTGGACGCGCTGCGCGAGTACTACCCGCAGTTCATCCGGTCCCTGCTGTACGCGGGCACCGCCACGATCCTGTGCCTGCTGCTGGGCTACCCGCTCGCCTACCTCATCGCCTTCAAGGCGGGCCGCTGGCGCAACCTGGTGCTCGTCCTGGTCATCGCCCCGTTCTTCACCAGCTTCCTCATCCGTACGCTGGCCTGGAAGACGATCCTCGCCGACGGCGGCGCGGTCGTGGACGTGCTGAACACCCTGCACGTCCTGGACGTCACCAGCTGGCTCGGCTGGACCGAGTCCAACCGGGTCCTCGCCACCCCGATGGCCGTCGTCTGCGGTCTGACGTACAACTTCCTGCCGTTCATGATCCTGCCGCTCTACACCTCGCTGGAGCGGATCGACGGCCGGCTGCACGAGGCGGCGGGCGACCTCTACGCCACCCCCGCCACCACCTTCCGCAAGGTGACGTTCCCGCTCTCCATGCCCGGCGTCGTCTCCGGCACCCTGCTGACGTTCATCCCGGCCAGCGGCGACTACGTCAACGCCGAACTGCTGGGCTCCACGGACACCAAGATGGTCGGCAGCGTCATCCAGAGCCAGTTCCTGCGGGTCCTGGACTATCCGACGGCCGCCGCGCTCTCCTTCATCCTCATGGCGATCGTCCTGCTGGCGGTCACCTTCTACATCCGCCGCTCCGGTACGGAGGACCTGGTCTGATGCCCGTACTGCGCTGGATACGCCGGAACCTGGTCGTCATCGCCGGTCTGCTGACCCTCGCGTACATGATCGTTCCGAACATCGTCGTGATGGTGTTCTCGTTCAACAAGCCCAACGGGCGCTTCAACTACGCCTGGCAGCGGTTCTCGCTGGACGCCTGGAAGGACCCCTGCGGCGTCGCCGACCTGTGCGGCTCGCTCTCCCTCTCGCTCCAGATCGCCTTCTGGGCGACGCTCGGGGCGACCGCGCTCGGCACGATGATCGCGTTCGCGCTGGTCCGCTACCGCTTCCGGGCGCGCGGCGCGATCAACTCGCTGATCTTCCTGCCGATGGCGATGCCCGAGGTCGTCATGGCCGCGTCCCTGCTCACGCTGTTCCTGAACATGGGCGCCCAGCTCGGCTTCTGGACCGTGCTCATCGCCCACATCATGTTCTGCCTCAGCTTCGTCGTGACGGCCGTCAAGGCGCGCGTCATGTCGATGGACCCGAGGCTGGAGGAAGCCGCCCGCGACCTGTACGCGGGCCCCGTGCAGACCTTCGTGCGGGTGACCCTCCCCATCGCGGCCCCGGGAATCGCGGCGGGAGCGCTGCTCGCCTTCGCGCTTTCGTTCGACGATTTCATCATCACGAATTTCAACGCGGGCTCCACCGTCACGTTCCCCATGTTCGTCTGGGGATCGGCGCAGCGCGGCACGCCCGTGCAGATCAACGTCATCGGCACCGCGATGTTCATCATGGCGATATCGGTGGTTCTCGTCGGCCAGGTCATAGCCGCCCGACGGAAGAACAACGCTCGACCCTGAAAGTCCCGAAGGAGTTGGAAACCATGGCCCCAGCTGCCATGCGTACTGCCGCACGATCACTCTCCGGCGCCAAGCCGGTCCCCTACTGGCTGGACGACCCGGCGAAGCCCGATCCGCTGCCCGCCCTCACCGGCGACGAGCACACCGACCTGCTGGTCGTCGGCGGCGGCTACAGCGGTCTGTGGACCGCGCTCATCGCCAAGGAGCGCGACCCGGACCGGGACGTCGTCCTCATCGAGGGGCACGAGGTGGGCTGGGCCGCCTCGGGCCGCAACGGCGGCTTCTGCGCCGCCTCCCTCACCCACGGCCTGGCCAACGGCGTGGAGCGCTGGCCGGACGAGATCGCGGAGCTGGAGGAGCTGGGGGAGCGCAACCTCGATGCCATCGAGGCCGCGGTCGCCCGCTACGGCATCGACTGCGAGTTCGAGCGCACCGGCGAGATCGACGTCGCCACCGAACCCCACCAGCTTCAGGAGCTGCGGGAATGGCACGAGGAGATCGTGGGGCTCGGCATCACGGGCGTGGACCTCCTGGACCGTGAGACCCTCCGCGCGGAGGTCGACTCGCCCACCTTCCTCGGCGGGCTCTGGGACCGGCGCGGCGTCGCGATGCTGCATCCGGCGAAGCTCGCCTGGGGCCTGAAGCGGGCCTGCCTGGAGCTGGGCGTACGGATCCACGAGCACACCCGGGGCCTGGACCTGGTCCGCTCCGGATCGGGAATGGCGGTCCGCACCCCGTACGGACGGGTCTTCGCGCGCCGCGTCGCGCTGGGCACCAACATCTTCCCGTCGCTCGTCAAGCGGATCCGCCCGTACACCGTGCCCGTCTACGACTACGCGCTGATGACCGAACCGCTCACCCCGGAGCAGCTCGACTCCATCGGCTGGAAGGGGCGCCAGGGACTGGGCGACAGCGCCAATCAGTTCCACTACTTCCGGCTTTCCGCGGACAACCGGATCCTGTGGGGCGGATACGACGCGATCTACCCGTACGGAGGCCGGCTCAGCGCCGATCTCGACCAGCGGCCGGAGACGTTCCTGAAACTCGCGGATCAGTTCTTCACCTGCTTTCCGCAGCTTTCCGGGCTGAATTTCTCGCACGCCTGGGGCGGTGCGATCGACACCTGTTCCCGCTTTACGGCATTCTTCGGAACGGCCCATCAGGGCCGGGTCGCGTACGCCGCCGGATACACCGGTCTCGGTGTCGGTTCGACCCGTTTCGGGGCCGACGTGATGCTCGATCTGCTCTCCGGCGAGGAGACGGCACGGACCCGACTGGAGATGGTCCGTTCCAAGCCGATGCCGTTCCCACCGGAGCCCTTCGCCTGGGCCGGGATCGAGATCACCAAGCGGTCCCTGGCCCGCGCCGACAGCAACGGCGGGCACCGGAATCTCTGGCTGAGGGCCATGGACGGGCTGGGTCTCGGCTTCGACAGCTGAGCCGCTTCCGCCCCAGGTCAGATGCTGTGACCCAGCTCACTACTGATCAGTAGCACCAACCCGCGTCATAGTCGGCACCGAACCCTCTCTCGCATGTGTACGCACCGGCGGGACCCCGCCGGTGCTCACGTCAACGGGAGGCTGGTCATGACAGGCTCGGAAACGAAAGCCGCGGTCGCGTGGCTCACATCGGTGGCACCGGACCCGGCCGCCTGCCGGTGGGAGTGGGAGCGCAATCCGCAGGGGATCGCGCTCCTTCCGGCCGGCAGGCGCTGGGACGTTCTGATCCTCCCGGGCGAACTGGGCTACCCGACGCTCGACGTCCTCACCCGCCTGATCGACCGTCCGGGCCCCGTTCTCGCCGACTTCGGCGAGTCGCGCATGGGCTTCTTCGTCCCGCCGGGCACCGCCTCCCGCTGGATCGGCACGGGGATCAGGGGCTGCGGCCAGGGCACCTGGATCGTCGTCCCTTACCCGGGGCGGGTCACCGGGGGAGTGCGCTGGCTGGTCCCGCCGGACGGTTCGGGAGCCCTCACGGACGCCGGACTCCTCGAACTCGCGATGCACGAGGCGGCGGGCGCGGCCGCCCGGGACGCCCGCGGGGAGCGTCCGGAGGGTTGAGAGGGCCGCCAGAGGTCTTGACAACCTGATTGGTCTGGACCATGTTGTGCGCACGCCAACCCGAAATCCCCCCTGCGCGGAGGCTGTTGTGGAACGCACCGGACCAACTGTCAGATTCTCCAGACTTCTGGCCGTCTGCTCGGCCGGCCTGCTCGCCGCCGGAGCCCTGGTCGCCTCGGCCCCCGCGGCAGGCGCCGCCGATGTGGACCTGGCACGCAACGGCGGCTTCGAGGCGGGCCTGGACGGCTGGAACTGCGCGGCCTCCAGCGGCGCCGCCGTCTCCACGCCCACCCGCAGCGGCGCCTCCGCGCTCAAGGCGACCCCGGCCGGCAACGACCACGCCAAGTGCTCACAGAGCATCACGGTCAAGCCCAACTCCTCGTACACGCTGAGCGCCTGGGTACAGGGCAGCCACGTCTACCTCGGCGCGACCGGCACCGGCACCACCGACGTCTCCACCTGGACCCAGTCCCCCGGTGCGTGGAAGCAGCTCACCACCACCTTCAAGACGGGCCCCTCCACCACCTCCGTGAGCGTCTACACCCACGGCTGGTACGGCACCCCGGCCTACTACGCCGACGACCTCACCCTCGTCGGCCCCGGCGGCGAGCCCGTCGTGATCCCGGCCGTCCCCGCCGGCCTGAAGACCACGGCGATCACCTCCTCCTCGGTCGCGCTCTCCTGGAACGCCGTCTCCGGCGCGAGCGGCTACCACGTCTACCGCGGCGGTACGAAGGTCGCCACGGCCACCGGCCCCTCCGCCACCGTGACGGGCCTGACCGCCTCCACCGCGTACAGCTTCCAGGTCACCGCCGCCAACGCGGCCGGCGAGTCCGCGAAGTCGGCCGCCATCACCGCGACCACCACGGCGGGCGGAGGGGGAGGCGACACCAAGCTCCCGCCCCGCGCCCTCGTCGGCTACCTGCACTCCAGCTTCGCCAACGGCTCCGGCTACACCCGGCTGGCGGACGTGCCCGCCTCCTGGGACGTCATCAACCTCGCCTTCGGTGAGCCCACCTCCGTCACCTCCGGCGACATCCGTTTCGCACTCTGCCCGGTCGCCGAGTGCCCGAACGTCGAGTCCGAGGCGGAGTTCAAGGCCGCGATCAAGGCCAAGCAGGCCGCGGGCAAGAAGGTGCTGATCTCGATCGGCGGCCAGAACGGACAGGTGCAGCTCGGCTCCACCGCGGCCCGTGACGCCTTCGTCACCTCCGTCTCGAAGATCATCGACACCTACGGCCTGGACGGCCTGGACATCGACTTCGAGGGCCACTCCCTCTCCCTCAACACCGGCGACACCGACTTCCGCAGCCCCACCACACCGGTGATCGTCAACCTGATCTCCGCGGTGAAGTCCCTCAAGGCGAAGTACGGCCCGGACTTCGTCCTCACCATGGCGCCCGAGACCTTCTTCGTGCAGCTCGGCTACCAGTTCTACGGCTCCGGCCCCTGGGGCGGTCAGGACCCGCGCGCCGGCTCCTACCTGCCGGTCATCCACGCACTGCGCGACGACCTGACCCTGCTGCACGTCCAGGACTACAACTCGGGTCCGATCATGGGCCTGGACAACCAGTACCACTCGATGGGCGGCGCGGACTTCCACATCGCGATGACCGACATGCTGCTCGCGGGCTTCCCGGTGGCGGGCGACACCAGCAAGGTCTTCCCCGGCCTGCGCCCCGACCAGGTCGCCATCGGCCTCCCGGCCTCCACCCAGGCGGCCAACGGCCACACCTCACCGGCCGAGGTCAACAAGGCGCTCAACTGCCTGACCAAGAAGACCGACTGCGGCTCCTACCAGACCCGCGGGACCTGGTCCGACCTGCGCGGCCTGATGACCTGGTCGATCAACTGGGACCGCTTCAACAACTGGGAGTTCTCGAAGAACTTCGACGCCTACTTCGGCAACTGACCCACCACAGGGGCGCGAGCACGACAGGCCCCAGGCACCAACTGGCCAGCACGTCCAGCGGCCAGTGGTAGCCGTGCAACACCAGACCGATGCCCGTCGCCGTGGTCAACAGGATCGCGGCGACGGGCATCATCCACGCCCGGGGCCAGGAAGCCTCCCGGAGCCACGACGGGCGGGGGAGGGCCAGCAGTACCAGGGCCGACGCGCCGTACGCCACGGCGGCCGTCGCCGTATGACCGGACGGGTAGTAGTTGACCGCCTCGGTCAGCGGCCCCTGCCGGGCCGTCGCCACCTTCAGCGGGATCACCAGCGCGGGCACCGCCGCCATGGTGAGGGCCGCGTACACGGCGAGCCGCCGGGCGCCGCGCCACAGCGCGTAGCCGACCGCGCAGGTCAGCACCGGAAGCGCCACCGGCATTCCGCCGAGATCGGAGAGCACCTGGGTCAGCGCGGCCGGGCCGTGACCGAACAGCTCCCCGCCCACGCGCTCGTCGAGCCGCAGCAGCGGACCCTGGAGGGCGACCTGCCAGGTGATCAGCGAGAAGAGGACCGCGAGCAGACCGAGGCCGAGGAGGCGGAGAACGAGAGGGGCCGGCCACCCGGGAACAGGGGGGGTTGTTCCGGGATGGCCGGCGAGATCGGTTCGCCGCGCGCCCCGGGGGGTGTGGGGCGGGCGGCCGTCCGATCGGTGAGGAGTCCCGGAGCCGAAGGCTCCGGTGTGCGCGAACGCACGCCCGGGACGGCGCGGGGGAAGCCCCGGCCCGGCGTCGGTCGCGGTTTCCCGCGACCGAGGTGTTTCTCTCATCTGCAGAAACCGTACGGCAGTGGAGGGGCGGCCGACAGTCGGCACGGCCTCCCGCCATCGCCCCCGCACACGTTCTTCACAGACCCTGACCCGGATGGCGGACGGAAGCGGTGAAAGGCCGCCCCCGCCCGGTCCCGGGTTCGAAGGATCAGAGCGTGCCGAACGCCTGCTCGATCACGTCGAGGCCCTCGTTCAGCAGGTCCTCGCCGATCACCAGCGGCGGCAGGAAGCGCAGGACGTTGCCGTACGTACCGCAGGTCAGCACCAGGACGCCCTCGGCGTGGCAGGCCTTCGCGAGCGCGCCGGCCGCCTCCGGGTCCGGGTCCTTCGAGCCGGACCTCACCAGCTCGATCGCGATCATCGCGCCGCGACCGCGGATGTCGCCGATGATGTCGCCGTTCGGCAGCTTGGCCCGCATCTCGGCGAGGCGGCCCTTCATGACCTCCTCGATCCGCTTGGCCTTCCCGTTCAGGTCCAGCTCGCGCATCGTCTCGATGGCGCCGAGCGCACCGGCGCAGGCCACCGGGTTACCGCCGTACGTACCGCCCAGGCCACCCGCGTGCGCGGCGTCCATGATCTCGGCGCGGCCCGTCACGGCGGACAGCGGCAGACCGCCGGCGATGCCCTTGGCGGTGGTGATCAGGTCCGGGACGATGCCCTCGTCCTCGCAGGCGAACCACTGGCCGGTGCGGCAGAAGCCGGACTGGATCTCGTCCGCGACGAACACGATGCCGTGGTCCTTCGCGAACCGCGCGATCGCCGGGAGGAAGCCCTTGGCCGGCTCGATGAAGCCACCCTCGCCGAGCACCGGCTCGATGATGATCGCGGCGACGTTGTCCGCGCCGATCTGCTTGGTGATCTCGTCGATGGCCTGCGCGGACGCCTCGGCGCCGGCGTTCTCGGGCCCGGTCGGCCAGCGGTAGCCGTAGGCGACCGGGACGCGGTAGACCTCGGGCGCGAACGGGCCGAAGCCCTGCTTGTACGGCATGTTCTTCGCCGTCATGCCCATGGTGAGGTTGGTGCGGCCGTGGTAACCGTGGTCGAAGACGACGACGGCGGTGCGCTTGGTGTGGGCGCGGGCGATCTTCACCGCGTTCTCGACGGCCTCGGCGCCCGAGTTGAACAACGCGGACTTCTTCGCGTGGTCGCCCGGCGTCAGCTCGGCGAGCTGCTCGCAGACCTCGACGTACCCCTCGTACGGCGTGACCATGAAACAGGTGTGGGTGAACTCCGCGAGCTGCGCGGAGGCCCGCCGCACCACGGCCTCGGCGGAGGCGCCCACGGAGGTCACGGCGATCCCGGACCCGAAGTCGATCAGCCGGTTGCCGTCCACGTCCTCGATGATCCCCCCGCCCGCACGGGCGGTGAACACCGGCAGGGTGGAGCCCACACCTGCGGCGACGGCGGCGAGGCGGCGAGCCTGCAGCTCCACCGACTTCGGGCCGGGGATGGCAGTGACGACGCGGCGCTCCTGCGGAATTGCGGTCATGAGGGGCTCCTGGGGGTGTTTCGGACGCTCTTCTCCTCGCAGGCTAGGGGCGGGGGAGGGGCGCGGGCATGCTCCGATCGGGAGTGGTGGGAGCGTGTCCTTGTCCTCGGCGGACAGATGGCGGACAGGCGGCGGGCGGGTGGCGGGAAGAGGCGGTCCGGGAACCGGGAACGACCATGAGGTTCTGATCCCGGGTACTAGATTGAGCGACTGCACCGAGATACCGCCTTGGCACGTCAGGGGAGCAGTGGCAATGGGCACCGAGGGCACGTACGACTCGCAGCGTGAGCAGGGCGGGCAGGGTGCGGACGATCCCGGCGCGCGGTGGCTCGGCGGCTCCTACGGGAGCGGGTCCGGCGCCGCCGGGGTGCCTCGTCCCACGCCGCCCCCGCCTCCCCTGCCCCCGCTTCCGCCCCGGTCGCCTGCCGCGGTCCTCGATGTGCGGCAGTGGCTCCGGGCGCATCGCGCGGACGCCGAGCCCGGCCTCTGGCGGTACGGGTACCGGCCGAGGCCGGCGGGAGACGCGGCCGAGGTGCCCACCCGCGCTCTGGTCGTGGGCGCGCTCATCTCGATCGCCTGTGGGATCTTCGCGTGGGCCATCTGGCGCACCGACTACATCGCCGTGCAGCGGCTCCCCCTGAAACTGTTCACCCCCTCCGACTGGTGGCGCGGCGAACCAGGGCAGTCCGCGCGGACGGCCGGCGCCGTCTACAACAGTCTCTTCGCCGCCCTCCTGATCTATTTCTGCGGACGGCTCGGCAACTGGCCGGCGCTGTACCGGAGGCTGGTCATGGACCGGCCCCAACCCGCCAGGGCGCTCGCTGCCGCGCTCGCGGGTCTCCTGGTGGTCTGGATCGTCCTGGGTACGAGCCTGCTTCCGTTCTTCTACGCCGTCCTTCACGCGCTGGTGCCGGTGTCCGTGTTCCGCGGCGATCCGGAGACGGCTGCCGTCATGGGGGTGGCCGTCTACGTCCTGATCGGGGCGGCTCTGCTGTGGCCGTTCGCCCGGACCGGCGGATGGCTGGAGTTCTTCCGGAAGCCCCCCGCCGGGGCCCCTCCGGAAGCCGAGCCCGAGCCGGGGGAGGATCCCGCGGTGTGGCCGCGGCTGAGGGCTGCGGGGCAGCCCGGGGCCGCCGACCGGCTTGCCGCCGAGGTCGCCGCCCGGCGCATGAACGATGTCGACTGCGCCAGGATCGGCCACGCGTGGTCGCGGGTGGAGGCCGGGGCTCTTCCGCCCGGCGTCTTCGTCGAGGGAGTGGTGAAGCGCGGGGCGGCGGCCTGTCTGCATCCCTCGGGCGACCGCGATCTCCCGGTCCGCGCCGCCACCCACGATCTGCTGACCGCGCAGGTGCGGATGGGCGCCTACGCGGAACATCCGCGTAATCCCTCCGCCCGGAGGGGGGCGGGAGCGGCTCTCGACCCTTCGGTCCTCGGTACCTCGCTTCTGGCAGTCGGCCCCCACGGCTTCGACCGGACGCGACGCCTGGTGAGGCCGGTGGTGGAGTCGCTCTCCCTCCAGGCACTGGCCGGGCGGGCGGCCGTGGTCGTCGTCTCCGCCGAAGGCGTCGAGCTGGGGCCCGAGGCTTCCTACGACGTCGTGGTGAAGATCGGCGACGCCGACTCGGTGTACGACCTCGACCTCTACGGCGGGATCACCGACCCGGACGAGGCCGCGATGCTCCTGTCGGAGGCCTTCACCGGCGATCTGCCGGATGTGGACAGCCGTCGGGCCGCCGTCACGCTGGGCCAGCTCATCGGTCCGTTCAACGCCGCCCGCGGCCGCTTCCCGTCGCTGCCGGAACTGCGGGAACTGCTCGACGGCGGCCGTCAGGTGCTGGACCTGCTCCGCGATGACCTCCAGCCGGAGGAACACCGTTCCTATCTGCGGGAGGTCGACGCACGCGAGCGCCAGCTGGGTACGTCCGCGGACCTCAGCGGAGTGCTCGCGGACCGGATCGCCTTTCTCGACAGGCCCGCCTTCAGTACCTTCTTCGACACCCGGGGCCGGTCCAGGCCCTTCTCCCTGCGCGCCCTGGAACATCCGGTGCGCGTCCGGATCGTGCTGCCGGAGCGGAGCCACCCCGAGGCCTCGCGCATTCTCACCCGTCTGGTCTTCGCCCAGTTCGTCTCCAGCGCCGGTGCGCGCCGGGACGCCTCGCTCTTCGCCGCGCTCGTACTGGACGATGCCGCGAGCGCGATGACCACCGACTCCGTCCGGGCGGTGCAGCGTCTGCGGCAGCTGAACGCCGGGGCGGTCCTGGCCGTACGGTCCCTCGACGACGTGGGGCCGCATCTGCACGCGGCGCTGCTCGGCGCGGTCGGCTGCCTGATGACGTTCCCCGGCATCACCACGTGGGAAGGCACGCGCTTCGCCGAAGCCTGGGGCAAGGAATGGGTCGAGACCCGCGAGGTCGCCCAGCACACGGTCTTCGCCGACCAGCCGTTCACCCGTGCCGTGCACGCCCTGCGCAAGCTCGTCACGGGCAAGGCCGTGACCACGGACGCGGTGACCGTACGGCAGGTCGAGCGGGAGCGCTGGTCCGCCTCGGAGCTGGCGTACGCGGTGCCGGCCGGGCACGCCGTCCTCTCGCTCACCACCGTCCAGGGCGAACACGCACCCCCCCTCCTCGTCCACCTTGACGGCTGAGGCACCTGCCGGGAGCAAGTAGCGGAGAACGAGTACCGGGAAGTGGCGCGAAAGACGGCTGGGAGCAGCGGCTGAGAGCGGTTACCGGCACTCTGCCGCCCTGGCAGAATCGGAGACAGCCGTTCATACGCGACGGCGAAATTTGGTGTCACCGATCCGGCCGGCGATCCGGCCGTCCGTACGGTGGCGCCGCGACCTCGTCCCCGACCTTGAGGGTTCCCGGCCCATGCCCCCCACGCTCGCCTCGCTCGTCCAGCACTCGGCGCTCAAGCTCACCGTGCGCGCGGGCGCGGACCGGCTCGGCACCCCCGTGCGCTGGGCCCACGCCAGCGAGCTGGCCGATCCCGTCCCGTACATGGACGGCGGCGAACTCCTCCTCGTGACCGCCACCAATCTCGACGCCGACGACCCCGAGTCCATGCGGCGCTACGTGAGGCGGCTGGCCGGGGCCGGGGTCGCCGGGGTGGGGTTCGCGGTCGGGGTGAACTACGACGACATCCCGGCCGCCCTCGTGGAGGCCGCCGAGGAGGCCGGGCTGCCGCTCCTCGAAGTTCCCCGCCGCACCCCGTTCCTCGCCATCAGCAAGGCCGTCTCCGCGGCCATCGCCGCCGACCAGTACCGCGCGGTCACCGCCGGCTTCGAGGCCCAGCGCGAGCTGACGAAGGCCGCGCTCGCCGGGGACGGGCCCGCCGACCTCCTCGCCCGGCTCGCCGCCCACATCGACGGCTGGGCCGCGCTGTACGACACCTCGGGCGCGGTCCTGGCCGCCGCCCCCGACTGGGCCGCCCGCCGAGCCGCCCGCCTCACCCCCGACGTCGAACGCCTCCGGGACCGCCCCGCCCCCGCCAGCGTCGTCGTCGGGGACAGCGAGGACCGGGTCGAGCTCCAGTCGCTGGGCTCCGGCCGTCGGGCCCGCGGCGCGCTGGCCGTCGGCACGGGAGCGGCGCTCGGGACCGCCGAGCGCTACGCCGTGCACTCCGCCGTCGCCCTGCTCACCCTGACCACCGCCCGCTCCCGCTCCCTCCAGGGCGCCGAACAGCGCCTGGGCGCCGCCGTCCTGCGCATGCTCCTCGCCGGACAGCCCGACCATGCGCGGGCGGTCGCCGGCGACCTCTACGGCGGGCTGCTCGACGCCCCGTTCCGGCTGCTCATCGCCGAGACCGCCGCCCCCGCCGGGGCCGAGCTGCTCACCGAGACGATGGAGGCCGCCGCCGCCCGTTCCGGCGAGGCGCTGCTCCTGGTCCCCGAGGGCGAGCGCGTCGTCGTGCTCGCCGCGGACGGCGGCTCCGCCGTCGCCGCCTGCGCCGCCTACGCCGAGGCCCAGGACGACCGCGCCCCGCGCGAGGGCGGCGCCGAGGACAGCGACGTCGTGGTCGGCCTCTCCGCCCCCTCGGGCCCGATCGCCGTCTCCGCCGCGTACAAACAGGCCGAACAGGCCCTCTCCGTCGCCCGCAGGCGGGGCAGGGCGCTGGTCGAGCACGAGGAGCTGGCCACCGGCTCGGTGCTGCCGCTGCTCGCCGACGACGCGGTACGGGCCTTCGCCGACGGCATGCTCCGCGCGCTGTACGAGCACGACGCCAAGGGTCGAGGCGACCTCGTGGCCTCCCTGCGCGCCTGGCTCTCCCGCCACGGCCAGTGGGACGCCGCCGCCGCCGACCTGGGCGTGCACCGGCACACCCTGCGCTACCGGATGCGCCGCGTGGAGGAGATCCTGGGGCGCTCGTTGGACGACCCGGACGTCCGCATGGAGCTGTGGCTCGCCCTCAAGACGACCGAGGCGGCGACGCCCGCCGAGGAGTAGACCCGGGGCCACTCCTCGGCGGGCGACGCCGGGCCACCGGTAAACCCCTGGCCAAATCGGAGCAGCGGACGCCCAGCCCACTCCACCCCGGACAAACACGATCCCGGCCTCCCCGCCCTACCGTGGGACCACAGAGGGGAGCCTTCCGGGCGCCCACGACTTTCGTCACGACTTCGGTCGCGACCTCCTCACGACCTCCGAAGGGCCGGAACCTCCATGACTTCGCCCCACGCCTTCTGGGTGGCCGGCCGCCAGGCCACCGGTGCCGACAGCTTCGACGTCACCAACCCGTACGACGGACGCCTCGTCGGCACCGTCAGCGTGCCGACCGACGCCCAGGTCGAGGAGGCCGTCGCCGCCGCCCACGCGGCGCGCGACGAGTTCGCCGCCACCCCGGCGCACGTCCGGGCCGCGGCCCTCGACCACGTCGTACGGCGGCTGACGGAGCGCACCGAGGAGATCGCCCAGCTGATCTCGGCGGAGAACGGCAAGCCGATCAAGTGGGCCCGCGGCGAGGTCGGCCGGGCCGTGTCCGTGTTCCGGTTCGCCGCCGAGGAGGCCCGCCGCTTCAACGGCGGCGAGGCCCAGCGGCTCGACACCGACCTCGGCGGCACCGGCCGCCTCGGGCTGACCCGGCGCTTCCCGCGCGGGGCCGTCCTCGGCATCGCGCCCTTCAACTTCCCGCTGAACCTCAGCGCCCACAAGGTCGCCCCGGCCATCGCCGTCGGCGCCCCGATCATCCTCAAGCCGGCCCCGGCCACCCCGATCTCGGCCCTCGTCCTCGGCGAGCTGCTCGCCGAAACCGACCTCCCGGCCGGCTCCTGGTCCGTCCTCACGGTCCCCAACGACAAGATGCCCGCCCTCGTCCAGGACGAGCGGCTGCCGGTCATCTCCTTCACCGGCTCCGGCCCGGTCGGCTACGCGATCATGGAGTCGGCGCCCCGCAAGCACTGCACCCTGGAGCTCGGCGGCAACGGCGCGGCCGTCGTCCTCGGCGACTACGCGTCCGAGGCCGACCTCGACTGGGCCGCCACCCGGATCGCCACGTTCTCCAACTACCAGGGCGGCCAGTCCTGCATCTCCGTGCAGCGGGTCATCGCCGACGCCGCCGTCTACGACCGGCTCGTCCCCAAGATCGTCGCCGCCGTCGAGGCCCTGGTCACCGGTGACCCGGCCGACGCCGCCACCGACGTCGGCCCCCTCGTCAGCGAGGACGCGGCCAAGCGCGTCGAGTCCTGGGTCGACGAGGCCGTCCAGGGCGGCGCCGAGCTGCTCACCGGCGGCAAGCGCGACGGGGCCACCTACGCCCCGACCGTCGTCGCCGGCCTCCCCGACGGTGTGAAGCTCTCCTGCGAAGAGGTCTTCGGCCCGGTCATGTCCCTCCAGAAGGTGGACGGCGAGGCCGAGGCGTTCGCCGCCGTCAACTCCTCCGCGTACGGCCTCCAGGCCGGCGTCTTCACCCACGACCTCCAGACCGCCTTCCGCGCCCACCGCGCCCTGGAGGTCGGCGGCGTGATCATCGGCGACGTCCCCTCGTACCGCGCCGACCAGATGCCGTACGGCGGCGCCAAGCAGTCCGGCGTCGGCCGCGAGGGCGTCCGCTACGCCATGGACGACTACACCTACGAGCGCGTCCTGGTCCTCACCGGCCTCGCCCTGTAACACCCCGGACGACCCCCGCCCGTGCCCCCGCCTGGACAGCGGGTGCGGGCGGGGGCGCGAAACGGACGGCCCGAACCCACTGTGCGGGGGTTCGGGCCGTCCGCGTATCCGCGTGCGGGCCCTCGTGCGGGTGCCGAACCACGGGTACACGGGTTACATACGGACCAGGAGCAGCCCAGTAGCAGCAGCGACTAGCAGTCCGTGCGTCCAGGTTCAGGGGTCCATCCGTCCGGTGGCGCGCGGCGAGGTGAGGTCCCTCATGTCCGCACCACACAACACCCCTCAGGCCCCCGGGGCGCCCAAGGTGACCGAGCGCGAGGCGCGACGGGTCGCCGAGGCCGCCCGGGAGCAGGACTGGCGCAAGCCCAGCTTCGCCAAGGAGCTGTTCCTGGGGCGCTTCCGCCTGGATCTGATCCATCCGCACCCCCTGCCGCCGCCCGACGACATCCGACGCGGCGAGGAGTTCCTGGCGCGGCTGCGCACGTTCTGCGAGACGCGGGTCGACAGTGCGCGGATCGAGCGGGAGGCGAAGATCCCCGACGAGGTGATCGCCGGGCTCAAGGAGCTCGGCGCGCTCGGGATGAAGATCGAGACCACGTACGGAGGGCTCGGCCTCACCCAGGTGTACTACAACAAGGCGCTCGCCCTGGCCGGCTCGGCCAGCCCCGCGATCGGCGCGCTGCTCTCCGCGCATCAGTCGATCGGCGTACCGCAGCCCCTGAAGATCTTCGGCACCCAGGAGCAGAGGGACGTCTACCTGCCCCGGCTGGCCACCACCGACATCTCCGCCTTCCTGCTGACCGAGCCGGACGTCGGCTCCGACCCGGCCCGCCTCGCCACCTCCGCGGTGCCCGACGGGCCGGACTACGTCCTCGACGGCGTGAAGCTCTGGACCACCAACGGCGTCGTCGCCGACCTCCTCGTCGTCATGGCCCGGGTCCCCGCCTCCGAGGGCCATCCCGGCGGCATCACCGCGTTCGTCGTCGAGGCCGACGCCCCCGGCGTCACCGTCGAGCACCGCAACGCCTTCATGGGCCTGCGCGGCATCGAGAACGGCGTCACCCGCTTCCACCGGGTCCGGGTGTCCGGCGCCTGCCGGATCGGGCCGGAGGGCGCCGGTCTGAAGATCGCCCTGACCACGCTCAACACCGGACGCCTCTCGCTGCCGGCGATGTGCGTGGGCGTCGGCAAATGGTCCCTGAAGATCGCCCGCGAATGGTCCGGCGCCCGGGAACAGTGGGGCAGGCCCGTCGCCAGGCACGAGGCGGTCGGCGCGAAGATCTCGTTCATCGCGGCCACCACCTTCGCCCTGGAGGCCATCGTCGACCTCTCCTCGCAGATGGCCGACGAGGACCGCAACGACATCCGCATCGAGGCCGCCCTCGCCAAGCTGTACGGCTCCGAGATGGGCTGGCTGATCGCCGACGAACTGGTCCAGATCCGCGGCGGCCGGGGTTTCGAGACCGCCGAATCGCTGGCCGCCCGCGGCGAACGCGCCGTGCCCGCCGAGCAGATGCTCCGGGACATGCGGATCAACCGGATCTTTGAGGGCTCCACCGAGATCATGCACCTGCTGATCGCCCGCGAGGCCGTCGACGCCCACCTCAAGGTCGCGGGCGACATCATCGACCCCGACAAGCCGCTCTCCGCCAAGGCGAAGGCGGGCGCGAACGCCGCCGGGTTCTATGCCCGCTGGCTGCCCAAGCTCGTCGCCGGGCCGGGACAACTGCCGCGTACGTACGCCGAGTTCCACCCCGCCGGGCACCGCGACCTCTCCGGTCACCTCCGGTACGTCGAACGGTCCTCGCGCAAGCTGGCCCGGTCCACCTTCTACGCCATGTCCCGCTGGCAGGGGCGGATGGAGACCAAGCAGGGCTTCCTCGGCCGGATCGTCGACATCGGGGCCGAACTCTTCGCGATGAGCGCCGCCTGCGTCCGCGCCGAGCACCTGCGTGGGACCGGGGAGCACGGCCGCGAGGCCTACCAGCTCGCGGACGCGTTCTGCCGGCAGGCCCGCATCCGGGTCGAGGAGCTGTTCACCCGCCTCTGGTCCAACACCGACGACCTCGACCGGCGCGTCGTCGACGGCGTCCTGGCGGGGACGTACACCTGGCTGGAGGAGGGGGTCGTCGACCCCAGCGGCGAGGGCCCCTGGATCGCGGACGCCACCCCGGGCCCCTCCGTCCAGGAGAACCAGCACCGCCCGGTGCGCTGAGCCCAGGCGCCGACCGGGGTGCGTCCACCCCGTCCACGCACCGGACGCACCCCGTACGCCCCGCCCGCTGCCGGGCAGGATGAGGGCCGTGACCGTCATCGACATCCCCGGCTCCAAGTCCGTCACCGCCCGCGCCCTCTTCCTGGCCGCCGCGGCGGACGGCACCACCACCCTGCTGCGACCGCTGCGCTCGGACGACACCGAGGGCTTCGCCGAAGGCCTGCAGAGCCTCGGCTACAGGGTCGACCGGGAGGCCGACCGCTGGCACGTCGAGGGCCGCCCCGCCGGGCCGGGCGTACCCGACGCCGACGTCTTCTGCCGCGACGGCGCGACCACCGCCCGCTTCCTGCCCACCCTCGTCGCGGCAGCCGCCTCCGGCACGTACCGCTTCGACGCCTCCGCCCAGATGCGCCGCCGCCCGCTCGCCCCGCTCACCCGCGCCCTCACCGCCCTCGGCGTCGACCTGCGCCACGAGGCTGCCGAGGGGCACCACCCGCTGACCGTCCGGGCCGCCGGGATCGAGGGCGGCGAGATCGCCCTGGACGCGGGGGAGTCGTCCCAGTACCTCACCGCACTGCTGATGCTCGGACCGCTCACCGCGAAGGGGCTGCGGATCGAGGTCACCGAGCTGGTCTCCGCGCCGTACGTCGAGATCACCCTCGCGATGATGCGCGACTTCGGCGTGGAGGTACTGCGGGAGGGGAACACCTTCATGGTCCCCTCCGGCGGCTACCGGGCCACCGCGTACGCCGTCGAGCCCGACGCCTCCACCGCGAGCTACTTCTTCGCCGCAGCCGCCCTCACCGGCCGCGAGGTCACGGTCCCCGGCCTCGGCACCGGCGCGCTCCAGGGCGACCTGCGCTTCGTCGACGTCCTGCGGGACATGGGCGCCGAGGTGGAGGTGGGCGCCGACGCCACCACCGTCCGCTCCACCGGCCGGCTCCGCGGCCTCACCGTCAACATGCGCGACATCTCCGACACCATGCCGACCCTCGCCGCCATCGCCCCCCACGCGGACGGACCCGTGCGGATCGAGGACGTCGCCAACACCCGGGTCAAGGAGTGCGACCGACTGGAGGCGTGCGCCGAGAACCTGCGCGCCATGGGCATCACCGTCCACACGGGGCCCGACTGGATCGAGATCCACCCCGGGACACCGAAGCCGACCCGGATCGCCACCCGCGGCGACCACCGCATCGTGATGTCCTTCGCCGTCGCCGGACTGCGCACCCCAGGACTGACGTACGACGACCCCGGCTGCGTACGCAAGACGTTCCCGCGCTTCCACGAGGTGTTCCAGGGCTTCGCGGACGGGCTGGCGGCGCGCTGACGGGAGGGGCGGCGCGGCCCACACGGGACGCGCTGTCCCCGCACACAGCCGGAGCGGCAACAATGGGGGGCATGAGCGACAGCCCTGCCCCCCTCGCCGATCCGCATCTCGTCTTCGACGCCGCGGACGGCCGCCGGGATCTCGTGATCCTCGGCTCCACCGGGTCCATCGGCACCCAGGCCATCGACCTGGTCCTGCGCAACCCCGACCGCTTCCGGGTCACGGCGCTCTCGGCCGCCGGCGGCCGGGTCGCCCTGCTGGCCGAGCAGGCCCGCCGGCTGCGGGTCGACACGGTCGCCGTCGCCGTCGAGGACGCGGTCCCCGCCCTGCGCACGGCGCTGCGGGAGAGTTACGGGCCCGGCGAGCCGCTCCCCGAGATCCTGGCCGGACCCGACGCCGCCACCATCCTCGCCGCGAGCGCCTGCCACACCGTGCTCAACGGCATCACCGGCTCCATCGGGCTCGCCCCCACCCTGGCCGCGCTGAAGGCGGGCCGCACGCTCGCCCTCGCCAACAAGGAGTCGCTGATCGTCGGCGGCCCGCTGGTGAAGGCGCTCGCCGCCCCCGGCCAGATCATCCCGGTCGACTCCGAGCACGCCGCGCTCTTCCAGGCGCTGGCCGCCGGCACCCGCGCCGACGTCCGCAAGCTCGTCGTCACCGCCTCCGGCGGACCCTTCCGGGGCCGTACGCGCGAGGAGCTGGCCGACGTCACCCGGGAGCAGGCGCTCGCCCACCCGACCTGGGCGATGGGGCCGGTCATCACGATCAACTCCGCGACCCTGGTCAACAAGGGCCTGGAGGTCATCGAGGCGCACCTCCTCTACGACATTCCGTTCGACCGGATCGAGGTAGTGGTCCACCCGCAGTCCTACGTGCACTCCATGGTCGAGTTCAGCGACGGCTCCACCCTTGCCCAGGCCACTCCGCCGGACATGGGCGGCCCCATCGCCATCGGGCTCGGCTGGCCCCAGCGCGTCCCGGACGCCGCCCCCGCCTTCGACTGGACGAAGGCCTCCAGCTGGGAGTTCTTCCCGCTGGACACCGAGGCCTTCCCGTCGGTCGGCCTCGCCCGGCACGTGGGCGGGCTCGGCGGCACCGCGCCGGCCGTCTTCAACGCCGCGAACGAGGAATGCGTGGACGCTTTCCTCGCCGGACAGCTGCCCTTCAACGGAATCATGGATACGGTCACCGCTGTGGTGTCCGAACACGGCGCCCCCGCCCCGGGAACCTCGCTCAGCGTCGCGGACGTCCTCGAAGCGGAAACGTGGGCCCGCGCACGGGCCCGGGAACTCTCGGCGAAAGCGACAGCGGAGGCGCGCGCATGAGTCTGACCTCGGTCCTGCTGACGGTCCTGGGGATCGCCGTCTTCGTCGTGGGCCTGCTCTTCTCCATCGCCTGGCACGAGCTGGGCCACCTCTCCACGGCCAAGATGTTCGGCATCCGGGTGCCGCAGTACATGGTCGGCTTCGGCCCGACGATCTGGTCGAAGAAGAAGGGCGACACGGAGTACGGCATCAAGGCCATCCCGGCCGGCGGCTACATCCGCATGATCGGGATGTTCCCGCCGGGCCCCGACGGCCGGCTCGAAGCCCGCTCCACCTCGCCCTGGCGCGGCATGATCGAGGACGCCCGCTCCGCCGCCTACGAGGAGCTGGAGCCGGGCGACGAGAAGCGGCTCTTCTACACGCGCAAGCCGTGGAAGCGCGTCATCGTGATGTTCGCCGGCCCCTTCATGAACCTGATCCTCGCGGTCGCCATCTTCATGGGCGTCGCGATGACCTTCGGCTTCCAGACCCAGACCACCGAGGTCGCCGGCGTCCAGCAGTGCGTGATCTCGCAGAGCGACAAGCGCGAGACCTGCAAGGACGGCGACCCGGTCTCGCCGGCCAAGGCCGCCGGCCTCCAGGAGGGCGACCGCATCGTCGCCTTCGACGGGAAGAAGGTCGACGACTGGGCGACGCTCTCGGACCGCATCCGCGGGACCATCGGCCCCGCCACCCTCGTCGTCGAGCGCGACGGCAAGGAAGTGACCCTCGACGCCGTCCTGCGCGAGAACGCCGTCGCGAAGAAGGACGGCAACGGCCAGGTTGTCCCGGACCAGTTCATCAAGGCGGGCTATCTGGGCTTCGCCGCCCGGACCGAGATCGTGCCGCTCTCCTTCGCCGACTCCACCGTCCGCATGGGCGACATGATCGAGAACGGCGTCGACTCGATCATCGCGCTGCCGTCCAAGATCCCGGCCCTCTGGGACGCCGCCTTCAGCGACGGCCAACGGGCCGACGACTCGCCGGTCGGCGTGGTGGGCGCGGCCCGGATCGGCGGCGAGGTGATGAACCTCGACATCCCGGCGCAGAACCAGGTCGCGATGATGCTGTTCCTGCTCGCGGGCTTCAACCTCTCGCTGTTCCTGTTCAACATGCTGCCGCTGCTCCCGCTGGACGGCGGCCACATCGCGGGCGCGCTCTGGGAGTCCCTGCGGCGCAATGTGGCCAAGGTCTTCAGGCGCCCCGACCCCGGCCCGTTCGACGTGGCCCGGCTGATGCCGGTCGCCTACGTGGTCGCCGGACTCTTCATCTGCTTCACACTGCTGGTCCTGGTGGCCGACATCGTGAACCCCGTCAAGATCTCCTGACGGCCGCGGCACCCCAGGTGTCGGCCGGGCACACACCCCGTGTCCGGCCGCTCACCAACGGGTGGACTTGTCGACACGGTGCGTCCGTCCCGCCTCCGGTGCCGTAACCTCGAAGGCCGGAGCCCGCCGATCTCGGGACCTTGATCCACACCTTGGGGATGCACAGCGCATGACTGCGATTTCTCTCGGAATGCCGGCCGTTCCGACCAAGCTCGCCGACCGAAGGGTCAGCCGACAGATCCAGGTCGGCACGGTCGCGGTCGGCGGCGACGCGCCCGTCTCCGTGCAGTCGATGACGACGACACGCACGTCGGACATCGGCGCCACGCTCCAGCAGATCGCCGAGCTGACGGCGTCCGGCTGCCAGATCGTCCGGGTCGCGTGCCCGACGCAGGACGATGCCGACGCGCTCGCCACGATCGCCCGGAAGTCGCAGATCCCGGTGATCGCCGACATCCACTTCCAGCCGAAGTACGTCTTCGCCGCGATCGACGCCGGCTGCGCCGCGGTCCGGGTCAACCCGGGCAACATCAAGCAGTTCGACGACAAGGTCAAGGAGATCGCCAAGGCGGCCGCCGAGACCCGCACCCCGATCCGGATCGGCGTCAACGCCGGCTCCCTGGACGCGCGGCTCCTGAAGAAGTACGGCAAGGCCACCCCCGAGGCCCTCGTCGAGTCGGCCTTGTGGGAGGCGTCCCTCTTCGAGGAGCACGGCTTCGGCGACATCAAGATCTCGGTCAAGCACAACGACCCGGTCGTCATGGTCAACGCCTACCGCCAGCTCGCCGCCCAGAGCGACTACCCGCTGCACCTCGGCGTCACCGAGGCCGGACCGGCGTTCCAGGGCACCATCAAGTCGGCCGTCGCGTTCGGCGCGCTGCTCTCCGAGGGCATCGGCGACACCATCCGCGTCTCCCTCTCGGCCCCGCCGGCCGAGGAGGTCAAGGTCGGCCTCCAGATCCTCGAAGCGCTCAACCTCAAGCAGCGCCGCCTGGAGATCGTCTCCTGCCCGTCCTGCGGCCGTGCCCAGGTCGACGTCTACAAGCTCGCCGACCAGGTCAGCGCCGGCCTGGAGGGCATGGAGGTCCCGCTCCGCGTCGCCGTCATGGGCTGCGTCGTCAACGGCCCCGGCGAGGCCCGCGAGGCCGACCTCGGCGTCGCCTCCGGCAACGGCAAGGGCCAGATCTTCGTGAAGGGCGAGGTCATCAAGACCGTCCCCGAATCGAAGATCGTCGAGACCCTCATCGAAGAGGCCATGAAGATCGCCGAACAGATGGAGAAGGACGGCATCGCGTCCGGCGAACCCCAGGTCTCCATCGGCGCCTGACCCGCGCCCTTCCACGCCATCACCGCCCCACCGGGCCCGCGCCCGGTGGGGCGGCGGCATGTCCGGGGACCGGCTCCCGCATACACCACCGCCCTGCCCGGAGACCGTCTTCCGGACTCGAGCGGCGTTCGACAGGCTCGTCGGTTAAAGTGCGGAAATCAGCAGACCGCATGGTGAGGCCCCCTCGTGTTGACGCAGACCACCACCCGGGTCCTCGAACCCAGCGACCTCCAAGCAGCGCTCGCCATCCTGGAGAGCGCGCCCGTGACCAACGCCTTCGTGACGTCCCGCGTGCAGGTCGCGGGACTCGACCCCTGGCGCCTCGGCGGCGAGATGTGGGGTTGGTACGCCGACGGGATGCTCCGCTCCCTGTGCTACTCCGGCGCCAACCTCGTCCCCATCTGCGCCGGCCCCGAGGCCGTCCGCGCCTTCGCCGACCGGGCCCGCAGGGCCGGCCGCCGCTGCTCCTCCATCGTCGGCCCCGCCGAACCCACCACCCAGCTCTGGCGGCTCCTCGAACCCAGCTGGGGCCCCGCCCGCGAGGTCCGCGCCAACCAGCCCCTCATGGTCACCGAGAGCCTCTCCGCCGTCGTCACCCCCGACCCGCTCGTCCGCCGCATCCGCAAGGACGAGACCGAGGTCCTGATGCCGGCCTGCGTGGCGATGTTCACCGAGGAGGTCGGCATCTCCCCGCTCGCCGGCGACGGCGGACTCCTGTACCAGGCCCGCGTCGCCGAACTCATCGGCACCGGCCGCTCCTTCGCCCGCATCGACGACGGCAAGGTCGTCTTCAAGGCGGAGATCGGCGCGGCCACCCCCCAGGCCTGCCAGATCCAGGGCGTCTGGGTCGCCCCCGAACACCGGGGCAAGGGCCTCTCCGAAACGGGCATGGCCGCCGTCCTGCGCTACGCACTCGCCGACGTCGCCCCCGTCGTCAGCCTGTACGTCAACGACTACAACACCCCCGCCCGCAAGGCCTACCGCCGTGTCGGCTTCCGCGAGGTGGGCGCGTTCATGAGCGTCTTGTTCTGAACGGTCACGCGCGCCCGCCGCGGGAACGGTTCTCACCGCCCGCCCGTGGAACGCACGGTTCTGACCGCCCGCCCCGGCCAGTAGGGTTCCCGCATGGCAGCAGCAGTCCCCCAAGAAGGCCCCGCGGCACCCGACGCCGAGATCGGCCCCGTCGACCTGGCCGCCCGCGTCGACGAAGCCCTGCGCGTCCAGGCGGCCGCCTTCGGACTGAGCCAGGACGAGATCGACGTACGCCGCCACATCGTCCTGAGACACCTGGAACACCCCCACGCCCGCGCAGTCGGCGCCACCACCCCTGACGGACGGCTCGTCGGCTTCGTCTACGGGCTGCCCAACGAACGCGCCCAGTGGTGGTCCACCGTCGTCGAGCCCTATCTGCGGGCCACCGGCTCCGACGGCTGGCTCGACGACTCCTTCGTCATCACCGAACTCCACGTCCACCCGGACCACCAGCGGCGCGGCATCGGCCGCACCCTGATCACCGCCATCACCGACGCCGTCGGCCACCCCCGGTCGATCCTCTCGGCGATCGACAAGGACAGCCCGGCCCGCACCCTGTACCGCTCGCTGGGCTACCGCGATCTGGCCCGCCAGGTCGTCTTCCCGAGCGCCCCGCAGCCCTACGCGGTCATGGGCGCGCCCCTGCCGCTGCTGCGCGCGAGGCCCGGGGCCTGAATGGATTTCCGCCAGCCCGCACCGCCCGGCTAACCTCGGGCCCACCACCCTTGCGAGCAGGAGTTCATCATGGCCCAGGTCCAGCGCATGTCCCGATTGATGGTCAAGACACTGCGCGACGACCCGGCGGACGCCGAGACGCTCAGCCACAAGCTGCTGGTCCGCGCCGGGTACGTCCGCCGCAACGCGGCCGGCATCTGGTCGTGGCTGCCCCTCGGCAAGAAGGTCCTGGACAACATCTCCCACGTGGTCCGCGAGGAGATGGACGCCATCGGCGCCCAGGAAGTCCTGCTGCCCGCCCTGCTGCCCAAGGAGCCCTACGAGGCGTCCGGCCGCTGGGAGGAGTACGGCGACCTGCTCTTCCGCCTCAAGGACCGCAAGGGCGGCGACTACCTCCTCGGCCCCACCCACGAGGAGATCTTCACCCAGACGGTCAAGGACCAGTGCACGTCCTACAAGGACCTGCCGGTGATGCTCTACCAGATCCAGACGAAGTACCGCGACGAGGCCCGCCCCCGCTCCGGCGTGCTCCGCGGCCGCGAGTTCCAGATGAAGGACTCGTACAGCTTCGACACCACCGACGAGGGCCTCGCGCACTCCTACGCCCTGCACCGGGCCGCGTACATCAAGATCTTCGAGCGCCTCGGCCTCGACCACCGCATCGTCTCCGCCGTCTCCGGCGCGATGGGCGGCTCGACCTCCGAGGAGTTCCTCGCCCCCGCCGCCGCCGGTGAGGACACCTTCGCCGACTGCCCGAACTGCGACTACGCCGCCAACACCGAGGCTGTGACCTTCGCGCTCGCCCCGGTCGACGGCTCGGCGCACGGCGCGGTCGAGGAGCTGGACACCCCCGACACCCCGACCATCGAGACGCTCGCCGCGCACCTCGGCGTCCCCGCCTCCGCCACCCTGAAGAACCTGCTGGTCAAGGTGGACGGCGAGATCGTGGCCGTCGGCGTCCCCGGCCACCGCGAGGTGGACCTCGGCAAGCTCGGCGAGCACCTGGCCCCGGCAGTCGTCGAACTGGTCACCGCCGAGGACTTCGACGGCCGCGACGACCTCGTACGCGGTTACGTCGGCCCCCAGGGCCTGGAGAAGGTCCGTTACCTCGCCGACCCCCGCGTCGCCCCCGGCACCTCCTGGGTCACCGGCGCCAACCAGGAGGGCAAGCACGCGAGGAACGTCGTCGCGGGCCGCGACTTCGAGGTCGACCAGTACCTCGACGTCGTCGTGGTCGAGGAGGGCGACCCCTGCCCCAAGTGCGGCACCGGCCTCACCCTGGACCGCGCCATCGAGATCGGCCACATCTTCCAGCTCGGCCGCAAGTACGCCGACACCTTCCAGCTCGACGTGCTCGGCCAGCAGGGCAAGCCCGTCCGGGTCACCATGGGCTCGTACGGCATCGGCGTCTCCCGCGCCGTCGCCGCCCTCGCCGAGCAGACCGCCGACGACAAGGGCCTGTGCTGGCCCCGCGAGATCGCCCCGGCCGACGTCCACGTCGTCGCCGCCGGAAAGGCCCTCCAGACGGAGCTGGCCCTCGACGTCTCGGAGAAGCTCGACGCGGCGGGCCTGCGGGTCCTGGTCGACGACCGCCCCGGCGTCTCGCCCGGCGTGAAGTTCACCGACTCCGAGCTGCTCGGTGTGCCCAAGATCCTGGTCGCCGGCCGCCGCTCCGCCGACGGCGTCCTGGAGCTCAAGGACCGCCGCACCGGCGAGCGCGAGGAGCTGACCGTCGACGAGGCGATCGCCCGCCTGACGGCCGACCTGGCCTGATCACGCACACCCCGCCTATGAGGAGGGCCCCCGCGACGCACCGTGCGCGGGGGCCCTCCTCGTACCTACGCCGGACTACAGCCAGCCCGCGAACTCCAGGTTGACCTCGCCCATCTGCCGCCGCCCCTCGGCCAGCGCGCGGGTGCCCGATTCGACCGCCCGGAACAGCGTCCAGCCATGCAGCCGCGCCTGCTCCACTTCCAGCGACTCCGCCAGCCGCTTGACCCGTCGCCGGGCCGTCACCGGGCCACCGGGCGAGGCGATCAGATCCTCCACCCGGTCCCGCACCAGCCGCGCCAGGTCATAGGCGCGCTCGCCCACCAGCGGCTCCGGACCCACCGTCAGCCACGGCGCCCGCTCCCCGGAGAACACCTTGCTCTGCCGGAAGTTGCCGTGCAGCAGCAGTTGTTCGGGTGATCCCCCGACCAGCTCCGCCCGCGCCGCGAGCGCCGCGTCCACCAGCGGCGCCAGCTCAGGTTCGGCCTCGGCGGCCGCCCGCATCCCGGCGCTCTGCCGATCGGTCCGCCCGGCCACGCTCTCGAAGGCGTGCCCCGTCGGCGGCTCCACCCACAGCCGCCGCAGCGTGCCCGCCGCCTCCAGCAGCGCCTTGGCCTCCGGCAGCGAGCGCAGCGACACCTCGTGATGCAGCCGCTCCAGCAGCAGCGCACCGGACGAGTCGAGCTCCGGCGCGTCCAGCGGCTTCACCGCCCCCCACCCGTTCCAGTGCTCCAGCGCCGCCCGCTCAAGGCCGGGACCGGCGACCGGCGGGGCGATCTTCAGCGCTGCCGGGGTCCCGTCGGCCCGCCGCACCAGAACCACCAGGGAGCTGCGCCCGCCGGGGGCGGCCACCCGCTCCACGATGAGGCCGCCCCCGGCGGTGAGCGCCTGCTCGGTCAGCGCGGGAAGCGCGTCCAGCCAGTCGGCCGCCGCGGCGTCTCCGTACATCTCACCGAGCGCGCGCATCAGGCGCTGCGGCGGTTCGCAACCCATACGTCGTGTGTTCCCTTTCCGGTTCTTCGTATCAGCGCGCGTTCTCCGTATCAGCGCGCGCCGTCCGCGCCGGCGGCCTCCACCGGGCCCGTCGCGGCCGGATCCGCACCGGCGGCCCGCTCGGCGAGCCCCGGAAAGGCTACGTTGCCGCCCCGCCAGCGGGCCGCCCGCACCGCGGCCTCCCGCAGTGCGCCCGCGGCCTCCTTGCGGCGAGCGCCCTCGGTGGCCCGTACGAGATCGGCGTAGGCGCCCGCGATCCGGTCCTCCAGCACCGCGGCCAGCCGTACCGCCGACGAGGAGTCCGCGACGGCGAACGGCAGAGCGTACGCGGCGTCCGAGGCCACCGGCCGCCCGCCCTGGTCCCGCACGGTGCGCGCCAGGGCGTCCCGGCGGGCCCGGTGCCCGTCGTACGCCGCGCGGGCCGCGTCGCCCCGCTTCCCGTCGAGGCGGCCGCCCAGCAGCCCGTAGCCGTACACCGCGGCGTGCTCGGCGGCCAGGGCCGCCTGGGCGGCGGTCAGCTCGGGGGAGTCCGCGTCCTCCTCGGACGGGCGGGCGGAACGGGTGCTCATGCGGCTGTCTCCTCGGCCAGTTCGGTCAGCAGATACGCGTGCGCCGCCGCGGCCGCCGCCACCGAGGCCAGCAGCCGGGCCAGCTCCGGCTCGACGTCCAGCAGGGCCTGGGCATACGCGTCGGCCCGCCGGCGCTCGTCGGCGGCCAGCTCCCGCACCGCGGCCTTCGGGACGGCGGACACCGGGCCGGGCGCGGCCGGAGGGGCGTCGGCCTTCGGGTCGCCCTTCGCGCGCGGTGGCGCCAGTGCCTTCCCGTGCTCCCGCACGGCGGCCCGCAGGGGCGCCAGGCCCGCGGCCGTAGCCGGATGTGCCTCGGCCACCAGGTCGTACCGGGCGAGCAGGAGGGCGCCGTCGCGCACCGCCTTCTCGCGCACGGTCCCCCCGGCCTTCGCGGCGGCGGCCCGCGCGCCGGAGTGCGCGGGCTCCCCGCCGTCCGACGCCTCGTCGCCCCCGCAGCCGGTCAGCACCGCACCCAGGGCGAGGGCTCCCGTAGCGGTGAGCGCCCCCCTGCGCGTCGTCCCCGTGTGCCGCACGCTTCTCCTTCAGGCCGGGACCGATCCTGACAGGATCTGTCCTGATGTGATCACCGCAGGCGAGCGTACCCGCGGCCGAGCGGCCGGCGGACGGCAACACCCCTGGCGACCGGATACCCTTTGACCTGACGCACGACGATCCCCACAACAGCACACGCGGCCGAGGAGTCACCCGGATGAGCACCACCCAGAGCGAGAGGCTGCGCGGGTTGCTGGAACCGCTCGTCAGCGCGCAGCAGCTGGACCTCGAGGAGATCGAGGTATCCCGGGCCGGCCGCCGAGGAGTGCTGCGGATCATCGTGGACTCCGAAGAGGGCGTGGAGCTGGACGCCTGTGCGGAGCTGAGCCGCGCGATCTCCGAGAAGCTGGACGAGACCGACGCGATGGGCGAGGGCGAGTACGTCCTCGAAGTCAGCTCCCCCGGTGCGGACCGCCCGCTGACCGAGCACCGCCACTACGTACGCGCCATCGGCCGGCTGGCCAGGTTCCACCTGGCCGGCGACGGCTCCGTTGAGCTGGTCGCCCGCATCCTCGCCGTCGACGAGGACGGGCTCGACCTCGAAGTGCCCGGCGTCAAGGGCCGCAAGCCCACCGCCCGCCGCCTCGCCTTCGACGAGATCGCCAAGGCGCGCGTGGAGATCGAATTCAACCGCAAGGACAAGAAGGAAGAGGAGGCGTAGCCGTGGACATCGATGTGAAGCTTCTGAAGGGCTTGGCGCAGGACAAGGAGATCCCCTTCGACGTGCTCGTCGGGGCGATCGAGTCGGCCCTCCTCATCGCGTACCACCGCACCGACGGCAGCCACCGCCGGGCCCGCGTGGAGCTCGACGCGAACGGCCACGTCACGGTGTGGGCCAAGGAGGACCCGGCCGACCTCGAAGAGGGCCAGGAGCCCAAGGAGTTCGACGACACCCCCTCCGGCTTCGGCCGGATCGCCGCGACCACCGCCAAGCAGGTCATCCTGCAGCGGCTGCGCGACGCCGAGGACGACCGCACCTTCGGGGAGTACGCGGGCCACGAGGGCGATGTCGTCACGGGCCTCGTCCAGCAGGGCAAGGACCCCAAGAACGTCCTGGTCGACATCGGCAAGATGGAAGCCATGCTGCCGGTCCAGGAGCAGGTCCCGGGCGAGGAGTACGTGCACGGCCTGCGTCTTCGTACGTATGTCGTACGGGTCGCCAAGGGCGTCCGAGGTCCGTCGGTGACGCTCTCGCGCACCCACCCCAACCTGGTGAAGAAGCTCTTCGCCCTGGAGGTCCCGGAGATCGCGGACGGCTCGGTGGTCATCGAGGCCATCGCCCGCGAGGCCGGCCACCGCACCAAGATCGCCGTGCGCTCCACCCGGTCCGGCCTGAACCCGAAGGGCGCCTGCATCGGCCCGATGGGCAGCCGTGTGCGCAATGTCATGGCCGAGCTGCACGGCGAGAAGATCGACATCGTGGACTGGTCCGACGACCCGGCCGAGATGGTCGCCAACGCCCTGTCGCCCGCCCGGGTGAGCAAGGTCGAGGTCGTCGACCTCGGCGCCCGCTCCGCCCGCGTCACCGTGCCGGACTACCAGCTGTCGCTGGCGATCGGCAAGGAGGGCCAGAACGCCCGCCTCGCCGCCCGCCTCACCGGCTGGCGCATCGACATCCGTCCGGACACCGAGACGGACGAGGAGCGCGAGAACGCCGACCGCGAGCGGGCCGAGAGGGCCCGGGAGCGCTCGGAAAGGCGTTGACCCGGAGGGGCTCCAGGGAATAGATCTGGGCAGTACGCCGCTGAGATCACGACAACATCCGTTCGATTTTTGCCCCAAAGCGGCGAGGTCGGTACGGGGAGGTAGACTTAAACGTGTCTGGCCGGACGCAAGCCCGCGCTTGCCCCGAACGAACCTGTGTGGGATGCCGGGAGCGAGCGGCCAAGAGCGAGCTGCTGCGCATCGTGGTGGACGAGGGCGCCTGCGCCCCCGATCCACGCGGTACGCTGCCCGGCCGGGGTGCTTATGTGCACCCCGTCTCCGTCTGCCTCGACCTGGCGGTCCGCCGCCGGGCGTTCTCCCGGGCCTACAAGGCCAAGGGACCGTTCGACACCGCGGCACTGACGCGGTTCGTCGAGCGGGTTGCACCGTAAGAAAAGTGAACGGCACGGGTCCCCGTGCGGTCAGGTACCTCGCGAGTTGGAAGTAGGTCGAGATTGCGATGAGCAGCACTCGATGAGTACGCGATGAGTACGCCCATGAAGTAGCGACGGTCCGGCGGTAACCCGGACCTAAAAGGAGCGAAGTGGCTAAGGTCCGGGTATACGAACTCGCCAAGGAGTTCGGCGTCGAGAGCAAGGTCGTCATGGCCAAGCTCCAAGAACTCGGTGAATTCGTCCGTTCGGCGTCCTCGACGATCGAGGCGCCGGTTGTACGTAAGTTGACCGACGCACTGCAGGGGCCCGGCGGCAACGCCGGCAAGTCCGCTGCCAAGCCCGGTGCGCCCCGCAAGGCGGCGCCCGTGAAGCCCGCAGCGCCCTCCCCGGCAGCTGCGGCACGCCCCGGGGCCCCGAAGCCCGGCGCACCGGCTCCCAAGCCGGCCGCCGAGGCCGAGACCCCCAGCAGCACCCCGGCGGCGCCCTCCGCGCCGTCGGCGGGACCCCGTCCGGGTCCGAAGCCCGCGCCGAAGGCGGCCCCGGTGACCCCGGTCCCGGCCGCCGAGTTCTCGGCTCCGGCTCCGGCCCAGCCGGCTGCCCCGCAGCAGCCCCAGGCCCCGCGTCCCGCGGGTGCCACCCCCGGCCCCCGTCCCGCACCCGCCCGTCCGGCTCCGGCCGGCGGTCAGCGTGACGGCGGTCAGCGCGACGGCGGCCGTGACGGTGGCCAGCGCGACGGCGGCCGTGGTGGCGAGCGTGGCGGCGACCGCCCCGCACGTCCCGCGGGCCAGGGCGCCCCGCGCCCCGGCGGCGCCCGTCCGGCCGGTCCCCGTCCAGGCAACAACCCCTTCACCTCCGGCGGTTCCACCGGCATGGCGCGCCCCGGCGCGCCCCGTCCGGGTGGTGCCCCGCGCCCCGGTGGCGGCTCGGAGCGCCCCGGCGCCCCGCGTCCCCAGGGCGGTGGCCCCGGCGGCGCCCCGCGTCCCCAGGGCGGTCAGGGTCAGGGCGGTGCCCGTCCCACTCCGGGCGGCATGCCCCGCCCGCAGGCTCCGCGTCCCGGCGGCGGCCCCGCCGGTAACCGCCCGAACCCGGGCATGATGCCGCAGCGTCCCGCAGCGGGCCCGCGTCCCGGCGGTGGCCCCGGCGGTGGCCGTGGTCCCGGTGGCGGTGGCGGTCGTCCCGGCGGTGCCGGTGGCGGTGGCGGTCGTCCCGGTGGCGGCGGCGGCTTCGCCGGTCGTCCCGGTGGCGGCGGTGGCGGCTTCGCCGGCCGTCCGGCCGGTCCCGGTGGCGGCGGCGGTGCCGGTCGTCCCGGTGGCGGCGGCGGCTTCGGCGGTCGTCCCGGCTTCGGTGGCCGTCCCGGCGGCCCCGGTGCCCGCGGTGGCACACAGGGTGCGTTCGGCCGTCCCGGCGGTCCGGCGCGTCGTGGCCGCAAGTCGAAGCGGCAGAGGCGCCAGGAGTACGAGGCCATGCAGGCCCCGTCGGTCGGCGGCGTCATGCTGCCTCGCGGCAACGGACAGCCCGTCCGGCTGTCGCGCGGCGCCTCGCTCACCGACTTCGCGGAGAAGATCAACGCCAACCCGGCGTCGCTCGTCGCCGTGATGATGAACCTCGGCGAGATGGTCACCGCCACGCAGTCCGTTTCCGACGAGACGCTCCGGCTTCTCGCCGAGGAGATGAACTACGTCCTGGAGATCGTCAGCCCCGAGGAGGAGGACCGCGAGCTGCTCGAGTCCTTCGACATCGAGTTCGGCGAGGACGAGGGCGGCGAAGAGGCTCTGGTCTCGCGTCCGCCGGTCGTGACCGTCATGGGTCACGTCGACCACGGCAAGACCCGACTGCTGGACGCGATCCGCAAGACGAACGTCGTCGCGGGCGAGGCCGGCGGCATCACGCAGCACATCGGTGCGTACCAGGTCTCCTCCGAGGTCAACGGCGAGGACCGCAAGATCACCTTCATCGACACCCCGGGTCACGAGGCGTTCACCGCCATGCGTGCCCGTGGTGCGAAGTCGACCGACATCGCGATCCTCGTGGTGGCGGCCAACGACGGTGTGATGCCCCAGACGATCGAGGCGCTGAACCACGCCAAGGCGGCCGAGGTGCCGATCGTGGTCGCGGTCAACAAGATCGACGTCGAGGGCGCCGACCCGACCAAGGTGCGCGGTCAGCTCACCGAGTTCGGGCTGGTGGCCGAGGAGTACGGCGGCGACACCATGTTCGTCGACATCTCCGCCAAGCAGGGCCTCAACATCGAGGCGCTCCTGGAGGCCGTCGTCCTCACCGCCGACGCCTCGCTCGACCTGCGGGCCAACCCGGAGCAGGACGCGCAGGGTATTGCGATCGAGTCCCACCTCGACCGCGGTCGCGGTGCCGTCTCGACCGTCCTGGTCCAGCGCGGAACGCTGCGCATCGGTGACACGGTGGTCGTGGGCGACGCCTACGGCCGAGTCCGCGCCATGCTCGACGACAGCGGTCAGAACGTCCAGGAAGCGGGTCCCTCGACCCCCGTCCTGGTGCTCGGTCTCACCAACGTCCCGGGCGCAGGCGACAACCTCCTGGTGGTCGACGAGGACCGTACGGCCCGTCAGATCGCCGAGAAGCGTGCCGCCCGTGAGCGCAACGCCAACTTCGCCCGCAAGGGCGTCCGGTTCTCCCTGGAGAACCTGGACGAGGCGCTCAAGGCCGGTCTGGTCCAGGAGCTCAACCTCATCATCAAGGGCGACGCGTCCGGTTCGGTGGAGGCTCTCGAGTCCTCGCTGCTCCAGCTCGACGTCGGCGAAGAGGTCGACATCCGGATCCTGCACCGCGGTGTGGGTGCGGTCACCGAGTCGGACATCAACCTGGCGACCGGCTCCGACGCCATCGTGATCGGCTTCAACGTGCGCGCCGCAGGGCGTGCCGAGCAGATGGCCGAGCGCGAAGGCGTGGACGTCCGGTACTACTCGGTCATCTACCAGGCGATCGAAGAGATCGAAGCGGCCCTCAAGGGTCTGCTCAAGCCGGAGTACGAAGAGGTCGAGCTCGGCACGGCGGAGATCCGCGAGATCTTCCGCTCGTCCAAGCTGGGCAACATCGCCGGTGTGCTGGTCCGCTCCGGCGAGGTCAAGCGCAACACCAAGGCGCGCCTGCTGCGCGATGGCAAGGTCATCGCGGAGAGCCTCAACATCTCCGGTCTGCGCCGCTTCAAGGACGACGTCACCGAGATCCGCGAAGGCTTCGAGGGCGGTATCAACCTCGGAAACTTCAACGACATCAAGATCGACGACGTCATCGCGACGTACGAGATGCGCGAGAAGCCGCGAGGCTGATCGACTCTCGGGTCCGCGAGGATCCGCGGGGATTCGGAAGGGGTCCGGGAGTTCGCTCCCGGCCCCCCTCCACCAAGGTCGGGGCCGGTCGACGGGTCGTATTTCCGTCGATCGGCTCCGGCCGTTCCGGTACGGTTCTGATGTCCCCGGCAAGCTCTGGCGGGGCACGAACCCGAACCGGCGGGACATCCGGACACACATGTATGTGGGGACCCTGTCCTTCGATCTGCTCCTCGGCGACGTACGGTCGTTGAAGGAGAAGCGTTCCGTCGTCCGCCCGATCGTCGCCGAGCTCCAGCGCAAGTACGCGGTGAGCGTGGCCGAGACCGGCGGACAGAATCTCCACCGCAGGGCCGAGATCGGCCTTGCCGTGGTCTCCGGTGACACCGGACACCTCACGGACGTGCTGGACCGCTGCGAACGGCTGGTCGCGGGACGCCCCGAGGTGGAGCTGCTGTCGGTGAGACGGCGGCTGCACAGTGACGAAGACTGACAGTCGAGCGAAATCAGAAGGAAGAGTGACGGACCGGTGACCGACAACGCGCGGGCCCGCAAGCTGGCCGATCGCATCCAGGTCGTGGTCGCGGAGACCCTGGACCGGCGAATCAAGGATCCGCGGCTGGGATTCGTGACGATCACGGACGCCCGGGTCACCGGCGACCTGCGGGAGGCCACGGTCTTCTACACGGTCTACGGCGACGACGAGGAGCGCGCGGCCTCCGCCGCGGCGCTGGAGAGCGCCAAGGGCGTCCTCCGCACCGAGGTCGGCCGGCAGACCGGGGTCAGGTTCACGCCGAGCCTGGCCTTCGTCCCGGACGCCCTCCCGGACAACGCCCGTACCATCGAGGACCTCCTCGACAAGGCGCGGGCCAAGGACGCGGAGGTGCGCCAGGTCTCCACGGGCGCGCAGTACGCCGGCGAAGCCGACCCGTACCGCAAGCCCGAGGACGAGGACGACGAGACCGGGACCGGGACCGAGACCGGGACCGAGACCGAGACCGACGGATCCTCCGAGAAGAACGAGGGCCCGGCCTCCGCATGACCGAGCAGACCACCACGCCGGACGGCCTTGTCATCGTCGACAAGCCGTCCGGCTTCACTTCGCACGACGTCGTCGCCAAGATGCGCGGCATCGCCCGCACCCGGCGGGTCGGCCACGCGGGCACGCTGGACCCGATGGCGACCGGCGTTCTGGTGCTCGGGGTCCAGCGGGCCACCAAGCTGCTGGGCCACCTGGCCCTGACCGAGAAGGAGTATCTCGGCACGATCCGGCTCGGCCAGGACACGGTCACCGACGACGCCGAGGGCGAGATCACCTCGTCCACCGACGCCTCCGGCGTGACCCGTGAGGGCATCGACGCCGGGGTGGCCGCACTCACCGGCCGGATCATGCAGGTCCCGTCCAAGGTCAGCGCCATCAAGATCGACGGCAAGCGGTCCTACGCGCGGGTGCGCGGCGGCGAGGAGTTCGAGATCCCGGCCCGTCCGGTGACCGTCTCCTCCTTCCGCGTCTACGACGTCCGTGAGGCCGTCGCCGAGGACGGCACCCCCGTCCTCGACCTGGTCGTCTCCGTCGTCTGCTCCTCGGGGACCTACATCCGCGCCATCGCCCGCGACCTCGGCGCCGGACTCGGCGTCGGCGGCCACCTGACCGCGCTGCGCCGCACCCGGGTCGGTCCGTACGGACTGGACGCGGCCCGGACGCTCGACCAGCACCAGGAGGAGCTGACCGTGATGCCGGTCGCCGAGGCGGCCGCCTCCGCGTTCTCCCGCTGGGACGTGGACGAGAAGCGCGCCAAGCTGCTCCTCAACGGCGTACGGCTGGACATGCCCGCCCATCCGCCGGGGCCGGTCGCGGTCTTCGGGCCCGACGGCGCGTTCCTCGTGCTCGTCGAGGAGGAGAAGGGCAAGGCCAAGAGCCTCGCCGTCTTCGCCTGAGCCGTAGCTCGCATCTGGCGCACCTCGCACCTGGCGAACCCCGCGTCCGGGCCGCCCCCGCGTCCGGGCCGCCCCCGCGTCCGGGCCGCCCCCTCGCTTCGGCGGGTCATGCGTGGAGCGGGCACCCACCCCCCAACCCGGTGCCCGCTCCACGTTCCCCTCCCCGGCACCATTCCTGCTCCCCGGGGGGCACGCTTATTCACCCCATTGGACGGGCGCTCGGAGTGAATACCGGGGGCGCGGGGGGCGCTTTCCCTGTCCGCGCGGACCAGGAGATCACCGGCGGCCTAACGTCGCACCATGGGCAGTGGGGACCGGTCGAAACTGGTAAGAATCTGTGATCAGGCTGGCCGGCCGCGAGGGACGGGATTCGTCGCGGACGACCGCGGCACGGTCGTCACGGCCCATCAGGCCGTGACCTCCCCCGGCCCGCTCCTCCTCCACGGCACCGACGGCCGCACCTGCACCGTCGCCCCCGACGACATCACCGCCCTGCCCGCCCTGGGCCTCGCCCTCCTGCGCACGGGCGGCCCCGACGCCCTCGACGCGGAACCCCTGCCCATCGCCGGACGCGACCGCGCCGAGCCCGGCGGCTACGTGGACATCGCCGCCCACGGGCGGCGCGAGGCCCGGGTGCTCGGCACCATCTCCGCCACCTACATCGCGCCGGACGGCATCGGCCACCCGGTCCCCGCCGCCCTGGAGCTCGCGCTGGGCACCGACGGCCGCGACGCCCTGCGCTCCGGGGGCGCGGCCGTCGGCGGGCCCGTCACCGACCCGGCCACCGGCGCCGTCGTCGGCATCCTCTGCACCGCGCTCACCGCCCCGCACGAGGCGGCCGGCCTGGCCCTCCCGATCACCCGGGGCGCGGACGGCACGCTGGACGCCCTGCTGTGGCGCAACGCCATCGCCGCCCCCGCCTACGGCCCCGATCTCAACCTCGCCGGGGCCCTCCAGCTCACCGCCACCTCCGTCGGCTCGGCGGACGGCCCGCGAGCCCGCACCGCCCCCGTCGCGCGCGCCGACGTCCACGCCGAGCTCGCCGCCTTCGCAGCGGGTACGGGCCTGGTCCTCGGTCTCGTCGGAGCGCCCGGCACCGGCCGCACCACCGAGCTGGCCGCCCTCGCCGCCCGCCGCGCCGACGCCGGCGCACCCGCCCCCACGCTCTGGCTGCGCGGCGCGGACCTGCTGGCCGAGGACACCTCGATCGCGCACGCCGCGAGCAGGGCCCTCACCCGCGCCGCCCGGATCGTCACCGCGGCGGGCGCCCGCGGCGACATGAGCACGGCCACCCCGGAGCGCGTCGCCCGGCTCGCCGCCGACGCCGGGCAGCCGCTCCTGGTGGTCCTCGACGGCCCGGAGGAGATGCCCCCGCTGCTGGCCCACCGGCTCGCCGGCTGGACGGCGGACACCGCCGCCTGGCTGCGCGAGCAGGGCGTCCGGCTCGTCGTGGCCTGCCGCCCCGAGCACTGGGAGACCGCCGGCGGCCTCTACCCACCGGACGCCCTGCACCGCCCGGACCGCCCCGCCCGCAGGCTGCCGCCCGCCCTGCGCCTGAGCGACCTCACCCCCGAGGAGGCCGGGCGGGCCAAGGAGGCCTACGGCATCCCGCCCGCCGCCCTCGCCCCCGGCCACGACCGGCACCCGCTCACCCTGCGACTCCTCGCCGAGGTCCGCGCCGCGCTGCCGCCCGGCGTGCCGGGCCGCCCCGACACCGAGGACGTCTTCGGCGCCCACCTCGACCTGCTGTGCGTGCGCGTCGCCGTCCGGATCGCGGCCGCCGCCGACGAACAGCCCCGCGGCGCCGCCGTGCGCCGCCTCGCCGCGCGCGTGGCGGGCCAGGTCCACGAGGCGGCCCGCCGCTGCCTGGGTCCGGGCCAGGGCGAGCTGGACCGGACGGCGTTCGAGGAGATCTTCCCCTGGCGCACCGGCTGGGCCTCCGCCGTCCTGACCGAGGGCCTCCTGGTCCCCGCCGGGGCGGGCTACCGCTTCGCCCACGAGGAGCTCGGCGACTGGGTGCAGGGCGCCCACCTCGACCTGGACGCGGCCCTGCGCTCCCTGGTGCACCGCTGGCACCGGGGGAGCGGCGGCCCGGACCGGGTGCCGCACCCCCGCACCGCCGGCGAACCCCGCAGCCTGCCCGTGCCCCGGCACCGCATCGGACCGGTGATCCAGGCGATGGTGCTCCTCGGACGCCGCCAGGGCACCGCCGCGCTCGCGCACCGGATGGCCGACCTGATCGAGGCGCTGGACCGGCTGTGGACCGACACGGGCCCGCGCGACGAGGACGCCGCCTGGTGGGCGGCCCACCTGCTGAACGGCAGCCTGCTGCGCGTGTCCGACGCCCGCCCCTATCTCGGTGTCCTGCGGGTCCTCGCCGGACGCATCACCCGCCGCTCCGCCGCCCCCGAAGGACCCGGGGACCTCGGGGCGTACGGGGAGTTCGGGCCCTGGTTCTGGCGGCGGCTGAGGCTGCCCGAGGAGGACCGGATCGACCTGCTCCGCCGCCTCGTGCCCGCCGACGGACTGCCCCGCACCGACGGCGACGAACGCTATCTGGACGCGGTCGCCCGCCGCCTCGCCCTGGACGCCCCGGCCGTCCAGCCGCTGCTGTGCCGCTGGTTCACCGACGAACGCCCGCTGCTCGTGGGCCCCGACGAACGCCCGCTGCTCGTGGGCCCCGACGCGCCGGACGTCCCGCTGCGCCCCACGGTCGCCGCCGCCGCGCAGGCCCTGCTGTACGCCCGCCGCGACCTCGCCCCCGACGAACTGACCGACGCGCTGATCGCCACCCCGCACCAGCGGGCCGGGGAGCTGCTGCTGGCCCTCGCCGAGGACGAGCCCACCGCGCTCTGCCGGGCCGTGGAGCGCTGGGCCCGCGACGAGGACCGCCCGGCCCGCCGCTCCGCCGCCGCCCGCTACGCCGGACTCCTCCAGCAGCGGGTCACCGCCGAGGGCGACCGGGCCCTGCTGCGCTCCGCCGCCCTCGTGCTGCTGGACCGCCCCGAGGACGCCGCCCTGCACGCCGCCGCCCTCACCCTCCTCGTCCGCGACCCGGTGGCCAGGAGAACCCACCTCCCCGGGGCGCTGCGCGCGTTCGCCGCCGGAGACCCCCGGCTGCCCGTCGAACTGCTCGCCGAGGTCTTCCCGGACCATCAGGAGCCGGTCCTCGCCGCCCTCCGCGCCCGGCTCGCCCGCCCCGGGGACGGCGGGGGAGCGGTGCTGCGGGCGCTGGCCGGACTCGACACGCCCGCGCTCGCGCTGCACGTCGCCGGACTCGTACGGGAGTACATCGACGCCCATCCCGAGGACGGTACGCACGCCGCCGAGTACGTCGACCTCCGCCTGGAGCACGGTCCGGCCGCCCGGGCCCTTCTCCTGCCGCTGGTGACCGGGCTGCTGCGGGACCGCCCCGCACCGCCGCCGGTCCGGGCCGCGCTCGCCCGGGTGCTGGCCGGGGCCGGAAGCGCCGCGTCCCGGCCGCTGCGGGCGGAGCTGCTGGAGGTCCTGCTGGAGTTCGAGCAGGTCACCGGCCGGGACCCGGATGTGCTGGAGGCCCTGCTCCGGGCCGCCGCCGAGGGCTCGCAGCTCCGCCCGGAGATCCGTACGCGCGCGCTCGTCCACCGGACCGGGATGCTGCTGGTGCGTACCCCCGAGGGCGCCGCCCGTTTCGACCGGGGGCTGGTCGAGCTCGCCCGCGACGTGCCCGGATTCGCCGCACTCGTCACCCGCTGGCTGGCCGACGCCCCGCAGGAGTGGGCGGCGGTCGTGGGACCGAGCGCCCGGCGCACGGTCGAGGCGTTGGAGACGTCACGCCCGTCGATGCCGATGCCGATGCGGGCTGCGGGACGTGCGCATGGCAGTCTTAGACCTGCGTAATCGACATACACACGTACACAGGTTCGGGCGAGGAGCGGTCACAGTGCAGCGCTGGCGTGGCTTGGAGGACATCCCCCAGGACTGGGGGCGCAGCGTCGTCACCATCGGCTCCTACGACGGCGTGCACCGCGGACACCAGCTGATCATCGGCCGGGCCGTCGAGCGCGCCCGTGAGCTGGGCGTCCCGTCCGTCGTCGTCACCTTCGACCCGCACCCCAGCGAGGTCGTCCGCCCCGGCAGCCACCCGCCGCTGCTCGCCCCGCACCACCGCCGCGCCGAGCTGATGGCCGAGCTGGGCGTGGACGCCCTGCTGATCCTGCCGTTCACCGCCGAGTTCTCCCAGCTGTCGCCCGCCGACTTCATCGCGAAGGTCCTCGTCGACCGGCTGCACGCCAAGGCCGTCATCGAGGGCCCCAACTTCCGCTTCGGCCACAAGGCCGCGGGGAACGTCGCGCTCCTGACCGAGCTGGGCGCCACCTACGACTACACCGTCGAGGTCATCGACCTGTACGTCACGGGCGAGGCGGGCGGCGGACAGCCGTTCTCCTCCACGCTCACCCGGCGGCTGATCGCCGAGGGCGACGTCGCCGGGGCCGCCGAGATCCTCGGCCGCCCGCACCGGGTCGAGGGCATCGTGGTGCGCGGCGCGCAGCGCGGCCGGGAGCTGGGCTTCCCGACGGCCAACGTCGAGACCCTCCCGCACACGGCGATTCCCGCCGACGGCGTGTACGCCGGCTGGCTGGAGGTGGACGGGGAGTCGATGCCCGCCGCGATCTCGGTCGGCACGAACCCGCAGTTCGACGGCACGGAGCGGACCGTCGAGGCGTACGCCATCGGCCGCGTCGACCTGGACCTGTACGGGCTGCACGTGGCCGTCGACTTCCTCGCGTACGTCCGGGGCATGCTGAAGTTCGACTCGATCGACGACCTCCTGGTCGCCATGGCCGCCGATGTGAAGCGCGCCGGCGAGCTGACCGCCGCCTACGACCTCACCCACTGACGTCGGGGCCTGTCGTCACATTCCCGCCTGCCGGGCGACGCCTGGCACGCACTCCCCCATGTGACGACAGGCCCCACCCCCACCGTGCGGTCCGCCCGCGGACGACGGATGCTGACAGGGTGCGCGACATCCTGCCCGCCCTCCGTGCCCGGTGCGCCGACGGCATCCCCTTCGCCCTGGCGACCGTCGTCGCCGTGCACGGCAGCGCGCCCCGCGACCCCGGCGCCGTGCTGGCCGTCGACGCGGCGGGGACGGTGGTCGGCAGCGTCTCCGGAGGCTGTGTCGAGGGCGATGTGTTCGAGGTCGCCCGTGAGGTGCTCGCCGGGGCCGGGACGCGCCTGGTGTCGTACGGGATCAGCGACGACGAGGCGTTCGGTGTCGGCCTGACCTGCGGCGGCACGATCGACATCCTGGTGCGCGCCTACGCGACCCCCGCCGAACGCGAGGATCTCGCCACCGTGCTGGACCTGATCGCCGCCGGTCTGCCGGTGGCCGAGGCCACGGTCCTGTCCGGCGCGGCGGAGACCGGGGCCCGCTTGGTCGTCCGGCCCGCCGACACCTCTGGCAGCCCCGGCACTCTCGGTTCCGCAGGGCTGGACGCCGCCGTCACCGACGACGCCCGGGGTCTGCTGGCCCAGGGACACACCGCGATCCAGTGGTACGGGGCGCACGGCCAGCGCAGGATGCAGGAGGTCGCCGTCTTCGTCCGGACGTACGCCCCGCCGCCCCGCATGCTCGTCTTCGGCGCCATCGACCACGCGGCGGCCACCGCCCGCATCGGCTCGTTCCTCGGCTACCGGGTCACCGTCTGCGACGCCCGCCCCGCCTTCGCCACCCGGGAGCGCTTCCCCACGGCGGACGAGGTCGTCCGCGCCTGGCCGCACACCTACCTGGAGTCCACCGAGGTCGACGCCCGCACCGCGATCTGCGTGCTCACCCACGACCCCAAGTTCGACGTGCCCCTGCTCGTCGCGGCCCTGCGCACGCCCGCCGCGTACATCGGGGTGATGGGCAGCCGCCGCACCCACCACGACCGGCTGGCCCGCCTGCGCGCGGCCGGGGTGGACGCCACCCATCTCGCGCGCCTCGCCTCACCCGTGGGCCTCGACCTCGGAGCCCGTACGCCGGAGGAGACGGCGGTCTCCATCGCCGCCGAGATCATCCAGCACCGCTGGGGCGGCACGGGCCGCCCGCTCGGCGAACTGACGGGGGCGATCCACCGGGACCGATGAGTTCCGGGCCGTCCGGAGGTCATCACCCCGCAAGCATCCGCAGACCGAGGCGCTCGTAGCCGGAGGAATTCCGTGGGCAAGCTCATCTACTCCATGATCACCTCGCTCGACGGCTACGCCGAGGCGGCGGAGGGCGGCCTCGGGACCGGGGCCGAGGATCCGGAGGTGCACACCTTCGTCGCCGACGTCTTCCGCCCCGTCGGCACGTACCTCTACGGCCGGCGGATGTACGAGACGATGGTCTACTGGGAGACCGCGCACACCGAGCCCGACCAGCCGCCGCACATCCTCCAGTACGCCCGTGACTGGCAGGCCGCGGAGAAGGTCGTGTACTCCACGACGCTCGACGAGGTGGCCGGCGCTAGGACCAGGATCGAGCGGACCTTCGACCCGGACGCGGTGCGCCGGCTCAAGGCCGAGGCCGGCCACGACCTCACCGTCGACGGCCCGAACCTCGCCGCCCAGGCCATCGCGGCCGGACTGGTGGACGAGTACCACCTCTTCATCACCACGAGCGTGGTCGGCGGCGGCAAGCGGTTCTTCCCCGACGGCGTGCGCCTCGACCTCGAACTGGTCGAGGAGCGCGCCTTCGCCAGCGGACTGATCTACGCCCGCTACCGGACCCGCTGAACAGCACAGGCCTCAGGCGGGCCCGCCCCGGTCCTCCCCACCGCACGCCGCCGCCCAGTGGCAGGCCACCTGGACGCCCCCGCCGCCGCTCAGCACCGGCAGATCCACCGTGCGGCACGCCTCCGCCACGCCCGCCCGCTCCGCCTCGCCCGAGGCCAGGACCTGGCAGCGGACGTGGAACCGGCAGCCGCCGGGCACCTTCGAGGGGTCCGGCGGCTCCCCGGCCAGCACGACCGGTTCGCCCTCCGCCTCCGGGAGCACGGACAACAGGGCCCGCGTGTACGGATGCCGGGGGGCTGTCAGCAGCTGCTCGACCGGGCCCGTCTCGACGATCCGGCCCAGATACATCACCGCCACCCGGTCCGCGATGTTCCAGGCGAGCCCCAGGTCATGCGTGACCACCAGCGCCGAGAGGCCCAGCTCGTCCCGCAGGCGCAGCAGCAGCGCCAGGATCTCGCCCCGTACCGACGCGTCCAGCGAGGCCACCGGCTCGTCGGCCACGATCAGCTCCGGCTCCAGCACCAGGGCCCCGGCGATCACCACGCGCTGGCGCTGACCGCCCGACAGCTCGTGCGGGAAGCGCAGGAAGAACCGCTCCGGCGGTCGCAGCCCGGCCCGGGAGAGGGCTTCCGAGACGGCCGCCCGCTCGTCGCCCGCGTACCCATGGATGCGCAGTCCCTCGGCCACCGCGTCGTACACCGTGTGCCGGGGGTTGAGCGAGCCGCTGGGGTCCTGGAGGACCAGCTGCACGCGTTTTCGGTACGCCTTGAGCGCCCGGCCGCTGTAGTCGAGCGGTGCGCCGCCGAAGGTGACCCGGCCAGAGGTGGGCGGGACCAGGCCGAGCAGGGAACGGGCGAGTGTTGTCTTGCCGCAGCCGGACTCGCCCACCAGCGCGACGATCTCGCCGGGCCGGATGTCGAGGTCGACGCCGTCGACGGCACGGGCGGTGGCGGCCCCGCGCCGGCCCGGAAAGGCGACCTTCAGCGTCTCGGCGCTGAGCAGGGGAGCGGCGAGAGGAAGGGGGGTGCTCATGTCGTGCTCCTCGTGTCGTCGGCCCCGGCGGCAGCGGGCGCGTCCACCAGGACGCAGGCGGCCCGGCGCCCGGCCCCGGCCTCCCGCAGCTCCTGGTCCTCGGTGGCGCAGGAGTCGAGCGCCACCGGGCACCGCGGATGGAAGGTGCAGCCGCCGGGCAGCGCCGAGGGGTCCGGCGGGTCTCCCGGCAGTCCGCGCGGAGCGTGCCGGGAGGAGAGGTCCCCGATCCTCGGGAACGCGGCGGAGAGCGCCTTGCCGTAAGGGTGGCGGGCGTCCGTGTACACCTGCCGGGCGGGGCCCTCCTCGACGACCCGGCCCGCGTACATCACCGAGAGCCGGTCGCAGGTGTCGGCGAGCACCGCGAGGTCGTGGCTGATCATGATCAGCCCGACGCCCTGGTCCGCGACGAGCGCCTCGATCAGCCGCAGGATCTGCGCCTGGATCATCACGTCGAGGGCGGTGGTCGGCTCGTCCGCGACGATCAGCCGCGGATCGCAGGCCAGTGCCATGGCGATCATCACGCGCTGCCGCTGACCGCCCGACAGCTCGTGCGGATAGGCCTGGGCCCGGGCGGCCGGCAGCCCCACCTGCTCCAGCAGCTCCCCGGCCCGCTTGCGGGCGGCGGCGGGGGTGGCCCTGCTGTGGAGCAGGATCGGCTCGGCGATCTGGTCCCCGACCCGGTGCACGGCGTTCAGCGAGTGCATCGCGCCCTGGAAGACGATCGACGCGCCCGCCCAGCGGACCGCCCGCAGCCGCCCCCACTTCATGGTCAGGACGTCCTCGCCGTCGAGGAGGATCTCGCCGGTCAGCGTGGCCGTCGCGGGCAGCAGCCGCAGCAGGGCGAGGGCCAGCGTCGACTTGCCGCAGCCGGACTCCCCGGCGATGCCGAGCTTCTGCCCGGCCTCGACCCGCAGATCGACCCCCCGCACGGCGGGGACGGCGTCGGCCCCGCCCCCGTAGGTGACGGTCAGGTTCCGCACCTCCAGGAGCGGCGGATCGCCGACCGGATTCGACAGGCCGGGGGAGTCGGACGGGTCCGGGTTCGGCGTGGTGGCCGTGGTCGTGGCGGTCAACGGGACACCCCCAGCTTGGGGTTGAGCACGGACTCGATGGCGCGGCCGCACAGGGTGAAGGCGAGGGCGACCACGGCGATGGCGAGTCCGGGCGGAGCGAGGTACCACCAGTTGCCGGAGCTGACCGCGCCGGCCTCGCGGGCGTCCTGGAGCAGGCCGCCCCAGGAGACGATCGTGGGGTCACTGAGCCCGAGGAAGGCGAGGGTCGCCTCGGTGAGGATGGCGGTGGAGATCACGAGCGTGGTCTGGGCCAGCACCAGCGGCATCACATTCGGCAGGACGTGACGGGACATGATGTGGCGGTGTCCGCCGCCGAGCGCCCGGGAGCGTTCGATGTACGGGCGGGACTCGACGGACAGCGTCTGGGCGCGGACCAGACGTGCGGTCGTCGGCCAGGTCGTCACGCCGATCGCCAGGATCGTCGTCCACACCGACCGGGACAGGACGGTGGCCAGGGCGATGGCCAGCACCAGGGTCGGCATCACCAGGAACCAGTCGGTGACCCGCATGATGACGGTGGCGTACCAGCCCTTGAAGTGGCCCGCGGTGATCCCGATGAGGGTGCCGATCGCCACGGACAGGAAAGCGGCGAGCAGGCCGACCGTCAGCGAGACCCGGGTGCCCCAGAGCATCAGGGCCAGCAGGCTGCGGCCGAACTGGTCCGTCCCGAGCGGGAATGCACCGCTCGGCTCCTCCATCGGGCCGCCCGGGGCGTTGGTCACGCTCTGCGAGTCGGCTCCGACCAGCAGCGGGGCGGTCAGCGCGAGCAGGGCGATCACCGCGAGCACGGCGAGCCCGACGAGTCCGGCGCGGTGCGTGCGGTACTGCCGCCAGAAGCGGGCCACCGCCTGCCGCCGCCGGGCCCGGGTGAGGGCGCGCGGGCTCGGCAACGGGACCGCCTGCTCCGCCTTCACCTCCGGCTGTTCGGAGGGCTTCTCCATCGACGTCGTCATCGGCCCACCCGGGGATCGAGCAGCGGATAGATCACATCGGCCAGCGTGTTCATCAGGATCACCGCGGCGGCGAACACGAAGAACAGCGCCTGCACCAACGGCAGGTCGGGCACGCTCAGCGCCTGGTAGAAGAGGCCGCCGAGCCCCGGCCAGGAGAACACCGTCTCCACCAGGATCGCCCCGGCGACCGTCGTGCCGAGGTTCACGAAGAGCAGCGTCACGGTCGGCAGCATCGCGTTCGGCACGGCGTGCTTCCGGCGGACCAGGTCGTCGCGGAGCCCCTTGGCACGGGCGGTCGTCAGATAGTCGCTGCCCATCTCGTCCAGCAGCGAGGAGCGCATCACCAGCAGGGTGCGCGCGTACTCCACGGCGACGAGCGTGATGACGGGCAGCACCATGTGGTGGGCGATGTCCAGCACCCGGTCGAAGCCCTCGGTGTCGCCGGACTCCATGCCTCCGGTCGGGAAGAGCCCGGGGATCGGGCCGATGCCCACCGACAGGGTGATGATGAGGAGCAGGCCGAGCCAGAACGAGGGCACCGAGTACAGCGTCAGCGCGAACGCGGTGTTGGCACGGTCCCCGGCAGAGCCGTTGCGCCACGCGGAGCGGGCGCCCAGCCAGATGCCGAGCAGCGTGTAGATCACGAAGGCGGTGCCGGTCAGCAGCAGGGTGGCGGGCAGCGCCTCGGCGATCTTGTCGACGACCGGGGCGCGGAACTGGTACGACGTACCGAAGTCGCCGGTCAGCGCCTTGCCGCAGTACTGCGTGAACTGCTCCCACAGCGGCAGGTCGAGCCCGAACTCGCGGCGCATCGCCGCGATCTGCTCGGTCGACACCTGACGGCCGCCGGTCATCTGCTTGACCGGGTCGCCGGGGATCAGCCGGAAGAGGAAGAAGCTGGTGACGAGGACGGCGAAGAGGGAGACGGCCGCCCCGGCGAGCTTGCCCGCCGCGTAGCGGGCGTAGGCGGCGGTGGAGCGGGAGCGCGGGGAGCGGGCCGACGGCCCGGCCGGAGCCGGGCCGCCGGATTCGGTGCTCTCCACGCCCGCCGCACCCTTCAGCAGGGCGGGAGTGCTTTCTGAGCTCATGGACTATTCACGGTCTTCCGCGGTGGAGCGGCGACGCATGGCGAACAGGAGTCCGCCACCGGCGAGGACGACGACGGCGATCCCGACCCCGATGAGCACCCCGGTGGAGCTGCCACCGGAGTCGGAGGAACCGGACGAGGAGGCCCCGGCGGCCGGGACCGCCGACCACCAGCTCCAGTAGCCGTCCTGGCCGTAGATGTTGCCCGCGGCCGACGGCATGGTGGTGATGGACTCGATGTGGTCGGTGCGGTAGGCCTCGACGGCATTCGGGTACGCCATGACGTTCATGTACCCGGTGTCGTACAGCCGCGACTCCAGTTGCTTGACCAGATCCGCCCGCTTGGCGGGGTCGTACTCGGCCAGTTGCTTCTTGTAGAGCTCGTCGTACTGCTTGTCACAGATGAAGTTGTCGGTCGAGGCCGTCTCCTTCGCCTTCGCCGGCAGGGCGTCGCAGGTGTGGATCGACAGGACGAAGTCGGGGTCGGGGTTGACGGACCAGCCGTCGAAGGCGAGGTCGTACTCACCGGCGTACCAGGGGTCGGAAACGTTGTCGAGGCAGTCGACCTTCAGTCCGATGCCCTGCTCGCCCCACCACTCCTGGAGGTACTTGCCGATCGCCTTGTCGTTGGGGTCGGTGGCGTGGCAGAGGATGCGGAAGTCGAGCGGCTTGCCGTCCTTGCCGACGCGCTTGCCCGCGCCGTTCTTCTTGTACCCGGCCTCGTCCAGCAGGGCCGCGGCCTTCGCCGGGTCGTAGGCCAGCTTCTGATCGGCCGACGGCTTCCAGAAGTAGTCGCCGAAGCGCGGCGGGATGTAGCCCTCGCCCTCGACGGCGTGGCCCTGGAAGACCTTGTCGATGATGGTCTTGCGGTCGACCGCCATGAACAGCGCGTGCCGCACCTTCTGGTCCAGCAGCGCCGGGTGCCCGTCGCCGAACTTCTGTCCGTCCTTGGTCCGGGCGCCGGGGTTGACGGCGAGCGCGAAGAAGCGGCGGCCCGGGGCGTCGTTCACCTTGATGTCCGGGGCGCTCTCCAGCGAGGCGGACTGGGCCGGGGTCAGGCTGGGGCTGCCCGCGACGAAGGACACCTCGCCCTTGCGCAGGGCGGCCACCGCCGCGTCCTGGTCCTTGTAGTAGCGGAAGACCAGTTCGTCGAACTTGGGGGACCCGCGCCAGAAGTCCTTGTTGGCCTTCAGCTTCACGTAGCTGTCGACCTTGTAGTCCGTCACGATGAAGGGACCGTTCCCCACGATGGGGAACTCCTTGTCGTTGTTGAACTTCGAGAAGTCGCCGACCTTCTCCCAGAGGTGCTTCGGGACGATCGGAACGTCGAGCGCGGCCATCGTGGCCTGCGGCTCCTTCAGCTTGATGACCAGCTTGTCCTTGCTGGGGGCGGTCACCTTCTCGAAGTTGCCGACGAAACTGCCGTTGGAGGTCGCGGCGGCCTCGTCCGTCATCATCTTGTTGAACGTCCAGGCCGCGTCCTCGGCGGTGGCCTGCTGCCCGTCGGACCACTTCGAGTCCGAGCGGATCGTGTACGTCCACGTCAGCTTGTCCGCGGAGGGCTCCCACGCGGTGGCGAGGCCCGGGATCGCCTTGTTGTCCTTGGGGTCGTAGTTGGTGAGGAAGTCGTACATCAGCCGCAGGACGCTCGTGCTGAGCAGCCGCTGCGCCAGGAACGGGCTGAGTGAGTCGACGCTCTGCGCGACGGCGACCGTGAGCGTCGTCCTCCCGTCGTCCGCGCGCGCCTCGGAGGGGGCGGGCGCGAGCAGGTTTCCGGGTACGACGGATCCGGCGGTGAGTGCCAGGGCGGCCACGCCGGAGGCCAGCAGGAGGCGCAGGCGTCGGCGTGGCCGGGTGGAGTGGTGGGGAACTCTAGTGACCATGGACGGGGACCTCGCGTCATCACTCGCTGAAGAAGGCGGGTAGATCTCTGGTTCGCCAGTTGGTGAAGCGAAGGTTTATCAGCGGTGGTCGAGGCGCGTCAACGGTCAGTCAAACAGCGTGTGGGCTGCGGGAATAGCGGAAGGACCCGCACCGCGCGAGCGGTACGGGCCCTTCCCTGGCCCTCATTGGTCTCAACCACTTCGGCCCTACTGCTGAGGCGCCGCCGGCGGTTGCGGAGGCGTCTGCTGCCAGCCGGCGGGAGGCACCGGACCCTGCAACTCGGGCTGGCCTGCCGGGTTGGCGTGCTCACCCGGCTGCTCCGGCTGCGGCTGCTGCGGCGCACCGGCCCCGGGCGCACCCGGCCCGGCCTGCGGGGGAGGCGGCTGACCCCATCCGTTCTGCGGTCCCCCCGCCGCCCCCTGCTGGGCGTAGGGGCCACCCGGCTGACCGGCCGCCTGATATCCCCCGTACGGCGGCTGTCCACCGTAGGGCTGCTGCTGGGCGTACGGCTGCTGGTGCCCCGGCTGCGCCTGTCCGGCTTGCTGCCCTTGCGGGCCCGGCTGTCCCGGGTGTCCCGGCAGGGGGTGCCCGGGGTGCTGCGGCTGCGGCTGCTGTTGCGGGTAGGGCTGGCCGGGGCCGGGCTGCTGCGGTGCGTACGGCTGCTGGCCAGGGATCTGCTGTCCGGGGACCTGGTGAGCGGGAGCGTGCTGACCGGGGGCGCCCTGCTGTCCCGGCATGGGCTGTCCCGGCGCCGGGTAGCCCTGCTGGCCGGGCATGGGCGGGGCGAACTGCGGCGGCGGGTTCTGGCCGTCCCCCGTCCACAGCCCCTGCTGCTGCTGGGCCCGCGCGAAGTCTTCGGCCACCAGCGCCGAGAGGTGGAAGTACGCCTCACGGGTCTTGGGCCGCATCATGTCGAGGTCGACCTCGGCGCCCGCCGCCAGGTGCTCGTCGAACGGCACGACGACGACTCCGCGGCAGCGCGTCTCGAAGTGCTGGACGATGTCGTCCACCTTGATCATCTTGCCGGTCTCGCGGACGCCGGAGATGACGGTCAGCGAACGCTGCACCAAGTCGGCGTAGCCGTGCGCCGAGAGCCAGTCCAGCGTCGTCGACGCACTGGACGCGCCGTCGACCGAGGGCGTCGAGATGATGATCAGCTGGTCCGCGAGGTCGAGCACCCCGCGCATCGCGCTGTAGAGCAGCCCGGTGCCCGAGTCGGTGAGGATGATCGGGTACTGCTTGCCGAGCACCTCGATCGCGCGCCGGTAGTCCTCGTCGTTGAACGTCGTGGAGACCGCGGGGTCCACGTCGTTGGCGATGATCTCCAGACCGGAGGGCGCCTGCGAGGTGAACCGCCGGATGTCCATGTACGAGTTGAGGTACGGGATCGCCTGGACCAGGTCGCGGATGGTGGCCCCGGTCTCGCGGCGCACCCGTCGGCCCAGCGTGCCGGCGTCCGGGTTGGCGTCGATGGCGAGGATCTTGTCCTGCCGCTCGGTGGCCAGCGTCGAACCCAGCGCCGTCGTCGTGGTGGTCTTGCCGACACCGCCCTTCAGGCTGATGACGGCGATCCGGTAGCAGGACAGCACCGGGGTGCGGATCAGCTCCAGCTTGCGCAGCCGCTCGGCCTCCTCCTTCTTGCCGCCCAGCTTGAACCGGGAGGCTGCGGAGGGGTTACGGCTGCTCTTGGCCTTCTGCTTGCCCCGCACCAGCCGGTCGGAGGAGAGCTCGACGGCCGCCGTGTACCCGAGCGGGGCGCCGGGCACCGACCGCTCGCGCTGGTCGTGCGCGACCGGGGTGGGCCAGGCTCCGCCCGTACGCGGGTCGACCGGCGACTGGTGCGGCTGCCGAGGCGGCTGGGGCTGGGCGGCCTGGGGCTGCTGTCCGTATGCCTCCGGCTGCTGCGGGGCGACGGGGGCGGGGAGGTTGGGGGTGCCCTGGGCGGGGAACGGCGCGTGTGGCTGCGGCGCGTTGGGCGCCTGACCTGGGTGGCCGGGCTGACCCGGGTGGCCGGGCTGGGGGAAGCCGTAGCCGCCCTGTGGCGGGAAGCCGTACCCGCCCGCGCCCTGGGGGGCCTGCGGGTGCGCCTGAGGCGGCAGCGGTGCGCCGGTGCCGGGGCCGAGCTGACCGTGCTGACCGGGGAACGGCTGTTGCTGGTGCGGCTGCTGGGCCTGGGGTGCCTGAGGTGCTTGCGGCGGCTGTCCCGTCTGCGGGAAGCCGTAGCCGCCGGGCGCCTCGTTCGCCGGGGCGGAACCGGGCCACTGCGCCGCGGGCTGCGGCGCCGAGGGCGCCGGAGCGGCCGGCTGGAAGGTGGGCGGCAGCGGCGGCAGCGCGCCCCCCTGGGCGGGCGGCGACCACGGCACCGGTGCGGCGGCGGCCTGCGGGGCGTCGGCGGCGGGAGGCGGTACGTCCTGGGGCGCGGCGTCCTGGGGCGCGGCGTCCTGGGGACCCGAGTGCTGGGGACCCGCGTGCTGCGAAACGACGTCCTGCGCGTCCACGCCGGCGTTCGTAACGGCGTCGGGGGCGGGTACGCCCTCGGGGCCGGGGGCCTCGTCGGTGCTCGCTCCGGCCGTGCCGCCGTCCTCGGAATCCGTGGAGCCCGCGTCCGTACGGGAGGCGGCCTCGGGGTCCGTGTCGGCGAGCGAAGGAAGACCGGAGGCGGCCGACTCGGAGGACGTAGAGGACGTAGAGGGCGTAGGAGATGTGGAGGATGTAACGGACGAGGAAGCGCCCTCGGAGCCCGAACCGGAGGCGAGAGCGTCGGGCTTCCCGTCGCCCGTCGTCGATCCGGCACCGGACAGGCCGTCCGCGGCCGCTCCGGAACCCGTCCCTCCGGCGGATCCGGCCGCGGCTTCCGCGTCGCGCTCCGCGATCTCCCGCTTGAGCGCGGCGGGCGAGAACCGCATCGTCGAGCCGCTCTCCACATCGCCGCCGCCGAACGGACCGGCATCGCCGCCGGCGGCCGCAGGAGCAGCAGCCGGAGCGTCCTGCGCCTGCGTGTGCGGAGCGGGAGCGTCCGGAGCCCGGGTGTGCGGGGCCTGCGTGTGTGGAGCGGGAGCGTACGGCGTCTCCGGCACGGCGGGGGAGACCGGGGCCTCCGGAGTCGCGGGGGCGGCCGGCTCGGCGGGCGCCGGAGGGGCGGGCGCCCAGTTGGGGTCGAAGCCGCCCGGTGTCGTCGACAGGTCGGGCGAGGGCAGGGGCGCCCCGACCGGCGGCGGAGGCGGCGCCAGGTGTGAGCCCGCTCCTCCCGACGAGTCCCCCGCCGCGTTCTGCGTGTACCAGGCGGGAGGGGTGTAGTCGATGGTGAACTCACCCGTCATCTCGGCGGGATCCGCGTCGGACGACTCGTCGACGGGCATGTCCCATCCGCCGCGGATCTCGTCCCGATCGCCGTTCACTTTGCCTCCTGGTGTGGTCGAGCACCCTTGTGCCGTGGTGGGTGGGGGCGACCGTTCCCGATGTGCCGGTACGCCCGGCTCTCCCCCTTGCGACGCGCATCACCTGCTCGCAGGTTTCTTCTGCCGCGCCCCACCCACCCTAATCGCCATCCGGTGAACTCAGGCAGGGCGTGGGGCACGGCAGACCCCGCCCCACGGGCCAGGTGTCACACCCCGGTGAACGACGCGCGAAGGAAAGGGGACGACGAGACGGTCAATCCGTGCCATACACGTACAGGGTGAAACGGGAAAGCTCACTCCGGCGGCCACCCCCGCGGCGCTCAGCGCCTCCGCGAGACCGGACCGCGAGACCGGACCCGCGTGGCGCCGGACCCGTGCGAGCGCACCTGTGCGAGAGGACCTGGCCGATGGGACTGGTGTGAGGGGACCTATGTGAGGTCGAACTCACCGTCGCGAGCGCCCAGGACGAACGCCGTCCACTCCGCCTCCGTGTACCGCAGGACGGTGTCCGGGTCCAGCGAGGAGCGCATGGCGACGGCGCCGCCCGGCAGATGAGCGATCTCGACCCGCTCCTCCGCCTCCTCGGTGCCGGGCGCGCTGAGCCACGTCACATCCGAGATGTCGAGAGCGTAGAGCTCGTCCTTTTCCTGCTGGGTGCCCATGACGGCGTCCCTTCGATCGAACGGATTCGGTGCGTGGTCCATGTTCCCCGGAGGGAGGGGTGTTCGTGGGCAGAACGGTGCAGGAATCAGTCCATCCGGCGAGCTGTGCCCAGCAGTCCGGTCTCGGCGTCCGTCGCGTTCGTCATCACCCAATGGTGTTCGCGCCCCGCCACCCAGAGAGTGACACCGTCCGCCAGGGTGGGCAGCGCCTCGTACTCGGCGCGCGCCAGCCCCAGGATCCGGCCGATCTGCTCGGCCTCGCCGGGCGAGACCCGCTGGATGCCCACCAGCGCGGACGACCGCATCAACCGCGGTGCGACAGGGCTCAGATAAGGAAGCAGCGTCAGCACGGACTGCCACGGCGACGACACCACCCGGCCGCGCGGCGGTCGCATGCCGCAGTCCCGCACGACGACCACGGGGCTGCCAACGGTCGCTCCCGTCGGCGGAACACGGCCCACGTCGTACAGGGAGACACACTCAAGACCGGCACCCGCCGCCTGGGCGAGCGTGGTCCAGGCCTGGACGCGACCGGTCTCGACCGCCACCCGGGCACCGGTGCCCGCCGCCCGCAACGCCAGGACCTGTGCCGTCCACAGCCCGCCGATCAGCGTGACGTCGTACGGCACCGGGCGGTGGAAGCCGATCAGCTGCGGCTTGTTGTTCGCGTCGTTGCCGATGATCACGCCGTCGTCGCCGACCGGCAGGGACAACGCCCCCAGGTGGTCCGCGGCCACGGTGTGACCCGCATGACGGGGGCCGCGCAGCCCGCGCCGGGGCTCGGTCCGGTTGCTCACTGTGCGCCTCCCAGCGGGAGCGTGGCCAGGACGCCCGGCAATTGCTCGCGGTCCAGTCGTGCCAGCCCCACCTTGGCGTGCCGGGCCGCCTGCTCCAACGTCCTTCTCACACCGATCAGTTCGGTGTCCGAACCGCCGGTGACCCGCACATGCCCGGCCACGCTCGTCGAGCCCTGGCGCACCCCGCGGCGCACGGTGAGGCTGAACGTCGTCGCGTACGCCGGCACCGAGGTCAGCAGTGCGACCAACTGCGGCAGCGGCGTCGCGCCCCGGCCCAACTCCGGCCAGCGGTCCACCGCGTACGTGGTGTGCCAGCGGTCGTCGCACCGCCAGACCCGGGACGTCTCCATCGTGCGCCGCTGCGGAGCGGCGTCCGGCCGGCCCGCCCGCCCTGACAGGATGGGATTAGCGCACGCGGAGGTCGCCACCGCGGAGTTCAGCTCGTCCTGGTCGAGCACAACCGCCTGGAAACCGGCGCCCGTGACCCGGCTCGCCACATGGTCCGCGACCCTCACCAGGCAGCGCTGCGCACCCTCCAGCCCGCCGCCGCGCGCCTCGATGGCCTCACGGCACAGCTCGGGATCCAGCTTCACCGCCACCCACGTCATCCGCAGGGCGGGCGCACCGGTCTGGTCCTGCAACGGAGCGTAACTGAGCCGGGCCACCGACTGCTGCGGCAGATGAGGGGCCGGCGCGCACCGCACCTGCTGCACCAACTGCGCCGACTCCAACACGATGTCGTCGACCTGGAGGGCGTCGCCCAGCAGTGACAGCGGGAGCGACCGGGCGCCGAACGCGGGCCTCAGCGACTCGCCGCTCGCCTCCACCCGCACCACGGCCGTCAGGAACGTACCGTCGCCGAGCATGCCGACCGTCCGGTGAGCCCGGTCCACATACACCTGCGGGCCGAAACCGGGCACGTTCTCGGCGACCGGTGCCAGCATCGGCTCCGCGTCCGAGGGCGGCGTGGCCGCGGACCGGCGCCGGGCCCGGAGCCCCAGCGCGCTCGACACCCAGTCCTGGAGCGCGCGGCCCCGCCGGCGTACCACCGCGAGAGCGACCAGCAGACAGAGCACCACGAGCGACGGGATCAGCCAGGCGCCACCGAGAGCCGCGCCCACGGCGGCGATCACGAGGCCCACCTCGACGATCACCATCTGCCGCAGCACGGGGCGCACCCGGTCGGTCCGCGAGATCGAACGCAGTGTCGTCGCGGCGGGGGCGTGCGGACCGGGGGTGCCTGAGGGCTGGGCGGGAGGCGTCGCGGGCGACTCGTTGCTACGTTGCCTCCGGGAAGTCCCGGAGGTTCGACGGCCGGCCCGCCCGGTACGCTCGCGCGTAGCTGCACCCATCGCCGCGTTGCCCCCTCGTGTCCGTATTCACCGCTTTTTACACGGGTGTTGATCGGGTCGTCACCCTACCTGAGCACAGGGAGCGGAACCCCAGCAGGCATAGTAGGGGCGCGGTACGGCAGCGGGGGCCGACGGTGCGTGTGGGACCCTGTTCGATCACTGGGGAGAAGGGTCAGCGGACACATGGCATCACGGCGGGATGAGCTCAACGCCTATACCTTTGCGAAGCGGAGGTTGATCGCACAGTTCCTGCAACCCAACCCCACCGGTTCCGAGGAAGGCGCCCCCAAACCGCTGCGCGCGGTACTTCCCGGGGCCATCGTCGCCGTGGTCGTTCTCGCCGTTTTCGGCGCCTGGGGCATGTTCAAGCCGGTGGCCCCCCAGAAGTGGAACGTCGCCAAGGAACACGTCATCATCGCCAGCAAATCCACCACCCGGTACGTGGTGCTGGAGACCGACGGCAAGAAGCAGTTGCACCCCGTCCTGAACATGGCCTCCGCCAAGCTCCTGCTCGCCCCGGACAAGGGCACCGTCGTCAACGTCAACGAGTCGGTCCTGGACAGCGGCAAGATTCCGCACGGTGCGACGCTCGGCATCCCGTACGCCCCCGACCGGCTGCCCGACGCCAAGGAAGCGGGCGCGGCCAAGCGCTGGGCGGTCTGCGAACGGCCCGGCGAGGGCGGCAGGGCCATCCAGAAGGCGACCTTCATCTTCGCCGAGCGCGAGGAGAAGAAGACCGGGGGCAAGAACGCCCTGCGGGGCGGTCAGCTGATGTACGTCGAGGGGCCGGGACCGGATCGGACCCGCTACATCGTGGACGCCGCGGGCAAGGCCTACCCCGTCCAGAAGGACGAACTGCTCCTGCGCACCCTGGTCGACCAGAACCCCAAGCCCCAGCGGGTCTCGGCCGCCTGGCTCGCCACGCTCCACACCGGGGACCCGATCACCTTCCCGACCGTGGACGGCGCCCCGGGGGCTCCCGCGGGCGCCCCCGGCACGCTCGACGACCGGACGAACCGGGTCGGCATGGTCCTGACCGCCCCAGCGGGAACCGGGACCCAGAGTTACGTCGTCCTGCCGGGCAGGGTCGCGCCCGTATCGGACTTCACCGCCAAGCTCCTGCTCAGCAGCCGGCAACTGGTGGACCTCAAGCAGGCGGGCAACGCCGAGCCGGTCAGCGCCGGCGCATTCGAACCGGGCGCCCCCTTCAACCAGAAGAAGGACTGGCCGGTCAGCAAGCCCGAGCCCGTCAACTCCCCTGAAGTCAAGAAGGGCAGCCGGAACACCGTGTGCAACGTACTGCGCGGCGTCGACGCGGACAGCGGCGCCACCACGCTGAGCACCTGGGTGGGTACGAGCTTCCCCGCGACGCTCCCCACCGGCTCCAGCAGCGCCTACGTCACGCCGGGATCGGGCGAGTTCTTCCGCCAGTTCAAGGGCTCCTCGACCAGCGCCGGCTTCCTGTTCCTGGTCACCGACACCGGCCTGCGCTACGCGATGCAGTCCAACAGCGACAGCGGCCAGGGCGACTCCGGCATCGGCGAATCCGGCTCGAAGAAGGAGCGGGAGTCCCAGCAGGAGGAGGCGCAGCAGGCGCAGAACCGGCTGGGCTACAAGGGCGTCGACCCCCACCCCGTACCGGCGGTCTGGTCCGCCCTCCTGCCGACCGGCCCCCGGCTCTCCACCGGCGCGGCCAGCCAGCCGCAGGGTTCGTGAGCGGGGCACAGACATGGCGATCCACGACCACGACCTCCACGGGCCGGCCCGCCGCCTGCTCATCGCCACGGCGGCGGCGGCCGTCCTCGTCGTCACCCTGCCGGCGCTCCCGGCGGCCGCGGACGACTCGACCCAGTGCACGTTCCCCTCGAAGAACTACCCGGGCCGGCCCTGGGCGTTGCAGCGCGTCCTGTTGGACGAGGTGTGGAAGCAGTCCACCGGCAAGGGCGTACGCGTAGCGGTCATCGACACCGGAGTCGACGTCAGGAACAAACAGCTCAAGCCGGCTGTGGACACCGGGGCGGGTCGCAACTTCCTGCCGAAGGGCCTCAAGAACGACGACGGAACGAAGATCGAACGCGGCAAGGAGAACGGCACCACGGACACCGTGGGCCACGGCACCAAAGTCGCCGGCATCATCGCCGCGCGCCAGGCGAAGGGCACCGGCTTCAGCGGCCTCGCCCCCGATGCGACGATCATCCCGATCCAGCAGAACGACGCCGAGGGCCACGGAACGGCCGACAGCCTCGCCCGAGCGATCCAGTACGCCGTCAACGACGCGGACGCGGACATCATCAACATCTCCCAGGACACCGCCGACGCCGTGAAGCCGTCCGCGGAACTGCGGCAGGCCGTGGACAACGCTCTCGCCCGGGACGTCGTGGTCGTCGCCTCGGCCGGCAACGACGGGCTCGGCGGCAACGTCAAGGAGACCTACCCGGCGTCCTTCAAGGGCGTGCTCGCCGTCGCCTCCTCGGACCGGAACAACGAAAGGGCGGCCTTCTCCCAGTCCGGCGACTTCGTCGGCATCGCCGCCCCCGGGGTGGACATGGTCTCCACGGTCCCCGGAGGCGGACACTGCGCCGACAACGGAACCAGTTTCTCCGCCCCGTACGTCGCGGGAGTCGCCGCCCTGATCAAGGCGAAACACCCCGACTGGACGCAGGAGCAGATCGTCGCGCAGATGCAGCAGACGGCGGAACGCTCGGTCGCGGGCCACGACATCCTGGTCGGCTGGGGCGTGGTCGACCCGGTTCGCGCCCTCACCGAGGACGACAAGCCGATCGACCGCCCGGTCGCGAGCGAAGGGATGAGCAAGGGCAAAGCCCCCGCTCCCGCCGAACTCCACCTGGGCGAAACGGCCGACGAGCGGAACGCGCGCCTGGCGACGTATGTCATGGTCGGCGGCGGAGTCCTGGTCGCGGCCATCGCGGGTACGGCTGTGGCGGTACGGGACAACCGGAGACGCGCGGGGCGCCTGGCGGAGGAGGCATGACGACGGGAACGGTGACGAAGAGCGAAGAGTCGGTCATGAGACAAGTCACGTGACTCGCAAGTCGATTGGCGCTGTCGTACGCAGTGACTAGAGTTGTCGGGATGAGATCGGATCGGGCCGCGTCAGTGCGATAGCAACGCGGGACGATCCGAGCAAACGGGGATGCGGAACGGGGAGGACGGCATTGTGACCGATCCAGGTGGCGGTGGCGGTACGGGTGACCTCAGGCGCGGAGTGGGTGCGCTGGAGAAGTTCAAGAGTCGTGTAGACGCCCTGCTGACGGACTTCGAGGGCTCGGCGGCCAGCAAGACGAAGGTCGCCGACCAGAAGGTCTCGCGGGCCTCACTGAGCGGCCCGAACGCACGCTTCGCCGAGGCGGACGGCCTCTACACCCAGTACAACCGGGTCCACTCCTCCCTCGTCTCGCTCTCCAAGTCGCTCGGCGACCAGATCGAGTACCTGAGCCTGGGCGTGCACGCGGCGGCCGTCGGCTTCGACAACGTCGAGGACGACATCAGGCGGCGGTTCTACGAGATCCAGACGCGCATGGAACAGGAACGCGAGAAGCACGCGAAGGCCGAGCAGGCGAAGCCTGAACAGACCAACAACGACCAGCAGTCGGACGCCGGGTGGGGAGCGGAATGAGCGACGAGAAGCAGCCGAACCTGTCCCCCGCCGAGCAGCACAAGCAGGACGAGGGACGGGTCCAGACCCAGATCGTCGTCACGGACATGACCGAGACGGTCGGCCGGGTCATGGAGTCCTTCGGCTTCGGCAACCCCCGCACCGGGGGCCGTACCTCTTTCGAGGGACATCAGCTCAACGCCCTCATCGACATGGTGGAGAACTCCAACCCGGAACACCTGGAGAGCGCCGGCGAGGCCCTCTGGAAGGCCAGGGACGCCATTCGGCGCGCGGCGAAGGAGCTGAAGGACCACCTCAAGGGAGTCGACTGGGAGGGCGAGTCCGGCACGGCCTTCCGGGCCTTCGGCACGGGCCTGGTCGCCCACGCCGAGAAGCTGGGCGACTTCGCGGACGCGGCCGGCACCCAGATCACGGTCGCGGGCACGGGCCTGGCGTCGGTGAAGAGCGCCATGCCGCCGCGCGACCGCCGGATGATCCAGACGGACGTGAAGGACATCCTGTTCCCGGCCCGGACGGAGACCAACCCGCAGTACGCGGCGGCGCTTGAGGTGGAGAAGAACCGCCAGGAGGCGATCAACCAGATCAACCGGTTGGCGTCGTACTACTCGGTCTCCGAGGAAGTGCTGGCGGGGCAGGAGCCGCCGCGGTTCGATAAACCGCTGGGTATCTATATGCCTCCGCCGAGGGATCGTTGGGGCACCCCGACCTCCGGTACTTCCGGCGAGCGCTCCGAGAGTCTCGGCAACAGTCCAGTGCCAGACTCTTCAGGACGCTCTACGGCGGGGGACCCCGCTCCGGTAGCCACAACCAGTAGTCCACCAGCTCAGGTTCTCGGCTCGGCACCCTTGCCGGACGGGAGCACAGCTACGGAGATCAATAGCGTCAAAACGCCGCCTGCTCCGACGACGATTACCGGCACGCCTCCGCTCCCGTCGCCCACACCCATGACGGGGCCCACTGTTCCGCAGCCCTCGCCCGTTCCGCCGCCCTTCATGACCACCACGCAGGGGAACCCGCCGCGTACGACAGGGCCTGCAACGCAACGGACGGTGAACCCGGCAGGCCCGGGCTTTGGTAAGGCGCAGCCCGCCGGGGGAGGGCCCGTGGCCAAGGGCCCGGGTGGGCCTCCGGTCGGCCGTCCCAGCCCCATGGGAGGTGGAGGGACGTCCACCCGTCCACCGGTCGGGCCGCAGGCGCCGATCACTGGCCGTTCCACTCCGACCGGTGGACGACCGGTTACCGGCCAAGGAGGAACGTCCACAGTCGGAGGTCCTCGTGGGGGAGGGAGAACCGGCATCGTCGGCGGAACCCCTCAGAATGCGCCCCAGGGAAGGACCGGAGCTGCCGGTCAGCGGGGCGTGATCGGAGGACGTGGAGCAGCGGCTGCCGCATCCCGGCCCGGCGGACGGCCCGCTCAGGCTTCGGGAGCCAACGGAGTCGTGGGTGCTCCCCGCAAGGCTGGGGGAGCCAGCTCGAATGCCAAGGGCTTCACGGCCGGTGGGGCAGGGCTCGTCCGTGGTCCTGCCGGCCGGCGGAATTCCGGCCGGGAGGAAGAGGACGACAACGGTTCGACCCGTCCCGACTACCTGACGGAAGACGAAGAGACGTGGAATGCCGGTCGGCGCGGAGCCGTGCCGCCGGTGGTCGAGTAGCAGCCCCAGGGAAGGTACGGAAGCCGGGATGACAGCAGGAATGAGCCGAGCTCAGAGGCGCGTACGTGGGCTCGGCGCGTTGGCTGTGGCCGCTTCGTGGAGTGTGTTGTTCGTCGGCGCGGCGCAGCCCGCCGCCGCCGATACGCAGTCGAAGCAGTGGTATCTCAGCGCGATGCAGGCTGAGGACATGTGGAAGGTCACAACGGGCGAAGGCGTCAAAGTCGCTGTCATTGACTCGGGTGTGAATTCGTCCACGCCGTCGCTGCAGGGACAAGTGCTCAAGGGAGTCGACGCAACCGAGGCGCCAGGCGACGAAACCGACGACTATGACGGTCATGGTACGACGATGGCTGAGTTGATCGCCGGGACAGGCAAGGGAGGCGGTCTGAAGGGACTCGCCCCGGGAGCCAAGATCATTCCTCTGCGCGTTGCCCTGGGCGAGTTCGAGAAGAAGAAGCCCTCCATCACGATTCAGGACACGGCGAACGCCATCCGTGCTGCGGCCGACGGTGATGCACGGATCATCAGCATGTCCTTCGGTGGCTTTTACTTCTCGCCTCAGGAACATGAAGCGATCAAGTACGCAGAAAGTAAAGGCAAGCTGCTCTTTGCGGCCGTAGGGAATGAAGGGCATAAAAAGAACAAGCAGGGGTATCCAGCCGCTTTCCCTGAGGTAGTGGGTATCGCTTCAGCAGACCGCAAGGGGAAGGTCTCCTTCTACTCGCAGCACGCGGGCACGGTGGATGTAGCGTCCCCCGGAAGTGACGTCCCGTACTGGTGCGACAACTCCTTCAAGAGCTACTGCGACGGCGACGGCGGCACCAGCGCCGCCACCGCCATCGCCTCCGCCTCCGCCGCCCTCGTCTGGTCCCTCCACCCCGACTGGACCGCCAACCAGGTGCTCAACGTCCTCTTCGACACGGCCAGTCGTGACTGGAAGAAGGGCGAGACCAGCAACTACCTCGGTCACGGTCTGATCCGCCCCTCGATGAACGTCCTCAAGGGCAAGGGCGACCCCGGCGACCCGGACATCAGCCCGCTCACCAAGGAGAGGACGACCGGCCCCGCCGACCCGTCCAAGAAGCCCGACGCCTCGACCTCCGCCTCGCCGCAGCCCGCCAAGAACGGCGCGGAGGGCGAGAAGCCGGTAGCGGCGGAAGAAACCAAGTCCTCGGGGGACGAGAGCCAGTTGGGCCTGATCCTCGGAGTGGCCGCAGCTGTGGTCGTGCTCGGAGGAGTGGCCTACGCCGTGGTCCGCAGGCGTAGGGCCGCTTGACCGCACGTTCCGCATGTACCGGCCGGCGACCCATGCCGGCCTTGCAGAACCAACCGAAAAGGAAGAGAGAACCATGGCAGATCAGAAGGTCTCAGATGCCGCGCTCCTGAAGCTGGAGGGCGACCTCAGCATCAAGTTCGACTCGGTGAAGGGGCAGCTCCGGCAGCTCCAGGCGACGATCGACAACCTCGAAGGCAGGTGGAAGGGCATCGGCGCCAACCACTTCAACCAGAAGCAGACCGAGATCAACAACCGCATGGTCAGCCTGGCCAAGCAGCTCGTCCGCTTCCAGGAGTCCATCAAGGCCGCCCGTACCATCTCGGGCGACAACGAGGACGAGATCCGCCAGGCCCTCGCGGGTGTGGACGTCGTCGACGGCCACAACACCAGTGCCAAGGAACAGTCGTCCAGCCTGAACAGCTTCTGACCCTTATCCCGTAACTCGAAAGCAGCGGAGGACCGCATGGGAAACAACGACGGTACGACGGTCGTCACTTACGCGAGCCTGGATCTCGCGGCCGGTGAGATCCGGAAGCAGGCCAAGCAGCTCGACATGGACCTCAAGGAGATCCAGTCCATGATCGCGAAGGTCTCGGAAGTGTGGGAGGGAGAGGCGAAGCGCGCCTACACCGCCGCCCAGGACAGGTGGAGGACGGACGCCGACGCCATCCGCGGCAACCTCGATGACATCGCCAGGAAGGTCAGCGAGGCGTCGCCCATCTACCGAAGCGGTGACAAGCGGGCGGCAGCGAACTTCTGACGAAGTTCGACCGCAGGACCAAAAGCACCACAGCACAGCAGGGTGGACACGCGCGGGAGGTGTCCACCCTGAGCTGTGTCCCGACGTGTCCCGACGTGTCCCGACGGCTTCAGGAACCAGGACCCTCGTCCAAAGTTCGCGCTCCGGTCTGTAGGCTGCGGGACCCCTTCGCCTGGAGCACGAGAGAACTCCACCGGACTTCCTCGTGGCCGTGGAGATCGGAACGCTCGCTGCTCAGGAGCGTCTGCAGACCGTGTGCCGCCCCCAGCTCGGCTGTCTCCGCAGCGGACACGTCGAACATGTGACGGCCATCAGGCACGGGCCCGTGACGGAGGTTGACGAAGAACCGGCCGTCGGGCACCAGCAGGGCGGCGATCCTGGCCATCGCCAGTCCGCGTTCCTCGGCGTCCAGGTGCATCCACACCGCCGTGGCGAAGACCGCGTCGAACGGGCCCGAGTACGGGTCAAGCGCAAGAGTGGGGAGAGCGTCGTCGACCCACGCGATCGCGCTGTCTGCATGGATTCGCTGTCCATGTCCCCGCAGCTCCGCCGTCGGCTCGACAGCCACGACGGTGTGCCCCAGCGCCGCCAACGCGGCAGCGTCGCGTCCTGTGCCCGCGCCGATGTCGAGGATCCGGGCAGGCTCGGCGGGTACCAGGCCCAACACGTCACGGTGGACCTCGCCGAAGGTGACTTCCTCGTACTGGACCGCCAGCACGTCCGCTGCTCGCGCGTACCCGGCGGTTCCCCTGGCCTGGCCCACGTCGTCTCCGGCGTTGTCCCCGACGGTGCCCCGTCCTTCACTCATGGACCGAACCGTAACTCGCTGCGCGTCACCCCGGCGCATCGGCGTCGACGCCGCCGGGCGGGGGACGACCCTCGTCGCCTCCCCGCCCCGCCCCCGCCGCAACGCCCCGCCGCTACCCCTCCATCAGCCCCGTCTGCACCAACGGGTTCCCTCGGCGCCGGGTGACGAAGATGCCCCGGCCCGCAGGCATCGGGCGCGGTCGTACGTTGCCGAGGATGTCGCCCTCGTTCGGGTCGCCCGACAGCATCACGCCCTGTGCGCCCAGCTCGATCATGCGCTGGAGGAAGGGCTCGTACAGGGCCCGGCTGGCCCCCGCCGTGTTGCGGGCGATGATGAAGCGGACGCCCACGTCGCGGGCGAACGGCAGCAGCTCCGTGATTGCTGACAGCGGGTTGCCGCTCGACGTGGAGACCAGGTCGAAGTCGTCGATGACGACGTACACCGTGGGGCCCTGCCACCAGCTCTGGTCGCGCAACTCCTGCGCCGTGACGTCGGCGGACGGTGTGCGGCGCTTCATCAGGTCGTGCAGCGCCGCCATGTGATGTTCCATGTTGTTGGACATCGGGATGTACTCCGCCAGGTGCGACCGCGGGGTCACATCGAGCAGCGAACGCCGGTTGTCGATGACGAAGAGCTTGCAGGAATCGCCGTCGTACCGCTCGGTCAGCTGCTTGATCAGCAACCGCAGCAGGTTGGACTTCCCGGACTCGCTCTCGCCGAACGCCAGGAAGAACGGGTCCTGCTCGAAGTTCAGGAACACCGGCTCCAGGTTGTTCTCGTCGATACCGAAAGCGACGCCCCGCTCCGGTACCGCGTAGCCGGCCGGGAGCTGGCTCGCCGGCAGCTCGCGCGGCAGCAGACGCACCCCTGGGGCGGGCGCGGCCGTCCAGTGCCGGGCGACCTCCTGGTTCATCGCCGCGGTGGCCTCCGAGAGGTCGCTGTCGGAGTTGATGCTGTCGATCCGCGGCACCGCCGCCATGAAGTGCAGCTTCTCCGGGGTCAGACCGCGGCCCGGCACCCCGGCGGGCACGTTGGCCGCCACCTTGCGGTCCAGTTCGGAGTCCATCACGTCGCCGAGCCGCAGCTCCAGGCGGTTCATGAGGTGGTCCTTCAGACTGGCCCGCACCTCCATGGAACGCGACGCCGTGACGATCAGGTGGATGCCGTAACCCAGCCCGCGGGCCGCGATGTCCGTGGCCGCCGTCTCCAGCCCCTCGTAGTCCGTCCGGAAGCTGCCCCACCCGTCGATGACCAGGAACACGTCACCCCACGGCTGGTCCGTCACCGAGATGTCACCGCGCGCCCGCAGCCTGCGGAACGTGGCGATGGAGTCGATCCCGGCACTGCGGAAGTACTCCTCGCGCCGCGCCATGATGCCGTACACCTCGGCGACCGTACGGCGTACCCGCTCCGGGTCGAGGCGGGACGCGACGCCGCCGACGTGCGGCAGACCCGCGATCGAGGACATACCGCCACCACCGAAGTCGAGGCCGTAGAACTGGACCTCCTCCGGTGTGTGGGTGAGCGCGAAGCCGGCGATGAGCGTCCGCAGCAGCGTCGACTTCCCCGACTGCGGCCCTCCGGTGATCTGCATGTGGCCGGCGGCGCCGGAGAAGTCCCGGTAGAGGGTGTCGCGCCGCTGCTCGAACGGCTTGTCGATGACACCGAGGGGCACGACCAGCCGGCCGGCTCCCTCGAAGCCGGGCTGCGTCAGCCCCCTGCCCTGCACCGGGGAGAGCCCCGGAAGCAGTTCGTCCAGCGACGGCGGATTGTCCAGCGGCGGCAGCCACACCTGGTGGGCGGAGGCCCCGCGGCCCTCCAGACGGCGCACGATCACATCGAGCACCGTGTCCGCCAGCGCGTCGTCCTGCGTCGCACGTTGATCCGGTACGCCTCCGGGCTGTGCCGCCGGCTGGACGTACCGCACCGGAACCGGAGCGGCCGTGAACGGAACCGGCCTGCGGTCCACCGGGAGCGGCGCACCCGGCGCGACGGCCCGGTGCGCGCCCGAGCGGTACACCCCGGAGACGTACGCGGCCTTGAACCGCACCATCTCCTCCGTACCGAACTTGAGCAGCCCGGAACCCGGCACGTTGGGCAGGTGGTACGCGTCGGGCACACCGATCGCGGCCCGGGACTCGGCCGCCGAGAACGTCCGCAGACCCACCCGGTACGACAGATACGTCTCCAGACCGCGCAGCCGCCCCTCCTCCAGACGCTGCGAGGCCAGCAGCAGATGCACACCCAGCGAACGGCCGATACGGCCGATCTGGACGAACATCTCGATGAAGTCGGGTTTGGCGGTGAGGAGTTCACTGAACTCGTCGATGACCAGGACGAGCGAGGGGATCGGCTGCAGCGGCGCACCGGCCGCGCGCGCCTTCTCGTAGTCGTGGATGTTGGCGTAGTTGCCCGCGTCGCGCAGCATCTCCTGCCGGCGGTTGAGCTCACCGCTGATGGAGTCACCCATACGGTCGACCAGCGTCAGGTCGTCCGCGAGGTTGGTGATCACGGCCGCGACGTGGGGCATCTGCGCCATACCGGCGAAGGTCGCGCCGCCCTTGAAGTCGGCGAGAACGAAGTTGAGCGTCTCCGAGGTGTGCGTGACGGCGAGACCGAGCACCAGCGTACGCAGCAGCTCGGACTTGCCGGAACCGGTGGCGCCGACGCACAGACCGTGCGGACCCATACCCTCCTGGGCCGCCTCCTTGAGGTCCAGCATCACGGGCGCGCCGTCCTCGCCCACCCCGATCGGCACCCGCAGCCGCTCCGCCTGCGATCGCGGCCGCCAGGTCCGGCTGACCTCGATCGAGGCGGCGTCCCCCAGGTTCAGCAGATCGGTGAACTCCAGGTTGGCCAGCAGAGGTTCGTCGTCGTCGCCGCCGGTGGCCATGTGCAGCGGGGCCAGCTGGCGGGCGAGCGCCTCGGCGGCCTCGTAGCTCAGCAGGTCCGGCACCCCGTCGTAGACGAGCCCCTGGCCCGACTCCAGCTGCAACGACTTCGGCTGCACCACGATCGAGAGGCCCCCGCGGGACCCGGTGACCTCACCCGGCACCACTTCGATGACCGTCACGCCCTGGAGGCCCTCCGCCGAGGCGAGCACCGACATGGGGGGCACCGACTCGCCGTCCAGGACCACCACGACGTGCGGCTGTTCCATGAGCGGCTGACCGCCCGGCTGGAACCGGGGCCTGCCCTCCAGGCGTCCGGCCAGCAGCTCCTCCAGGGCCAGGGCGTTGGTGGTGATGAGGCGCCGGCTCCCCGCTCCGTCCACGGGCCCGGAGGTCTGGGCGTGCGGGAGCCACTTCGCCCACTCCCACTGCGGCGCGGCCTCCGTGTTGGTCGCGACCGCGATCACCAGGTCCTGGGGGGAGTGCAGAGAGGCCAGCCCGCCGACCACGGCCCGCGCGGCGGAGCGCGCGGAATCCGCGTGGCCGCTGATCGTGAGGTGGTAGAACGCCCGCAGCGATACGGCCATGGGCAGGCCGTCCAGCGTGGAGTGCGTCGCCAGGAACTGCTGCATCGCCCCGGCGGCCAGCGGCTCCAGTTCGTCCACGGGCGCCGTCTCGGGCGCGATGAGCGGCGTGGCCAGCTCCTGGCTGCCCAGCCCGATGCGCACCTGTGCGAAGTCCGCGTCACCGGCACGCCGCTCCCACACCCGGCTGCCCTCGGCGACGAGCGCCCACAACTGCTCGGGAGAGGGGTGGAGGTAGAACTGCGCGTCCCGCTGCTTGCGGGCCGTCTTCAGTACCGCGCGCCGGGTCTGCGTCAGGTACTTCAGGTAGTCGCGGCGCATGTCCGCCAGCTCGCCCTGAGTGCCGCGTCGGTACCGCACGAGCATCGCGATGGCCATGGCCAGTGTCGAGGCGATCATGATCATGCCCATGATGCGCATGATCGGGTTCGGCGTCATGAAGAAGAAGACGACGGAACCACCCATGCCCAGCATCGGCAGGAGCTGCATCAGCGCCCCCTCCTGCTGGCCCCGGGGGAGTTCCGGCGGAGGTTGCAACTGCACCTGCTCGACCGGCACTTCGGTGGGCAGGGCCCGCGGCGGGCGCTTGACGACGATCTGGCTCACAGCTCACCAATTCCCTTGCCGGACGGAAGTGTTCCTATCGGCGCCCCCGTGGCGACGGGCTCCATCCGCGGGAAGGATCCTACTGGCGAAGCGGTGGTCCCATGGCGGTAGGGTGTCGCGACGCGTGTACGCATCCGCTAACTGATCCGAGAAGACGGTCATTCGGGACGAGCGGTGCGATCCGTGGTCCCGGCGGTGTGATTCCGGCAGAAGCGGACGCGATCCGGCGGGAGCGGCGCAGACAGCAGCAGGACAAGCCAGTAGGGGGAGCAACAGGTGACCATGACGGCCCAAGCGGCAGCCACCGGATCCGGTCGGCAGAGTCACGGGACCCCGTCCGGCAGCGGCACCGGATTCTGCCGGGTCACGGTCGTCGCGCCCGACAGCCGTGTCGACGTGGCCCTGCCCGAGGACATCCCCGTAGCCGATCTGTACCCCGAGATCCTCCGGCTGTCCGGACAGAGCCCCGCTCCGGGCGCACCCGTCGGCTACCACTTGGTGCGCCGCGACGGCACGGTCCTGGACAGCGCCCGTACGCTCGCCGGCCACCGCATCCTCGACGGCGAGCTGCTGTCGATGCGGCCCTTCTCCGAATCACTGCCCCCCGCCGTCTTCGACGACGTGTCGGACGCCGTCGCCACCGCCGTGGCCAAGGACCGCACGCTCTGGGGCGACGCCCTCATGCGCGGAGCCGGCCTCTTCGGTGGCTCCGTCCTGCTGACGCTGCTCGGCTTCGTGCTGTGGACCGCCGACCCGCGCCACGACATGAACGGCCTGCCCGGAATCCTGGCGGGCGTCGTCGCCCTGCTCCTGCTCGCCTTCGCCTGTGTGCGTGCGCGGGTGTACGACGACCGTGCCTCGTCGATCGCGCTCGGCACCGGCGCCCTGGTGAACGCGGCGGTGGCCGGCTCCGGCCTGCTTCCCCTGAGCGCCGGGCAGGGCATCGGACGGCTTCAGTTCCTGCTCGCCTGTGCGGCCGTCCTGGTCGTGGCGGTCATTCTGATGATCGTCGCGCCCGGCGGGGACGGGCCGTTCGTCGCGTTCGTCTTCGCGAGCGCCGTCGGCCTCCTGGTCACCTTCATCGCGATCCTGAGCGACATGAGGCCGATCGAGGCCGCCGCCGTGTGCTCCCCGCTCGCCGTGGGGGCCCTCGCCTTCCTGCCGGGACTCTCCACCCGCTTCGCCCGGCTGCCCATCGGGTTCGAGCCGCCCCGCACCACGGTCGGCGACTACGGGACCTCCGAGCCCGCGTCCACGGGCCCGGTGGACGCCGTACGCCTCGCCGCCCAGGCGCGGCGCGGCCATGAACTGCTCCTCGGCCTGGTCGGCGGCTGCGCCCTGGTCGCCGTGGCCGCCGCCGCGGTGCTGGGATTCTCGAACAACGTCTGGGGTCAGCTGCTCGCCCTGGCCACCGGCGTCGCCATGCTGATGCGCGCCCATCTGTTCCGCTACACGGCCCAGGTCGGCTGCGCGCTCGCCGCCGGCCTCGGCTCCCTCGTCCTGCTGGGCCTGGGGCTCTCCCTCAACCCGCCGGTCGCCATGGTGCGCGACGCGCTGCGCGGTGAGAGCGCCGCACTCGACATCCGTACGGTGTGGCTCGCCGCCGCGGTCGCCGGCGTAGCCGTCCTGATCACCGCCATCGGCCTGATCGTGCCGCGCAAGGGGGTGACCCCGTTCTGGGGACGCTTCCTGGAGATCGCCGAGACGGTCGTCCTGCTGACCCTGCTCCCGCTCTGCCTCGCGGTCTTCGACGTCTACCACTCGATCCGGGCCCTCACCAGCTGATCACCGAAGGGTGCCGAAGGGTGCCGAAGGGTGCCGAAGGGCGCCGAATGATCACCCAAGGGCGCCGGCCGACCGGTGGGCGGGCGCCGGCCGGTCAGCGGCGGGCACCGGCTGACCAGCGGTGAGGCATGACCCGAATGGCTGGTACTCTGTCCAGTGGCCGTTTGTGTACGCGTCCTCGGATCATCCTGGGGGCTGCGCTCATCGGACCTTCGCCTCCGAGTCACGGAAGCTCCCCTGAGATCAAGACCAGGGGCACTCGTGGGCGCTTCGAACATCAAGAGGAGTACGCGTGCCGCTCGACGCCGCTACGAAGAAGCAGATCATGTCCGAGTTCGCCCAGAAGGAGGGTGACACCGGATCCCCCGAGGTCCAGGTCGCCATGCTCTCCCGCCGGATCTCGGACCTGACGGAGCACCTCAAGACGCACAAGCACGACCACCACTCCCGTCGTGGTCTGCTGATCCTGGTCGGCCAGCGTCGCCGCCTCCTGCAGTACCTGGCCAAGAAGGACATCCAGCGCTTCCGTGCACTCGTCGACCGCCTCGGCATCCGCCGTGGTGCGGCCGGCGGCGCCAAGTAAGGACGCTGTGGAAAGGGAGCGGTTCCCGCGTTTGAGGGGACCGCTCCCTTTGCCGTATGTGCACGACCGGTGTCAAGCTCAGTAACCTGGGTGCAGTGACACCCGCTCGCCCGAGAACGCATCAGCGGGAACGCGCGAGCAGAAAACGCAGGAACGCAAGAACGAGGGAGAGGCGCGACGACGCCGCCGCCGGTCCTCGGTAGTGGCCCCCGGGAACATGCCCGGGAGCTTCGATCGAAGACCGGCCCGCATCCACGGTGCGCCTCTCCCGCACCGTCCCCCGCCACACGGGCGTGAGGACGAAAGACGACGAGTATGGAGAAATCACTAGTGGAGAACGAGACCCACTACGCCGAGGCCGTTATCGACAACGGAACCTTCGGCACCCGCACCATCCGCTTCGAGACGGGCCGCCTGGCCAAGCAGGCCGCAGGCTCCGCCGTCGCGTACCTGGACGACGACACCATGGTGCTGTCGGCCACCACCGCTTCCAAGCGGCCCAAGGACAACCTCGACTTCTTCCCCCTCACGGTGGACGTCGAGGAGCGGCAGTACGCGGCCGGCAAGATCCCCGGCTCCTTCTTCCGCCGCGAGGGCCGGCCCTCCGAGGACGCGATCCTCACCTGCCGCCTGATCGACCGGCCGCTGCGCCCCTCCTTCAAGAAGGGCCTGCGCAACGAGATCCAGATCGTCGAGACGATCATGGCGCTCAACCCCGACCACCTGTACGACGTGGTCGCGATCAACGCCGCCTCCTGCTCCACCATCCTGGCGGGCCTGCCCTTCTCCGGTCCGATCGGCGCCACCCGCGTCGCCCTGATCAAGGGCCAGTGGGTCGCCTTCCCGACGCACTCCGAGCTCGAGGACGCCGTCTTCGACATGGTCGTCGCCGGTCGCGTCCTGGAGGACGGCGACGTCGCGATCATGATGGTCGAGGCCGAGGCCACCGAGAAGACCATCCAGCTCGTCAAGGACGGTGCCGAGGCTCCCACCGAGGAGATCGTCGCCGCCGGTCTGGACGCCGCGAAGCCCTTCATCAAGGCGCTCTGCAAGGCCCAGTCGGACCTGGCCTCCAAGGCCGCCAAGCCCGTCGGAGAGTTCCCGGTCTTCCTGGACTACCAGGACGACGTCTTCGAGGCGCTCTCCAAGGCCGTCACCTCCGAGCTGACGCAGGCGCTCACCATCGCCGGCAAGCAGGACCGCGAGGCCGAGCTGGACCGCGTCAAGGAGATCGCCGCGGAGAAGCTTCTGCCGGCGTTCGAGGGACGCGAGAAGGAGATCTCCGCCGCGTACCGCTCGCTGACCAAGAAGCTGGTCCGCGAGCGCGTCATCAAGGACAAGGTCCGCATCGACGGCCGTGGCGTCACGGACATCCGTACGCTCGCCGCCGAGGTCGAGGCCATCCCGCGCGTGCACGGCTCGGCGCTGTTCGAGCGTGGCGAGACCCAGATCCTGGGCGTCACCACCCTCAACATGCTCCGGATGGAGCAGCAGCTGGACACCCTCTCCCCGGTGACCCGCAAGCGCTACATGCACAACTACAACTTCCCGCCGTACTCGGTCGGCGAGACCGGCCGCGTGGGCTCGCCCAAGCGCCGCGAGATCGGCCACGGAGCGCTCGCCGAGCGCGCCATCGTGCCGGTTCTCCCCTCGCGCGAGGAGTTCCCCTACGCGATCCGCCAGGTCTCCGAGGCGCTGGGCTCCAACGGCTCGACGTCCATGGGCTCGGTCTGCGCCTCCACCATGTCGCTGCTGAACGCCGGTGTGCCCCTCAAGGCCGCCGTCGCCGGTATCGCCATGGGCCTGATCTCCGAGGAGATCGACGGCAAGACCCACTACGTCGCCCTCACCGACATCCTCGGTGCGGAGGACGCCTTCGGCGACATGGACTTCAAGGTCGCCGGCACGAAGCAGTTCGTGACCGCGCTCCAGCTCGACACCAAGCTCGACGGCATCCCCGCCTCGGTCCTGGCCGCCGCGCTGAAGCAGGCCCGTGACGCGCGTCTGCACATCCTGGACGTCATGAACGAGGCCATCGACGTCCCGGACGAGATGTCCCCGAACGCCCCGCGGATCATCACCGTCAAGATTCCGGTGGACAAGATCGGTGAGGTCATCGGCCCGAAGGGCAAGATGATCAACCAGATCCAGGAGGACACCGGCGCCGACATCACGATCGAGGACGACGGCACCATTTACATCGGTGCCCAGCAGGGTTCGCAGGCCGAGGCCGCCCGCGCCACGATCAACGCGATCGCCAACCCGACCATGCCGGAGGTCGGCGAGCGCTACCTGGGTACGGTCGTCAAGACCACCACCTTCGGTGCGTTCGTCTCGCTCATGCCGGGCAAGGACGGTCTGCTGCACATCTCGCAGATCCGCAAGCTCGCCGGTGGCAAGCGCGTGGAGAACGTCGAGGACGTGCTCGCCGTCGGCGCCAAGGTCCAGGTCGAGATCGCCGAGATCGACTCCCGCGGCAAGCTCTCCCTCATCCCCGTCGTCGAGGGTGAAGAAGACGAGACGAAGGACGACACCGACAAGTGACGTCCCGTAGTTCCGCGACGACGGCCCGCGCCTCCTCCAAGGCGCGGGCCGTCGCCCGTACCCAAACGCTTCTCCAGGGCAAGGACGGCATCGGCACCGTCCGCCGGACCGTCCTCCCCGGCGGTCTGCGGATCGTCACCGAGACCCTGCCCTCCGTCCGGTCCGCCACCTTCGGCATCTGGGCCAACGTCGGTTCCCGCGACGAGACGCCCACCCTGAACGGCGCGACCCACTACCTCGAACACCTCCTCTTCAAGGGCACCGCCAAGCGCACCGCCCTCGACATCTCCTCCGCGATCGACGCGGTCGGCGGCGAGATGAACGCCTTCACGGCGAAGGAGTACACCTGCTACTACGCGCGGGTCCTCGACACCGACCTGCCGCTGGCCATCGACGTCGTCTGCGACATGCTGACCGGCTCACTGATCGCCCCCGAGGACGTCGACGCCGAGCGCGGCGTCATCCTCGAAGAGATCGCGATGACCGAGGACGACCCGGGCGACTGCGTGCACGACCTGTTCGCGCACACCATGCTCGGCGACACCCCCCTCGGCCGCCCCGTCCTCGGCACCGTCGACACGATCAACGCGCTGAACCGCGGCCAGATCGCCCGCTTCTACAAGAAGCACTACGACCCCACGCACCTGGTCGTCGCCGCCGCCGGCAACGTCGACCACGCCACGGTCGTACGACAGGTCCGCAAGGCCTTCGAACGCGCCGGGGCCCTCTCCCGTCACGACGCCGTCCCCATGGCGCCCCGCGAGGGCTCCCGCACCCTGCGCACCGCCGGCAAGGTCGAGCTGCTGAACCGCAAGACCGAGCAGGCCCACGTGGTCCTCGGCATGCCCGGCCTCGCCCGCACCGACGAGCGCCGCTGGGCGCTCGGCGTCCTCAACACCGCCCTCGGCGGCGGCATGAGCTCCCGCCTCTTCCAGGAGGTCCGGGAGAAGCGCGGCCTGGCCTACAGCGTGTACTCGTACACCTCGGGCTTCGCCGACTGCGGCCTCTTCGGCGTGTACGCGGGCTGCCGCCCGAACCAGGTCCACGACGTCCTGAAGATCTGCCGCGACGAGCTGGACCGGGTCGCCACGCACGGCCTGGACGACGACGAGGTCGCCCGCGCCATCGGGCAGCTCTCCGGTTCCACCGTCCTCGGCCTGGAGGACACCGGCGCGCTGATGAACCGTATCGGCAAGAGCGAGCTGTGCTGGGGCGAGCAGATGTCCGTCGACGACATGCTCGCGCGCATCGCGGAGGTCACCCCCGACGACGTACGGGAGGTGGCGGGCGAACTCCTCACCCAACGCCCCTCGCTCTCGGTCATCGGCCCGCTCAAGGACAAGCAGGCGGACCGCCTCCACGAAGCGGTCTCCTAATCCCTTAAGGAATCAAGATGAGCAAGCTGCGCGTAGCCGTTCTCGGTGCGAAGGGCCGCATCGGCTCAGCGGCCGTCACCGCGATCGAGGCCGCCGACGACCTGGAGCTGGTGGCGGCCCTGGGCCGGGGCGACCAGCTGGAGATCCTCGCCGACACCGGCGCCCAGGCAGTCGTCGAGCTCACCACTCCCGCGTCGGTGATGGGCAACCTCGACTTCTGCGTCCGGCACGGCATCCACGCCGTCGTCGGCACCACGGGCTGGACCGACGAACGGCTCGCGCAGCTGACCACCTGGCTGGACGACTCCCCCGGAACGGGCGTCCTGATCGCCCCGAACTTCTCCATCGGCGCCGTCCTCACCATGAAGTTCGCGGAGCAGGCCGCCCGCTACTTCGAGTCCGCCGAGGTCGTCGAACTGCACCACCCGAACAAGGTCGACGCCCCCTCCGGCACCGCCACCCGCACCGCCCAGCTCATCGCGGCGGCCCGCGCCAAGGCGGGCAGCGCACCCCAGCCGGACGCCACCGCCACCGCGCTGGACGGCGCGCGCGGCGCGGACGTCGACGGCGTCCCGGTCCACGCGATCCGGCTCCGGGGCCTGCTGGCCCACCAGGAAGTGCTCCTCGGCGGCGAGGGCGAGACCCTCACCATCCGCCACGACTCCCTCCACCACAGCAGTTTCATGCCGGGCATCCTGCTCGGTGTCCGCCGCGTGGTGACCACTCCGGGCCTCACGTTCGGCCTGGAACACTTCCTCGACCTGAACTGACTGAGCCCCTCATGCGCGCAAAGATCACCTACATCGTCACGGCCGCCGTCCTGGTCTTCTACTTCGTCCTGGTCGGCAGCCGCGGCCTGATGCTCATCCGGCACGGCACGCTGGTCACGGTCACCTTCGGCGTCGCCGTGCTGATCCTGCCGGTGATCGGCGTCTGGTTCCTCTGGAAGAACACCCAGTTCGTCCGCCGCGCCAACGCCCTGGCAGCCGAGCTGGACGCGGAGGGCGGCCTGCCGGTCGACGACCTGGCCCGCACGCCGTCCGGCCGCATCGACCGGGACGCCGCCGACGCGGTCTTCACCAAGCGCCGCGAGGAGACGGAGGACGCCCCGGACGACTGGCGCACCTGGTTCAGGCTGGCGGTCGCCTACCAGGACGCGAGGGACACGCCGAGAGCCCGCAAGGCCATGCAGAGGGCCATCGCCCTGCACCGATCCCGCCCGGCGACCGCTTCGGCCCCGCCCGACGAGCCCGCACCCTCCGGTGCGTCCGACGCCCCCGCACCATCAAGCCCGGCCGCACCATCCGGCCCGTCCGGCGCTTGAGGACACCAACCAAGCCCGTCCGGCGATGGAGGACATCTTTCCCCGCGTACGCGGATGAGCCCGGGACCCCACAAGAGGTCCCGGGCTCATCCACGTACAAGCGGCGGCTCACACCTGGCGGTACTCGTCCGCCCAGGCCTCCACCGCGTCCGTGGCCCGCTCGAACGCCTCCTCACGCCCGAGGAAGTCCGCGTTGTGGTCGGTGGTCAGCGGCGGCAGCGTCTCACCGCTCTGCCGGACCACGACGAGCGCCTGGCCCTGGACCGTACGGGGAAGACCCATCCACTTCACGGGCTGCTGGACCGTACGAACCGCGGACGTGCCGCTCCAGGCCACCGTGGTGGTCCGGAAGAACGCGACGCGCCGCACTCCGTGACGGCTGACCCAAGCGCCGACCCGCAGCAGTCGCAGGGCGGCGGCGATCAGCGCGCCGGCCAGGGCCAGGCACACGGTGGCGCCCGAAGGCGCTCCGGCCACACCGATGATCATGGCCGCGAGCAGAACGAACGAGGCCAGCAACAACAGGGTGGCCGCCGCCGCGACCCGCCACGGGCCGGGGCGGTAGGGCCGCCGCCAGCTGTCGTGGTCGTCGAACGGCAGCGCGACGTCCTCCGCGCTCGCGTCGAATGCGCGGTCGGCCGTCAGAAAGGGCAGGGGCACGACTCATCCTCACTCACAAGCACGCTTGATTGCTGTGCCCGGTGAGGCTACCGAGAGGGCCACCGGCCCGACCACCCCAGGGGGTCCGTACGAGTCAGCGGCGTACGAGTCAGCGACCCTGCGACGCCTCGGACTGCTTGCCGTGCGCCGGGGACTGCGGGGATTCGAGCCCCGGGAGCCCCAGCAGCAGCGAGCCCACGAGGCCGGCGACCACGGTGAGCCCGACGAGGGACCGTCCCAGAAGTTCGGGAACGGTGGCGCGGGCCGAGGGAGGGGGAGTGACATTGCTGCGGAATCGGTCGGACTCGGCGACGAACGAGAACGGGACGGCTTCACGCCGGCGGAACATGAGGAAACTCTCCTTGATCTCAGTGACGGGTGCTGCTAATGAGTCAGACGTACGAGAGACCGGATCGGTGCCCGAATCGCCGTACTTGTTGGGGGAACTCCACGAACGGCTGCCCCGAGGTCGGCGCGTGCACGCGTGCCGATGGCCCGTAAAGTGGTCGCCGCCAGAGCGACGCCATTGGAAGGACCCCTGTCGGTGACCGACACTCCCGAACCCGCAAAGCCCCACTTCCGCAGTGATGTCACCGTCGAGCTGGTGAAGAGCGACGCGCGCGATGCGGACGTGCTGTTCGCCGCCCGGGTCTCCACCGCCGGCGAGCAGTCGCTCGAAGAGGTCACCAAGGACCCCGAGCGCTCCAAGGGGCTCATCAACTACCTCATGCGGGACCGGCACGGCAGCCCGTTCGAGCACAACTCGATGACGTTCTTCGTCAGCGCCCCGATCTTCGTCTTCCGCGAGTTCATGCGGCACCGCGTCGGCTGGTCGTACAACGAGGAATCGGGCCGCTACAGGGAGCTGGACCCGGTCTTCTACGTCCCCGGAACCTCCCGCAAGCTCGTCCAGCAGGGCCGCCCCGGCAAGTACGAGTTCGTCGAGGGCACCGAGGAGCAGTACGACCTGGCGACCCGCGCCATGGAGGAGTCCTACCGGGCCTCCTACGCGGCGTACCAGGAGATGCTGGCCGCGGGCGTGGCCCGCGAGGTCGCCCGTGCGGTCCTGCCGGTCGGCCTCTTCTCCACGATGTACGCCACCTGCAACGCACGCTCCCTGATGCACTTCCTCGGCCTGCGCACCCAGCACGAGCTGGCGAAGGTTCCGTCCTTCCCGCAACGCGAGATCGAGATGGTCGGCGAGCAGATGGAAGCCCACTGGGAGCAGCTCATGCCGCTCACTCATGCGGCCTTCAACAAAAATGGACGGGTAGCCCCGTAGGCGGTGTCCGTATTGCGGCGTTTCGAGAAGTTCATCTAGGCTGATCAAACGGACCCGGCACTGCTTGAACCCCCGAGCAGGCAGTGCCGGGCTCCTCTTCCCCGTCCCCCCGAGGGGACCCCGCGCGCTGAGCAGCGAGTAGCGTGTTACCCATGGCTCCGATCTCCACTCCGCAGACCCCCTTCGGGCGGGTCCTCACCGCTATGGTCACGCCCTTCACGGCGGACGGCGCTCTCGACCTCGACGGCGCCCAGCGGCTCGCCGCCCACCTGGTGGACGCAGGCAATGACGGCCTGATCGTCAACGGCACCACCGGTGAGTCCCCGACCACCAGTGACACGGAGAAGGACCAGCTCGTACGGGCGGTGCTCGAAGCGGTCGGCGACCGAGCGCATGTCGTCGCCGGCATCGGCACCAACGACACCCGGCACAGCGTCGAGCTCGCCCGGACGGCCGAGCGTACCGGCGCCCACGGGCTGCTCGCCGTGACGCCGTACTACAACAAGCCGCCGCAGGAGGGCCTGCTCCGGCACTTCACGGCCATCGCCGACTCCACCGGCCTGCCCGTGATGCTGTACGACATCCCCGGCCGCAGCGGAGTGCCGATCGACACGGAGACCCTCGTCCGGCTGGCCGACCACCCGCGGATCGTCGCGAACAAGGACGCCAAGGGCGACCTGGGCCGCGCCAGCTGGGCCATCGCCGAATCGGGACTCGCCTGGTACTCCGGCGACGACATGCTCAACCTGCCGCTCCTCTCGGTCGGCGCGGTCGGTTTCGTCTCCGTCGTCGGCCACATGGTCACCCCCGAGCTCCGCGCCCTGATCGACGCGTACGTGAGCGGCGACGTCCAGAAGGCCACCGAGATCCACCAGAAGCTGCTCCCGGTCTTCACCGGGATGTTCCGTACCCAGGGCGTCATCACCACGAAGGCAGCCCTGACCCTCCAGGGACTCCCGGCCGGACCGCTGCGCCTGCCGCTGGTGGAACTCAGCGCCCAGGAGACGGCCCAGCTCAAGATCGATCTCGCCGCCGGCGGGGTACAGCTCTAGACACCGACTTCTTTGAACACAGACTTCACAACTGAACACGCGAGGCGACTCGCATGAGCACCACCCCAAGACAACAGCAAGTGCACGAATGACATGCGCGCCACGTGCCTCAGCGGTACGTGGCGTGCGTGGTAAGGAGAGTCTTTTGAGTCATCCGCATCCTGAACTCGGTACCCCGCCGAAGCTCCCGAAGGGCGCCCTGCGGGTCACCCCGCTCGGCGGCCTGGGCGAGATCGGCCGCAACATGACGGTCTTCGAGTACGGCGGCCGCCTGCTCATCGTCGACTGCGGCGTCCTCTTCCCCGAGGAGGAGCAGCCGGGCATCGACCTGATCCTTCCGGACTTCACCACGATCCGGGACCGCCTGGACGACATCGAGGGCATCGTCCTCACGCACGGCCACGAGGACCACATCGGTGGTGTCCCGTACCTGCTGCGCCTGAAGCCGGACATCCCCCTCATCGGCTCGAAGCTGACCCTCGCGCTCATCGAGGCGAAGCTCCAGGAGCACCGGATCCGCCCGTACACCCTTGAGGTCACCGAGGGCCAGCGCGAGCGCATCGGCGTCTTCGACTGCGAGTTCATCGCGGTCAACCACTCCATTCCGGACGCTCTCGCCGTCGCCATCCGCACCCCTGCGGGCATGGCCGTGGCCACCGGTGACTTCAAGATGGACCAGCTTCCGCTGGACGGCCGTCTCACCGACCTCCACGCGTTCGCCCGGCTGAGCGAGGAAGGCATCGACCTCCTCCTCTCCGACTCCACGAACGCCGAGGTTCCCGGCTTCGTGCCGCCCGAGCGGGACATCTCCAACGTCCTTCGCACGGTCTTCGCGAACGCCCAGAAGCGCATCATCGTGGCGAGCTTCGCCAGCCATGTGCACCGCATCCAGCAGATCCTGGACGCCGCACATGAGTACGGACGCAGGGTCGCCTTCGTCGGCCGCTCGATGGTCCGCAACATGGGCATCGCCCGTGACCTGGGCTATCTGAAGGTTCCCGCCGGACTGGTCGTGGACGTCAAGACCCTCGACGACCTCCCGGACGACGAGGTCGTGCTGGTCTGCACGGGTTCGCAGGGTGAGCCGATGGCCGCGCTCTCCCGGATGGCCAACCGCGACCACCAGATCCGGATCGTCCCGGGCGACACGGTGATCCTCGCGTCGTCCCTGATCCCGGGCAACGAGAACGCGGTCTACCGCGTGATCAACGGCCTGACCCGCTGGGGCGCCAACGTCGTCCACAAGGGCAACGCCAAGGTCCACGTCTCGGGCCACGCCTCGGCCGGCGAGCTGCTGTACTTCTACAACATCTGCAAGCCGAAGAACCTGATGCCGGTCCACGGCGAATGGCGCCACCTGCGCGCCAACGCCGAACTGGGCGCCCTTACCGGCGTGCCGAAGGACCACATCGTCATCGCCGAGGACGGCGTGGTCGTCGACCTCATCGACGGCAAGGCGAAGATCGTCGGCAAGGTCCAGGCCGGTTACGTCTACGTCGACGGCCTCTCCGTCGGAGACGTCACCGAGACCTCCCTCAAGGACCGCCGGATCCTCGGCGACGAGGGCATCATCTCGGTGTTCATCGTGGTCGACAGCTCCTCCGGCAAGATCGTGGGCGGCCCCCACATCCAGGCCCGGGGCTCCGGCATCGACGACGGCGCCTTCGTTGCCGTCACGCCGAAGATCCAGGAGGCCCTGGACAAGTCGGCACAGGACGGCGTGATGGAGCCCCACCAGCTCCAGCAGATGGTCCGCCGGGTCGTCGGCAAGTGGGTGTCCGACACCTACCGCCGGCGCCCGATGATCCTTCCGGTCGTCGTCGAGGTCTGATCCCTCACGACCGCCTGACCTGGAGCGGGGCCCCCGATTTGCATCGGGGAGCCCCGCTCCAGTACGTTTACGTCTCCGCCTGAACGGGAAGCACCGCGCGCACTCGTGCGCCTGGGAAGCCCCGGACGAGGCGGGAATTCCGACTCAGAATCTCTGATAAAGTCGGATCAGCCGAAAGGCAAGGCCACTCCGCAGGCCATCAGAAATCGAATTCGGACCGGAAACGGAACGAAAAAGAGTCTGGTAAAGTCGGACTCGCCGGAAAGGGAGAACGCGAAAGCGGAGGACCTGGAAAGCGAGATGC